>JAAWHU010000001.1 GCA_022796015.1 Hungatella sp. | reverse complement strand
TGCGAAAGCCTGTCCCAGGCCACCTGTTCCCACTTGGTCCCCTTTTTGCCATAGTTGCAATAGGGGTCTATGGAAATTCCGCCACGGGGCAAAAACTTGCCCCATACCTCTATGTATGCAGGGTCCATCAATTCAATAAGGTCGTTCATTATAACGTTCACGCAGTCTTCGTGAAAATCACCGCGGTTTCTGAACCCGAAAAGATACAGTTTTAAAGACTTACTTTCAACCATCTTTTCGCGCGGTACATACGAAATATAGACCGTGGCAAAATCGGGCTGCCCCGTTATTGGACAAAGGCTTGTGAATTCGGGACAGTTGAACTTTACGAAGTAATCCCTTCCGGGGTGTTTATTTACAAACGTTTCCAAAACGGACGGGTCGTAAGTCTGCGGATATTTCGTGTTATTGTTACCGAGCAAGGTTATACCTTCGTTCTGTTTTTCTCTTGGCATATCATTCTCCTTTTACTGCCGGATCTTCTATTCCGTTGGCTTTAAATGCCGCGGCGCGGCACCTTTATCTCGGCTGTGCTCATCGGTATCCCCGGTTCCTCGTCGGCCATTGCCACCTGCTTCGACGGATTTCCCATGACGAAAAACGGCCAGGCAGGAAAGGCCTTAGGCATCGGCATGACGGCTTCCTTTATCGGTACCGTGGGTTCCGTGGCCCTGGCTACGGTTCTCTCCCCGGTTATCGCCGAGTTTGCCCTTCATCTGGGGCCATGGGAGTATTTCTCCCTGTGCTTCTGCGCCATTACCCTCATTGCGTCTCTGTCAAAGGGCAATATCTTTAAGGGCATTATGGCGGCAGGCATCGGCCTTCTCATGGGCTGTATCGGTATGGACCCTATAAACGGAGCCAACCGTTTTATCTTCGGAAACATATATTTAAGCTCCGGTATCAGCACCGTGGCCCAGATGTTGGGAATGTTTGCCATGTGTCAGATCATCAGGGATTCTGCCAAGGGAGAGGCCAAGATGCCTGAGGCGGACGTGGTGAATATGAAGGGCCTCGGCGTAGGGCTGAAGGATATTTTTGAAAATATTAAGACCATATTGTTTGCATTTGCATCAGGCCTGTGGATCGGATTTCTCCCGGGGATGGGCTCCGGTATCTCCAATATGGTGGCTTACGGCTATGCCAAAAGCATCAGCAAAGAACCGGAAAGCTTCGGCAAAGGCAACCCGGCAGGCGTGTGGGCCTCCGAGACGGCCAACAACGCCTCGTTAGGCGGCGCCCTGATCCCCATGATGGCCCTGGGAATTCCGGGAGACGGCATTACGGCCATGCTCATTGCGGGACTTACCATTCACGGACTTCAGGCAGGGCCTTTGTTTATGACGGAGCAGCCAGACCTGGCCATGCTGATCTTTGCCTGCGTTATGGTGTCGGCCATTGTCACCTACCTTGTCCAGATCGTGACCAAACGGTGGTTCCCCTATATTCTCAAGGTGCCTTATCATTACCTTTACACCGTGATTCTGGTGATCTGCTATATCGGCGGATACGGAATCTCCAACACCATGTTCAACATCTATGTGATGCTGGCCCTGTGTCTTCTGGCCGTATTTATGAGCATGGCGGGACTTCCTACCTCCCCTCTGGTGCTGGCTTTCATTCTTTCAAGCAAGCTGGAGCGCTATTTCCGCCAGGGAATCAGCTATGCCCACGGCAGCTACAAGGAATTTTTCACCAGGCCTATTTCCGCCACCCTGCTTTTGGTGTCTGTCTTCTGCGTGATCTGGCCTTTCTTGTCCGATTACCTGAAGAAGAAAAAAGCAGTCCCGGCCGGGGCCAAGAGCCAGGGAGAGGTAAATGATGACTGATTCACAGAAAATTCTTCCTGAGATGAAGGGATGTTATGGCACGCTGCCATCCATGATAAAAAAATTTGACCGGTACGCCCGCAGAGACTGCTTTGCGGGTGAGACCAGAAAGGAGCTTGAGGCGTGGCAGAAGGAGACAAGAGAGCTTTTAGGCCGCCTTCTGGGACTTGACAAAATGGAAACCTGTCCACTACAATCCCTTACAGAAGACGTGACGGTGCTGCCCGATGGAATCCGAAGAGAGCACGTGAGAATCCAGGCGGAGCCGGATGTGTGGGTGACTCTCTATCTTTTGATACCGGAGGGTGCAGATGAGTCTGCCCCTGTGATTCTCTGCCCTCACGGACACGGGGGAAACGGAAAGTATGCGGTGGCAGGCCTTAGGGAGTACAAGGCCATCGCGGAGAGTATCCGGCATTATGAATATGATTACGGACTCCAGGCTGCCAGGCGCGGCTATGTGGCAGTCTGTCCTGACAGCCGGGGGTTCGGGGAGAGGCGGGAGGATCCGGTGGATGCCAAAGATCCCGAGACGGCCATGAAAAACGACTGTTACCGCCTGGCCCACATGGGGGAGCCTCTGGGGATCCCCGCAGCGGGAATGTTTACGTGGGATCTTATGCGGATTCTGGATTATCTGGAGGAGCGGAAACAGTGGAATACCAACAATGCAGGCTGTCTGGGATTTTCCGGCGGAGGCATGCAGACCCTGTTTTTGTCTGCTCTTGATGAGAGGATCCGTTTTTGCGTTATCAGCGGGTATTTTTACGGTTATAAGGATGCCCTTCTCACCCTGAATAACAACTGCTCCTGCAACTATGTGCCTCATCTCTGGGAGCATCTGGATATGGGAGACATCGGCTGCCTTATAGCCCCAAGGCCTATGTGGATTCAGTCCTGCAGAGACGACCGGTTAAACGGCCCCAGAGGGATCGTCAATGCACAGGAGCAGGTGGAGATAGTGAGACGAGCCTACGGCCTTATGGAGGCACAGGAGCGGGTGATTCACGAAATCTGTGAAGGCCCTCACCGATGGCATGGGGAAAATCTGGAAATATTAGAGCGGCTGGTGCAATATGGAAAATAAAGAACAGTTGAGAGAATCAATTCTTAGAGAAATTATGCTGCCGCAGATTCCGAAAAACCGGTATGACGCAGGTGAATTCGGTATTGCGGCTGACAGTGATAGGATTCAGACAAAAGAGCTGCAGCAGGCCATTGATGCCGTAAGCGGAAACGGAGGGGGAAGGCTTGTGATTCCCCGGGGAACATACCGCACGGGGGCCCTTCGGCTGAAGGATAAGGTGGAGCTGCACCTGGAGTCTGAGGACACGGTGCTTTGTTTTGTAAATGAAGATCAAGAACGCCATTATCCTGTGGTATTCTGCCACTGGGAGGCCACTCCCTGCTATAATTACAGCCCTTTGATCTATGCCTGCGATGCCAAGGATATTGCCCTGACAGGGCGGGGGACTTTAGATGGAGGGGCGGACAAGGACCACTGGTGGAACTGGCATCATCAGGTGGAAAATGCCTGGTCGGAGGATCGGCCGGACTTACAGCTGCCGGACCGGCTCCTTCTGCGGAGGATGAACGCAGAGGGGATTCCCGTGAAAGAGAGGGTCTTTGGGCCAGGCCACTATCTTAGGCCCAATTTTGTGCAGCCCATCCGGTGCGAGAGAGTGCTTTTTCAGGGCTTCACCTTGATAAACAGCCCCATGTGGCAGTTAAACCCGGTGATGTGTAAAAGCCTTACAGTGGATGGGGTGACCATGAGAAGCCACGGCTCCAACAACGATGGCTGCGATCCGGAAAGCTGCAGCGGAGTACATATTGTGAACTGCCGTTTTGACACGGGAGACGACTGCATCAGCCTGAAATCGGGGCGGGACCGGGACGGACGCCTGGCGGACAGACCCTGTGAAAATGTGGTCATTGAGGCCAATGAATTTGCGGATGGACACGGGGGAGTGGCTTTGGGCAGTGAGATGAGCGGAGGGATCCGCCGGGTTCTGGCCGTGAACAACCGGTTCTCCAGCCCTAATTTAACCTATGCCCTAAGGTTTAAAACCAATGCAAGAAGAGGCGGCAGGGTGGAGGATATCGTCCTTGCAGACAGCGTTATGGATCATGTCCACGGCGCGGCGGTTCACGGCACCATGCTCTATGAGGATGGGAGAAACGGCAGCCATCTTCCGGTGTTTCGCAATATTACCATAGAAAATATTGTGGCCCACGGCGGGGATTACGGAATCTTTCTGGAGGCCTTTGACGAGGTGCCCATCACGGGTCTGGTGCTGCGGAATATAAAGATTGACGGCGTGGCAAAGGCCATGCGCGGCATGAACTGGAAGGATCCTGTGGTGGAGGCTGTTGAGATCAACCAAAAGCTGTTTCCCCGCCCGAGCAGCGTAAGGATTCTGGGGATTCCGGCAGAAAACAGCCTGGTAAATGCAGATGCCGGAGGATGCGGCGGGCCCGTAAGGTGCCGTTTCTTGTGGGAGGTATCCCGGGACGGCGCGGCGTGGAGAGAGGCCGGGGAGGGGGAGGAGTTTTTGGTTCCCCCAGAAAGCGCCTTTGTCCGGGTGACGGCCCAGGATCAAAGGAAAAACCGGGAGACAAGCCGCAGCTACCAAGTACTTCCCAGGCAGGTTGAGGCGGGAAGCCGGGATTATGAGCGGGGCCGTCTTATGTGCCGGGGCATGCTTGGAAGGGCCCAGGCTCTACCTGACGAAGTGCCGGTTACCAGAGAGCTCCTTGCAGAGATGATGATGCCTCTGGCAGATGCCGCAGGCCGGCGCGGCACTGGGGAGGGAGCCTGCAGCCCGGCTTTACAGGCGGCAGTGGGCTGTCAGTTCCTGGCTCTTAAGGAGGGAAGGGATTTTGCGCCTGAGGGCCTTGTGACAAGGCAGGAGATGGCCACGGTGGCCATGCAGGCCTGCGGGGTAAATTACCGGAATGCCTCCAGCACTATGCCGGTGTGCGCCGACGTGGAGAAAGTAAGCAATAATTACGGAACCAATGTGGCAAGAGCCCTGTATTTCGGCTTTATGGAGCTTGGGGAGGGGGATTGTTTTTTCCCGGACCGGCCTGTGACATTGGGGGAAGCGGTAGAGGTCTTAAACAGGGTGGCGGATTTTGCCGGGATTTAGCGTAAGGAGAGAACGTTCATGTGGTTAGAATATTTTGATCAGTATATGAAAAAGGCCTTTCCTCAGTTTTTAAGGGAGAAAGCCTGGAATTATAAAGATGATTTGTGTATAATAGGGGCAGAGTACCTGGCAGAGGCTACGGGAAATCCGGCTTGGAGAGAGTATATCAGGGAAAGCGGTTCCTGGCTTCTTGGCGCCGACGGCAGGGTGGCCAACTGGAAGGAAGGGGAAAATAACATCGACAAAGTCAGCTTTGGAAAGTCCCTAAGGATTCTCAGGGATTTGACGGGGGAGGCAGGGTACCGGGATGGAGTGGAGAAGGCCTACTCATTCCTGGAACAATACCCCCGCACAGAGACCGGGAATTTCTGGCACAAGGATATTTACCCTAACCAGGTGTGGCTGGACGGCCTTTACATGGCCATGCCCTTCTACGCCGGATGCCTTGCAGAGAACAAGGAGGACCGTTGGGACGATATTATGGATCAGTTTCAGAGCGCCCACAGGCTTTTGTGGAATGAGGACACAGGTCTTTACCTTCATGGCTGCGATGTGAGCCGGAAGGCGGAGTGGGCGGATCCGGTGACGGGAAGGAGCCCGGCTGTGTGGCTGAGGGCCGAAGGATGGTTTCTCATGGCTCTTGTGGACGTGTATGAGGCGGCAAGAGCATACACGCCAAGGGCAGAAGAACTGAGACAGCTTCTTAAGAGGGCCGTGGACGGTATTCTTCCTTATGAAGATGAGAAAACCCACATGTTTTTACAGGTGGTGGACTGCCCGGAGCTGGAGGGCAACTATCCGGAGACCTCGGGAAGCGCCATGGCGGCCTATGCCCTGATGAAGGGCGCCCGCATAGGGCTTCTGGAGGAGGAGTACGGCAGGAGAGGCAGCCGGATTCTTGCCGGAATCCGTGACACCTATTTAAAAAAGGAGGAGGATGGCTGGCATCTCTACGGAATCTGCGCCAGCGCCGGCTTGGGGGCAGGCCCGGATCCCCACAACCGAAAGGACCGGACGGGAAAACCGGAGTACTATGTCAGTGAGGCTCAGATGACAGACAATCAGCACGGTGCGGCCGCCTGCATGATGGCTGTCAGCGAGGAGCTTAGAAGATAAGCCTTCGCGGAATAATCAGAAGGAGGAATCATACAATGCTGCAATTAGGACTGCGTCTCCACGACGGGGAAAAGCTGCCTATGGAACAACTGCTTCCCATAGTGAGGGAGAAGGGATACACCTGTACCCACTTAGCCTTAAGCAAGGCCATGAAGGATTACCCCTGCACGCCCTCGGCCCTGACACCGGGATATGCCCACTATCTGAAGCACCTTTTTGAGAAAAACCAGATGGACATAGCGGTTCTGGGCAATTACTTAAACCTGGCTCATCCGGATCCGGAGGTAATCCGCCAGTTTCAGGAGAAATACTACGCTCATATCCGTTTTGCCTCTCTTCTTGGCTGCGGCATGGTGGGAACGGAGACAGGGGCCCCAAATGAGGAATACAAGTACTGCCCTGAGTGCAGATCAGATCAGGCGCTCTCCACCTTTATTGCCAACCTAAAGCCCGTAGTGCGGTGCGCAGAGCAGTTCGGCGTGATCCTTGCCATCGAGCCTGTGGCCCGCCACATTGTATGGAACGCAAAAAGGGCCAGAGCTGTCCTTGACGAGATCGGTTCTCACAACCTGCAGATTCTCTTTGACCCTGTGAATATCCTTGACCTGGACAATGTGGATCACAGGGAGGACGTATTTGCCGAGGCCATGGAACTTTTGGGCCCGGACATTGCCATGGTGCATTTTAAGGATTTTATCCGGGTAAACGAAGGATACGGCCTCAAGGCCGTGGGCGCGGGAACCGGGGAGATGGACTACACTTCCATTATGAGGTTTATCAAGAGGGAGAAGCCCTTTATCTACGGAACCCTGGAGAATACTACTCCGGAGAATGCAAAGGAATGCGGGGAGAAGATGCGAAAAATCTACGAGAGCGTCTGATGGAGGGCCATTGTGAAGGTCAAAACTGAGAAACGTAAGAGAGGAGAGCCGGTATGGGGGTTGTGCTGACAAGGGAGCAGGCTTTGGAGCTGCTTCGCAGATATAATAAAGAGCCTTTTCATATTCTTCACGGGCTTACTGTGGAGGGAGTTATGAGGTGGTATGCCAGAGAAGAAGGGTATGGAGCGGAGGAGGAGTACTGGGGACAGACAGGGCTCCTTCATGATATTGATTTTGAACTGTATCCGGAGGAGCACTGTAAAAAGGCGCCGGAGCTTTTGCGGGAAGCAGGGGTTGAGGAGGATATGATCCGCTCCATCTGCAGCCATGGCTATGGTCTCTGCAGTGACGTGAAGCCGGAGCATCTTATGGAGAAGATCCTGTTTGCCGCCGATGAGCTTACAGGGCTTATTGGTGCGGCAGCCAGGATGAGGCCCTCCAAAAGCGTTATGGATATGGAGGTGTCCAGCCTTAAGAAAAAGTTTAAGGACAAGCGTTTTGCAGCCGGATGTTCCAGGGACGTGATTAAGGACGGAGCTGACGCCCTTGGATGGACCTTGGAGGAGCTTATGGAGAAGACTATTCTGGCTATGCGCTCCTGTGAAGAGCAGGTTCAAAAGGAGATGGGGGAGCCGGTATAGCCGGGGAACCTTTTAAGAAGGGAAATAAAGCCGCTTTGGGGGAGGAGGATGCCCCAAAGCGGTTTTTTAATTACTTGACAGACAGGAAAGATTAAGATATTATTTTATGATACATGAGTCGGCATGTCCGAAAAGTCCGGCTCCTTTAAAAAGTAATAAAAATCTACAGGTCTGCACTGCAGACGGCTGCAAAATGGAGGATATGATGAAGAAAGTGGTGAAGTTTGGCGGCAGTTCTCTTGCCAGCGCCAGGCAGTTTAAGAAAGTGGGAGATATTATCCGCTCCGATAAATCCAGAAGATATGTGGTTCCCTCTGCGCCGGGAAAGCGCAATGACAAGGACGAGAAGGTGACGGACCTTCTGTATCAATGCTATGATGCTGCCAGCACAGGCGCATCTTATAAGAAGATTCTGGAGAAGATTAAGAAGCGTTATGAGGAGATCATCGATGGTCTGGATTTGAACCTGAATTTGGATCATGAGTTTGACCGGATCGAGGAGAATTTTCTTGCCAAGGCGGGAAGAGATTATGCTGCCTCCAGGGGAGAATATTTAAACGGCATGATTATGGCTCAGTATCTGGGATATGAGTTTGTGGATGCGGCGGAAGTCGTATTTTTTCACGATAATGGCGCTTTTGACGAGGAGGCTACGGATAAAGAGCTGTCTGAAAGGCTGGAGCATATTGACAGGGTTGTGATCCCGGGGTTCTACGGTTCCAAGCATGATGGCACGGTGAAGACATTTTCCAGAGGCGGTTCGGACGTGACAGGGTCCATTGTGGCCAAGGCCATCCATGCAGACATGTATGAGAACTGGACCGATGTGTCAGGTTTTCTGGTGGCTGATCCCAGAATCGTGAACAACCCTGAGGTGATTGAGACCATCACTTACCGGGAATTGAGGGAACTGGCCTACATGGGCGCCAGCGTTCTCCATGAAGACGCTATTTTCCCGGTGCGCAAGGAAGGTATCCCCATTAATATCCGCAACACCAACCGTCCTGAGGATAAAGGAACTCTTATTGTGGAGAGCACATGCAGGAAGCCAAGATTCACCATTACCGGAATTGCAGGCAAGAAGGGGTTTTGCTCCATCAATGTGGAGAAAGCCATGATGAATTCAGAGGTGGGGTTTGGGAGAAAGGTGCTGCAGGTCTTTGAGAATTACGGCATTTCCTTTGAGCATATGCCCTCCGGCATCGATACCATGACTATCTTTGTACATCAGTCGGAGTTTGAAGAGTATGAGCAGTCTGTAATTGCAGGAATTCACAGGGCTGTGGAGCCGGACTATGTGGAACTGGAATCCGACCTTGCCTTAATCGCCGTGGTGGGGAGAGGGATGAAGGCCACCAGAGGCACTGCGGGAAGAATTTTTTCGGCTCTTGCCCATGCCAGGGTGAATGTAAAGATGATTGATCAAGGCTCCAGTGAACTCAACATCATTATCGGAGTGAAAAATGCGGATTTTGAGATGGCTATAAAGGCCATCTACGATATCTTTGTTGTGGCGGAGCTGTAGAGGGCTGCTGTTCACATAACGGCAGAGGCGTAAAAGCAGAAAAATATCCTAATCTTTCGTTTTATTTCCCGGCAGAGTATGGTATACTAGTAGGTATCATATTTACGGAAATATTCCAAGGAGGGGTATGTGTATGCTGGAGAAGATTGATCTATCAAAAAAGGTGAACAAGAATACCTTCAAACAGGTGATGGAGACCGAGGGGGCGCGGTTAGGCGTTTTACAGAGAGAATGTAAGGCCGCCGGGATTCCGGTGATGATTGTGTTCGAGGGTATGGGGGCCGCCGGTAAGGGCGTGCAGATTAACCGTCTGATTCAGGCTTTGGATCCCAGGGGGTTCTCTGTATTTGCATCCAATTCTTCCAATGAAGAGGAGCAGATGCGGCCGTTTCTGTGGCGGTATTGGACGAAGACTCCGGCCAAGGGGCGGATCGCCATTTTTGACCGCAGCTGGTACAGCATTGTTCAGAGAGACCGGTTTGACTATCCGGATCGGGAGCTTGATTTGGAGGGGGCTTATCAGGATATCTTATCCTTTGAGAAGCAGTTAAGCGATGATGGCGCCGTGATCATCAAGCTGTTTTTGCATATTTCCAAGGAGGAGCAGAAGAAGCGCCTTAAGAAGCTGGGGGATTCCAAGGAGTCTTCCTGGAGAGTCAGCAAGCAGGACTGGAAGAGAAACAGCGAGTATAACACCTATCTGCGGATCAACGAGGAGATGCTTGAGAATACGGATACGGAATATGCACCGTGGACGATTATCGAGTCCACGGACCGGGATTATGCGGCAATGAAGATCCTCACCACCGTGGCGGACCGTCTGGCCTATGCCCTAAAGAAGAAGGAAGAGACCGCAAAGGAGTCCAAAAAGAAACCGGATCAGCTGCCTGCAGAGCGGTTCCACAACGGGGTTCTCTCAGGGATTGATCTGTCAAAGAGCCTGACAAAGGAAGAGTACAAAAAGGAGCTGGACCGTCTGCAGAAGCGTCTTGAAAAGCTTCACAATGAACTGTACCGTTTGAGGATCCCGGTGGTTCTTGGGTTTGAGGGATGGGATGCAGGAGGCAAGGGAGGCGCCATCAAGCGCCTTACCAGTCACCTGGATCCAAGAGGATATCAGGTGAATCCTACGGCCTCTCCTAACGACATCGAGAAGGTGCACCACTATCTCTGGAGATTCTGGAATAATATGCCTAAGGCAGGACACATCGCCATCTTTGACCGGACCTGGTACGGGCGGGTTATGGTGGAGCGCATCGAAGGGTTCTGCACGGAGGCGGAGTGGAAGAGGGCTTATCAGGAGATCAATGAGATGGAGTCCCACATGGCCAATTTCGGCGCCGTGGTCTTAAAGTTCTGGCTGCACATCGATAAGGACGAACAGGAGCGGCGGTTTAAAGAGCGCATGGAGAATCCGGCAAAACAGTGGAAGATCACCGATGAGGACTGGAGAAACCGTGAGAAGTGGGAGCTGTATGAGCAGGCTGTGGATGAGATGCTGGTACGGACATCTACCACCTATGCGCCATGGATCGTGGTGGAGGGCAATTCCAAGTACTATGCAAGGGTTAAGGTGTTAAAGACCGTAGTGGAAGCCCTGGAGGCAAAGATTAAAGAAGTGAAGAAGCAGCGTAAGGGGTGATTGGCCTGCTGCAAAAGGGACAAAGGAAGGAGGAACCGCCTGTTACAGGCGGTTCTGCTGGATAGATATGGTATGAGTAAGGTATTAATTGTCGGCGGTGGCGCAGCTGGTATGGCTGCGGCCATCGCCGCTGCTGGCTGTGGCCATCAGGTTCATGTGTACGAGAAGAATGAAAAACTGGGGAAGAAGCTTTATATAACCGGAAAAGGCCGCTGCAATGTGACCAATGCCTGTGATGTTCAAGGGCTTTTGGCCAATGTGGTGACCAACGCCAGGTTCCTTTACAGCAGCTTTTACGGCTTTTCCAACAAGGATATTATGGAGCTGATGGAGAGAAACGGATGCCCTCTCAAGGTGGAGCGGGGGAACCGGGTATTTCCGGTGTCAGACAAGTCCTCTGATGTCATTGCCGCTCTCGCAGGCCAGATGAGGGACCTTGGCGTCAGAGTCCATCTTCACAGTGAAGTGAAGGAGCTGGTGGTGGAGGCAGGGGTTTGTAAAGGGCTCCTCCTTTCTAAGGGAAAGGAGAGGGTGAAGGGAGACCGGGTCATTGTGGCCACCGGCGGCCTCTCCTATGGGGCCACAGGCTCCACGGGGGACGGATATGCCTTTGCCAGGGCTTTAGGCCATAGGGTCACAGAGCTTTCCCCGGCCCTGGTTCCGTTCTGCGTGAAGGAGCCGGAGGTGAAAGACCTGCAGGGCTTGTCTCTCAGGAACGTTGAGGCGGTGATTGTTTCAGGAAGGAAGGAGATTTACCGGGAATTCGGGGAGCTTTTGTTTACCCATTTCGGAGTCAGCGGCCCTGTGGTGCTGAGCGCAAGCAGCTTTGCTGCGGGAATGATAAAAGACCATCCCCTGGTTTTGTCCATTGACTTAAAGCCGGCTCTTGACATGGAGCAGTTAGATGCCAGAATCCGAAGGGATTTTGAAGAATGTGCCAACAAACAGTTTAAAAATTCCTTGGATAAGCTGCTGCCTTCCAAGCTGATTCCGGTGATCATTGCCAGGAGCGGTATTGATCCGGGGAAAAAGGTCAACGGGATTACAAGGGAGGAGAGGCAGAGGCTTGCCGCAGGAATCAAGGCCTTAACCTTTACTCTCACCGGGCTTCGGGGATATAAAGAAGCCATCATTACCCAGGGAGGCATTGAGGTTAAGGAGCTTGACCCCTCCACCATGGAGTCAAGGCTGGTGAAGAATCTGCATTTCGCAGGGGAGGTTCTTGATCTGGATGGGGTTACAGGAGGATTTAACCTTCAGATTGCCTGGTCTACAGGGTGGGCGGCAGGGAGCCATATTCCATGGGAGGAAGAAGGGTAATTTCCCGGTCTCGGCTTTTGTCAGCAATCTGCGACCCAGGGTATGAATAAAAAAGGAGAACATATGCATATGAGAACATATAATATTGCTATCGATGGCCCGGCAGGGGCCGGAAAGAGTACGATTGCAAGGAAGGCAGCAGAAAAACTGGGATTTATCTATGTGGATACCGGGGCCATGTACCGGGCCATGGCATTGTATATTCTGAGGCAGGGCATTGACCGGGCAGATGAGAAGGCAGTCGAAAAAGCCTGCGGGAATATGGATATCTCCCTTTGCTATGAAGAGGGGGTACAGAAGGTGCTGTTAAACGGTGAGGATGTGTCAGGGCTTATACGGGCCGAGGAGGTGGGCCGGACGACCTCTGCCATATCGGTCTACAGGGCGGTGAGGCAGAAGCTTTTGGAGCTTCAGCGGGATCTGGCCAGGAACTATGACGTGATTATGGATGGCAGGGATATCGGTACCTGTGTCCTTCCTGACGCCCAGACAAAGATTTATCTCACAGCCAGCAGCCATGTCCGGGCCTTGAGACGATTGAAAGAGCTGGAAGAAAAGGGTCAGATGTGTAATTTAGAAGAAATTGAGCAAGATATAATAGAAAGGGACTATCGGGATATGCACCGGGAGATTGCTCCTCTTAAGCAGGCAGAGGACGCGGTTCTGGTGGATTCCTCCCACATGTCCATAGAACAGGTGGTGGATACCATTGTGAAGACAGCCCGGGCCGCAGGTCTTAGAGGCGCAGGTGAATAGTATGGAAGTGATGGTCGCAAAAACAGCAGGGTTCTGCTTTGGCGTGAAGAGGGCAGTGGATCAGGTCTATGAGGAGATCCAAAACGGAAGACCGCCCATCTGTACTCTGGGCCCCATTATCCACAATGAGGAGGTGGTGAGGGATCTGGAGGAAAAGGGGGTCCGGGTGTTAAAGGACGAGGAAGACTTAAAAGACCTGGAGGATGGGACCGTGATTATCCGTTCCCACGGTGTGGGAAAGTCCATTTATGAGAGAATCCGAACCCAGGGTCTTAAGCTGGTGGACGCCACCTGCCCCTTTGTGAAGAAGATCCACAGGATTGTGGAGGAGCAGAATCAGCAGGGAAGGAGAGTGATTATCATCGGGGACCGGGCCCACCCGGAGGTGGAAGGAATCCGCGGCTGGGGTGATGAGAGGACGCTGGTGGTTAAAAATCAAAAGGAAATAGAAGAATTGCCGGATTTGAGGGGGGAAAAACTGTGTATTGTCTCCCAGACGACATTTAATTACAATAAATTTAAAGAATTAGTTGAAAAATTTTCCGAAAAGGGTTATGATATATTTGTTTTAAATACGATTTGCAATGCAACACAGGAAAGACAAGTGGAAGCTGAACGTATAGCTTCGCAGGTAGATGCCATGATTGTTATAGGCGGAAAGAACAGTTCCAATACCCGCAAACTGTACGAGATATGCCGAAAGGAGTGTAAGAACACCTATTTCATTCAAACTTTGGGCGATTTCGATCCTGAAAGTGTAAGTTCTGTGCGCAGCGTAGGTATTACAGCAGGGGCGTCCACCCCTAAGAATATTATTGAGGAGGTTCATACTAATGTCAGAGTTAAACGAGTTTGAACAAATGTTGGAAGAATCATTGAAAACTATACGTACAGGAGAGATTGTCACTGGTAAGGTCATCGATGTCAAAGAAGATGAAATTGTCTTGAATATTGGCTACAAATCCGACGGCATTATTCCGAGAAATGAATATACCAATACATCCGGTGCAGACTTGACTACTATGGTTCAGGTGGGAGATGAGATGGAGGCTAAGGTCATCAAGGTGAACGATGGGGAAGGCCAGGTGGCTCTTTCCTACAAGAGGCTGGCGGCTGACAGAGGCAACAAGAGATTAGAGGAAGCCTTCAACAACCAGGAGGTGCTGACTGCAAAGGTTGCACAGGTTCTGGATGGAGGCTTAAGCGTTGTGGTTGAGGAGGCCAGAGTATTTATTCCGGCCAGCCTGGTATCTGATTCCTATGAGAGGGATTTGTCCAAGTACGCGGGACAGGACATTGAATTCATTATCACAGAATTTAATCCCCGCAGGAGAAGGATTATCGGCGACCGCAAGCAGCTTATGGTTGCAAGAAAGGCAGAGATGCAGAAGGCCTTGTTTGAGAGGATTCAGATTGGCGACAGAGTTGAGGGCGTGGTAAAGAATGTGACGGATTTCGGCGCATTTATCGACCTTGGCGGAGCAGATGGACTCCTTCATATCTCTGAGATGTCCTGGGGCCGTGTTGAGAATCCCAAGAAGGTGTTCCATGCAGGAGATACGGTTACTGCCATGATTAAAGATATTAACGGCGACAAGATTGCCCTGAGCCTTAAATTCCCGGAGGCAAATCCATGGGCTGATGCCGCTTCAAAATATGCGGCAGGCAATGTGGTTGCGGGAAGAGTTGCCCGTATGACAGACTTCGGCGCATTTGTGGAGCTGGAGCCCGGCGTTGACGCCCTTCTTCATGTATCCCAGATCTCCAGAGAGCATGTGGAGAAGCCGGCGGATGTACTGTCCATCGGTCAGGAGATCGAGGCAAAGATAGTTGATTTTAATGAGGAAGACAGGAAGATCAGCCTGAGCATGAAGGCTCTTCAGGTGCAGGCTGAAGCAGCAGACATGGATGCGGACGTAGTGGATGTTGATGTGGAAGCTATGGCAGCAGAGGACATGTAAGCAGTTCCCAGTACAATACAGACAGACCGCCGGCCCTAAGGGGCGGCGGTCTTTTTGGCCGTTTCATTTCGCGCTGGGAAGCTGCAGTGCAAAATCATACCCCAGGGCAGGGGTGCAGCACAAGAAAATAACAAGAGCTAGGGGGAAGAATCAGGTATGGAGATCAAGGTGATTGTAGTGGACAATTCGCCGGAGCTAAAGGAGAGGCTGGTATCGATTCTGTCTGGTCTGGAAGGGGTCATGGTGTGCAAAAGCTTTGACGATGCAGTGGCGGCCATGCAGTATGTGGAGGAGAATCAGATCGATTTGGTATTTTCCGACGTGGTGATGCCGGAGATCAGCGGCATTACCCTGGCATCCATGATCTATGAGAGGGACGAACACCCGGAGGTCGTGCTTCTGTCAGGGATTCCGGGATTCTCCCTGGAGGCCTGGAAAATACGGGCTTTTGGATTTATCATTAAGCCTTATACCAGGGCGCAGATTGTGGATATGGTGAAAAAATACCGCCAGGCTGCGAAAGAGGGTCTTTTGGAGCGGGATGTGGTGCATCAGGGGGAGCGGTAGAGCATATAAATATAGTACCCCATGGCAGGAACGTGTCATAAAAAAATTAGTAAGGGATCTCTGAGACAGAGGTCTCTTTTTTTAAAAATTACTTGACAGACAATATTATATATTATATAATATAGAAAAATAAATAATATTATAGATTATTATAACAAGACAAGGAGTGAACATATGGTGTTTAACACGGGCGCAGCCCTATTGGACGCAATCGTGCTTGCCGTAGTGTCCAGAGAACCAGAGGGAACCTATGGTTACAAGATTACCCAGGATGTAAGGGGAGCCATAGAGGTTTCGGAGTCTACGCTTTACCCGGTTCTGCGCAGGCTTTTGAAGGAGGACTGTTTAGAGGTCTATGATCTTGCCATCGATGGGAGAAACCGCAGGTACTATAGGATTACGGAAAAGGGACGGACACAGCTTAATTTGTACAGAGGCGAGTGGAGCAGCTACTCCAAGAAAATCTCACGTATATTGGAGGGAACTGAGTGATGAATAAGTTTCAGTTTATGGAAAGACTGGAATATCTGCTTTCAGATATTCCCGAGGAAGACAAGGTAGATGCTCTTGCCTATTACCGAGATTATCTGGAAGAGGCAGGGGAGAATGCAGATCAGGTGATGAAGGAGTTCGGAAGCCCGGAGCGGATTGCGGCCATTATCCGTTCTGACCTGGCAGGAGCCATGGAGGAGGGCGGCGCTTTTACGGAGAGAGGATATGAGGACGAGAGATTCCGAGACCCTAATTTTCAGGTGGCAAAGCGCCGTGACCTTCCGGAGGTTTCGGAGGTTCAAGAGGAACCGTGGACAAAGGCCAAAGGAGGCGGTGATTCCGAAAGCAGGGATAAAAAAGAACCGCCCAGAACCAGCGGGCTTTTAAAGATTATTTTGTGGATCCTTTTACTTTTGGCGGCATCTCCTATCCTTTTAGGTGCAGGGGGAGCGGCTATAGGACTGGCGGCCGGGGTACTGGGGCTTTTGGTAGGGGTCATCGCTTTTTTGGCAGCAGCCACCCTTGCCTTGTTCCTGGGAGGCTTTGCCCTGTGTGCATTGGGGATTATTTCCATGGTCACATGGCTTCCGGGAGGACTTCTTGTTTTTGGAGCAGGGATTTTTGTTATGGGAATCGGTATTTTAAGCTTGTTGGTGTCTATTATATTTTATGGCAGGTTTATTCCCTGGATGTTTCGTTTAGTTACGGAGGGAATCGGTAAATTAGTTCATGGAAGGAGAAAAGGGAGATGAAAGGCTGGATAAAAGGAATGCTGATTACGTCTGTGGTGTGTGTGGCGGCAGGAACGGTAGTGTGCGGCGCTGCCTGGGCTATGGGAGGAAGATTTTCCCACTACCGGGCCAGAAATTACGGGATTACGGTGAAGGCGGACGACAGGATAAAGGCGGACGAGGACAACATGGAAGGGCCGGGGCAGCCTGTATGGCAGACGGAGGCCTATGGTGAGGAAGTCCGGGAGCATCATGAGATAGGAAGCGAAGGAGAGACCATGAGGCAGGCAGAGAAAAGTTTTGGAGGACGGCTGTCAGTCAATGGCCATGAGATCATGGAACTGGATATTGAGGTTGCCGGGGTATATGTGGAGGTGGTGCCCGATGACATGGCAGATACGATTATTATCACAGGAGATGAAGAGCTCTACAGGTATGATCAGGAGATTGACGACGATACATTTAAGATCAGCGTTCGCCGCAGAAAGAACGTAAACAAGAGTTTTCCTGATTTAGATGACTTTGAGATGCCCGGGGTGGAGATCAGGATTCCTTCAGGCTGTGAGTTTAAGGACGTGGAGCTGGAGGTTGAGGGAGGCGCTCTTCTAGTTCATGAGATCACTGCTGGAATCCTGGAGATGGACTTGTCGGCAGGGCTCTTGGAGGTAGCATCGGGAAGGGCATGGGAAGTAAATGGAGACTGCAAGGCCGGAGAGCTGATCTATAGGGGCGCTGTAGAGGGGCAGATAGAAGCAGAGTGCAGCACCGGAGTGATCACCTATGAACTGGATGGAAAGGAAGAGGACTTTTCCTATGAGCTGGAGAAGGAGATGGGGAGCATTGTGATCAGCGGAATCGAGAGAGGCCGAAACAATAAAGATACTGTTATTGACAACCCAGGAGCGGCAAAGAGAGCCGACCTGGAGTGCAAGGTAGGAGAAATCAATGTGAGTTTTCGCTAACCAACTGGTTTATGGTGCAAATAATCAACAGATGAAAGGAGTTTTCTATGGATTTGGGAAGGAAGTTGTATAAATCATCGACAAATCGTATGGTATGCGGGGTCTGCGGAGGAATCGGGGAGTATTTCAATGTGGATCCGACGATTGTAAGGCTTGTGTGGGCGATTTTTGCCTGCAGCGGCGCAGGAATTATCGCATATTTTATTGCGGCTATTATTATTCCATCTGATACACTGAATTAAGAGAGAGGATTCGCCGGAGGGGCGGCATTTTCCGCGGGCCTGAAAAAGGCGCGGGAAAGAAGGACTTCTCAGGACGAAACCTGCCGACAATCGAATAGACCTATAAGAAACGGGTATACTTTCATGAGACAGCCGATTCAGGAATCGGCTCTATTATCTAAGAGAGGAGTATACCCGTTAATTATGCCTAAAAAGAAAAATGAAAAGCCTTTTGATCCGGCAGATTTAAAAACACCGGAGGAACTGTTGAAATTTGAGATTGCCACGGAGCTGGGACTCAGCCATAAGGTTATGGAGCAGGGATGGAGGAGTCTGACTGCGAAAGAGAGCGGAAGAATCGGGGGACTTATGACAAAAAGAAAGAGGGAGCTTAAGGAGGAGGCCTTCAAGGACAGCGATTCCGGTACTGCCGAATGAATGGTTTGAGGTCCTTTGGACATTCATCCGGCATCATTTGGCGGAAAGTGAAAATGTGGCGCATCAGAAAGATGGATTGCAAGATGAGGCAGGATGAAATATAATGGATGCTGTAGCCATGAGAAGCAGATGAAAAAGAGGAAGCTTTATGGAGGAAAGGGCCGGACTGAGGAAAGGATATACCACGGGTACCTGCTGTGGGGCGGCTGCTTTTGGGGCTGCCTGGTACGAGTTTGCAGGGAAGGAAATAAAGGCCGGCAAGGTGCGTCTGCCCGACGGACGCCAGGTCGCCCTGCCGGTTATGAAAAAGGTTGAGGATGGGAAAACCTGGTTCGCAGTGAGAAAAGACGCAGGGGATGACCCGGATGTGACCCACGGATGTCTGGTCTATGCCTCCGTGGAGGCGGAGAAAGAGGGAGAAAATCTGTATTTTTCTGAGGAATATCCCTTTTTATCTCTTACAGGGGGGCCGGGAATCGGTGTGGTGACAAAGCCCGGACTTGCCTGCCCGGTGGGAGCCTATGCCATCAATCCGGTTCCCCGCGCCATGATTTTTCAGGCAGTGGGAGAAGTGTATGAAGAGCTGGGCATAAAAGGCAGATATCTTATCCGGCTGAAGATTCCCCAGGGAGAAGCCTTAGGGGCAAGAACCTTTAACCCGAAGCTTGGAATTGTGGGAGGAATCTCGGTTCTTGGAACCAGCGGAATCGTCAATCCCATGAGCGAGGAGGCTCTGAAGGCTTCCATTGGCCTGGAGCTCCACATGAAGGCGGCTGAGGGGCAGGACTCTCTCATAATCGTGCCTGGTAGCTACGGGGAGCGGTTTTTAAAGGAGAATCTGGGGCTTCCCGTGGAGGAAGGGGTTCACTGCAGTAATTTTGTGGCGGATACGGTGCGGATGGCAGTCCGTGAAAGGATTAAAAAAATTCTGTTTGTGGGACATATAGGAAAGCTGGTGAAGGTAGCCGGGGGGATGGAGAATACTCACTCCAAGTACGGGGACAGGAGAATGGAGATTCTGGCCCGGACCGTGGAGGAGGCAGGATTTCCCCTGCCATCACCGGAAGATTGGAAGGAACGGCTTCTTAGGTGCAATACCACGGAGGAGGCAGTGGATTATCTGGAAAAGGCCGGGTGCAGAGAGCCGGTGATGGAGGAGCTTGCCAGGAAAATCCAAAGGCAGATGAATGAGTGGGGAGAAGGAAAGATTCAGACAGAGGTGGTGATCTTTTCCTCGGCTCACGGGATTCTGGCAATGAGCAGGCTCTGCGGGGCTATGATAGAGGAATGGAGAAAGGGACAGACATGAGAGGAACATTATATGGAGTAGGAGTAGGACCGGGAGATCCGGAGGACATGACCTTAAAGGCCGTAAAGATTTTAAAAGCTTGTCCTGTGGCGGCGATTCCGAGGAAAGAGCCTGGACGGTGCATGTCCTACCAGGTGGCAGTCAAGGCCGTGCCGGAGCTGAAGGACAAGGAGCTGGTGTGTGTGGACGTGCCTATGACGAAGGACCGTGACGCCAGCGCAGCCGGATACAGGCAGGGAGCCGCACAGATCGCCGGCTATCTGGAGAGAGGACAGGATGTGGCCTTTCTCACCCTGGGAGATTCCACCATCTATGCCAGCGATCTGTACATAGTAAACCAGGTGAGAAAGATGGGATTTGCCGTGGAGCTTGTCAACGGGATTCCTTCCTTCTGCCTGGCTGCCGCCAGACTTCTGACCTCTTTGGGAGAGCGGGAGGAGGAGATCCACATCCTCCCCGGATCTTATGACATAGAAGCTGGTCTCAAGCTGCCCGGAGTCAAGATCCTGATGAAAATGGGAAAACAGTACAAACAGGTGAAGGATGCTCTGGCTCGCGGCGGCTATGATGTGCGTATGGCAGAAAACTGCGGCATGGCAGGAGAGCGGGTGTACCGTTCCTTAGAAGAACTGCCTGAGGAGGCGGGATATTACAGCCTTATGATCGTTAGATAGCTGCGAAACTCAAAACTTAGCGGAATATTCTGACCATATATTACAGGAAAAGACATTTGCACCATGAAAATGAGACCATAGAACACAGGAGGGATGATCCCTGACTGGGTTCTGCTTTCCTGGGCTCATTGGAATGCCTGATGCAGCAGGCTTTGGATGAAATGTATGGTCAGAATATTCTCCTGGCTTTGAGTTTGGCAATCACCTATTATGATCGTGAGAGAAAGGAATATTTAGATGGTTTATTTTGTAGGAGCAGGGCCTGGTGCAGAGGATTTGATTACCGTGAGGGGACTGAGGCTTTTAGGTGCTGCGGACGTGGTGATCTATGCCGGTTCTCTGGTAAATCCGGGCCTTTTAAAGGAGACAAAGGAAGGATGCCGGATCTACAACAGTGCTTTCATGACCCTGGAGGAAGTGATCCGAGTCATAGTGGATGCAGAGCGAAAGGGAGAAATGACCGTAAGGCTTCACACGGGAGACCCCAGCCTTTACGGTGCAGTGAGGGAGCAGATGGATGAGCTGGAAAAGGAATCCATTGCCTATGAGGTGTGCCCGGGGGTCAGCTCTTTCTGTGCCGCCGCTGCTGCCCTCAACATGGAATACACTCTGCCGGGGGTGTCCCAGAGTGTGGTGATCACCCGGATGGCAGGGAGAACCCCTGTCCCGGAGAGAGAATCCATTGCTGCTTTTGCCGCTCACAGGGCCTCTATGGTGATCTTTCTCAGCGCCGGGATGGTAAAAGAACTTTCCCGGGAGCTGATAAAAGGCGGCTATGAGCCGGATACGCCGGCCGCCATTGTCTATAAGGCCACATGGCCTGAGGAAAAGCAGGTGGTGTGCACCCTTAGGACTCTGGAGGAGGCAGCCCGGGAACATAAGATTACAAAGACAGCCTTGATTATTGTGGGCCATGGGGTGTGTCATGATTCCTATGACCGCTCCAAGCTGTATGACCCCGGATTCTCCACGGAATACCGGAAGAGAAAGGAGTAACCGTGGAGAAAAGGAAGAAGCATGTGGCTATCATCAGCTTTACGGACAGAGGCAGACAGGTGAATTGGGCGCTGAACCTGGGACTTGAGAAGTGCGGATACCTGTGCAGAAGCTATGAAAAGATGCGCTCTAACGCAGATCATAGGGCGACGGAGCATAAGGAGTCCCTGCAGGGAAATACCGTTATGTTTCAGGTGGAGGAGCCTGTGAGCCTGTGGGCCCGGGAGCGGTTTGAGGATTCCCAGGCCCTTATTTTTATCGGCGCCGCAGGCATTGCAGTCCGCGCCATCGCCCCGTGGATTCAGGACAAGTGGAAGGACCCTGCCGTGGTTGATGTGGACGAAGCAGGAAGGTTTGCCATCCCCCTTCTGTCCGGCCATGTGGGGGGAGCCAACGACCTGGCCCAAGCGGCGGCAGAGATCCTGAAGGGGGTTCCCGTGATTACTACGGCTAC
Organism: Hungatella sp.; assembly: GCA_022796015.1. Taxonomy (GTDB): domain Bacteria; phylum Bacillota; class Clostridia; order Lachnospirales; family Lachnospiraceae; genus UBA3402. The sequence goes on along the minus strand of JAAWHU010000001.1, from coordinate 87,635 downwards.
AGACGTGAACCACCGGTTTGCAGTAGATGTATTTGCAGTAAAAAACGGTCTTCAGATCATGGACAGGAGCCTGGCAAAGGAGATCTCGGCACAGATTCTTAAGGGGGCTTTGGTCGGGATGTTCAGCGATTACCCCCTTACAGGCATATGGCCGGAGGAGCTTATGGAGGACCGGGTGGGGGAACAGAATATCTGGATCACCAGAAGGCCTGACAGAATCGGGGAGAGAGATCTTTACAGAGACCATAAAAAAGGGGCAGAGGAGATATCTGTCTTAAGGCTGGTGCCAAAGATCATCCACATCGGTGTGGGATGCCGCGGGAAGGTTCCGGGAAAGGAGATCAAGGCCTGTGTCCTGGAGGTGTTAAGGCGCCGGAACTGTGTGCCGGAGTCTGTGGCGGCAGTGGCAAGCATTGACCTGAAAGAAAAGGAGCCGGGACTTTTAGAGCTGGCAGAAGCCTTTCATGTTCCCTTTCACACGTTCACGGCCAGGTCTTTGAAAGAAGTCAAAGGAGAATTTCAGGAGTCCGACTTTGTGGCCCAGGTGACAGGGGTGGGGAATGTATGCGAGAGAGCGGCTCTTTTGTCGTCAAAAGGAAAGGTGATCTGTTCCAAGCAGGTATTCCCGGGAGTCACCGTGGCCTTGGCAGAGGAAGAATGGAAAGGAACGTTTTGACATGAGCGAGAAAAAATTGTATGTGGTGGGAATAGGGCCGGGAGAGTATGAGCAGATGACCATAAGGGCGGCAGGGGTATTGAGCAAAAGCCAGATTCTCATTGGATATACAGTATATATTGATCTGATCCGGGAGTATTTTCCGGCGAAGGAATGTGTGTCCACGCCCATGATGAAGGAGGTGGAGCGGTGCCGCATGGCCTTGGAGAAGGCGGATCAGGGCCATGTGGTGTCCATGGTGTGCAGCGGGGACGCGGGAATCTACGGTATGGCGGGGCTGATTCTGGAGCTGGCAGGAGAATATCCCCAGGTGGAGGTGGAGATGGTGGCGGGAGTCACGGCGGCCAGTGCCGGGGCCGCCCTTCTCGGCGCCCCGGTGTGCCACGATTTTGCAGTCATCAGTTTAAGCGACCTGCTGACCCCAAAGGAGCAGATTGAAAAGCGTCTGGAGTGCGCCGCCATGTCGGATCTGGTGATCTGCCTCTACAATCCGGCCAGCCGCCGCAGAAAGGACTATCTGAAATGGGCCTGTGAGGTAGTGGGAAGGTACCAGAGCCCGGATACGGTATGCGGCATGGTGAAAAACATCGGAAGAGAGGGGCAGGCCATGGAGCTTATGACCTTAAGAGAGCTGGCCGACGCCCCGGCGGACATGTTCACCACGGTATACATCGGCAGCTCCAAAACCACAGTGAAGAATGGGCGTATGGTTACACCCAGGGGATACCGGTATGTGTAAGGTCATAATATTCGGAGGAACCACGGAGGGACGGAGGCTTGCGGAGTACTGCGGGAATCATGAGATCCCGGCCTTGGTAAGCGTGGTGTCGGATTATGGTGCAGAGCTTGTGAAAGAAAATTCATGGGTAAACCTGTGTCGGGGAGCAAAAAGCAGAGAAGAGATGGAAGAACTTTTGGCCTTTAAGCAGCCTTCCCTGGTGGTGGACGCCTCCCACCCTTATGCCGCCGCGGTGACGAAGAATATCCAGGAGGCATGCAGCAGACAGGGAGTGGACTATCTCAGGGTGGCAAGGGAAAGCCAGGAGGGAAGGGGACAGATTCTGTGGGTCTTGTCGGCAGGGGAGGCGGCAGATTATCTGTCCTGTGCGGAGGGGAATATCCTTCTCACTACGGGAAGCAGGGAGCTGGAAGCATTTTCTCACATCAGGAATTTTAAGGAGCGGGTCTTTGCAAGAGTGCTGCCGGACCAAGGGGCCCTGGCTGCATGTGAGAAGGCAGGGCTTGCAGGCCGACAGATCATCGCCATGCAGGGACCCTTTTCCGTTGAGATGAATCTGGCTCTTTTGGCCATGACAGGGGCCCGTTATCTGGTCACCAAGGAGTCGGGAGCCGCAGGAGGATTTCAGGAGAAAATAGAAGCCGCCCATAAGGCAGGCGTGAAGGTTGTGGCCATAGGCAGGCCGGTAAAGCCGGAGGGAGTCACGGCGGAAGAAGCCATGAACCGGCTGAAGCCTTATGGAAAATCCACACGGTGCAGAGTCTGGCTGGCCGGTATCGGCATGGGAGGCCCGGGCCAGATGACCATGGAGGTGTTAAAATGCCTTGAGAAAGCCCAGGCAGTGGCCGGGGCCAAGCGGATGATGGAAAGCGTGGGGCCATGGTGCAGCAGAAAGGAGACGTTGATTTCCTACAAACCGGAAGAGATCCTTTGCTGGCTGGAGGCGAATCCCCATATCCAGGAGGCCGTGGTGGTATTTTCCGGGGACACGGGATTTTACAGCGGGGCCAGGGCTATGGAGGAGCTTTTGGCAAAGCATCCCCACCGGTATGAGACCCGTATGCTTCCGGGAATTTCCACCCTGTCTTTTTTGTGCGCCAGACTGAAAACCACCTGGGAAAATGTGTATCCCGCAAGCCTTCACGGCCGCCCGGCAGATCCGGCGGCCCTTCTGCGGGACCATGGGAGAGTCTTCTTCCTTATGGGGGACAGAAAGTCTATGGAGGAACTGTGCAGACGGCTGAAGGAGGCGGGAGCAGCTGGTGTCCGCATATCTGCCGGCGCCTGGCTGTCCTACCCTCAGGAGAGGATCATCCAAGGGAGCGTGGAGGAAGTGGAGGCGGCTTTTCAGGGGGCTGACGAGGGGACTCTGTGGGCTGTTCTTGCCGAGAACATATGAGACAACAGGGAGGATACCTATGAGAGATGAATGGTTTATACGGGGAAGCATTCCCATGACAAAAAGCGAGGTTCGTGCCGTGTCCATCTCCAAGCTGGAGCTGGAGCCCGGCGCCATACTCTATGACATCGGCGCAGGGACAGGTTCTGTGTCTGTGGAGGCAGCCGGACAGATGCCCGGAGGCCGGGTCTTTGCCATAGAGAGGAATGAGGAAGGGATTCGGCTTATAGAAAAAAACTGTGAACGTTTTCAGGTGGAAAATGTATCTGTCATCCGGGGAAGCGCGCCGGAGGCTTTGACAGGCCTTCCTGCGCCGGACTGTGTGTTTGTAGGCGGCAGCGGAGGCCGTATGGAGCAGATTCTTAGGACAGTGCTGGAAAAGAACCCTTCCGTGCGGATTGTAGTCAATGTCATTGCCTTAGAAAGCTTAAGCCAGGTTCTGGACGCCGCAAAAAAACGGAACCTGGAGCCTGAGATCCTGTCCCTTCATGTGGCAAAGGGGGAAAGGACAGGGAACTATCATCTGATGAAGGGGCAGAATCCGGTGTATGTGATTTCCATGGGAGGGAGAGACCCATGGGCCGGCGTGGGGTGATGGACGGTTCTTTCCATGGTGAAGATGTCTTTTCCTGCAGGATATGGTCAGAATAACCCAAATAGCGGCAGAGGAGGCCGGAGACTGGGGCGGTCAAATCAGCCGGAACAATAGGACGGCCAGAGAACCCACAATCATGATCAATGCGGTGCCCAGTAAGATTTTTCCCATACTCCAATCCCTGTCTGACCAAACCATCCTGGTATCTGCCAGAAGCCCCCAGGGGCTGTGGATGCCGATTCTTGATAAATAAGAAGACTGCCTGCTGCCTACGGCACATAAAAAATTCTGCCAGTCTTTTTGAAGAATGTTAACTCCCACGGCAAATTCTTTTTCAGGATTTAGACCTTTTGACATGGCTCGAAAAAACCCGGAATCCTTGGAATACTGAGGAGATTTTTGGCATAGGGGATCCTTCTGCTTTTCCCGAAACTGCCGGTAAGCATAGTTTTGTCCCTCCTCAATGGCCTTCTGCGGATTCTGCATTTGTCTGTAGGCGGAAAGGGTGTGGTAATAGACAGTGGAGGCGTCCTTTCGGCCTATGTACTGATGGATGATTTTTTCGATGGCATTCTGAAGGGGAAGGGTAATAGAGCTGCCGGGGCTTTGCTCTTTCACATACACTTGTCCTTTGATGGACATGACTGCAGCCAAAAGACCCGTCACCTCCTCGTTCCTGGCATTGATGCCGGGATTTTTAAACAGATTACCGCTGCCTCTCATATGTGCGGCAAACCCATTGGCCCGCTCCAGTTCCCTGCCAGACAAGGAGGTACAGGCTCCCTGCTTAAAGGTGTTTTCGGAGATGCCCTTTCTTGCATTGATGATGACTGCATTTCTCTGGCGTATCTGCTCTTTCCAGGAAGTTTGCTGTGTGTCATAGAGGTGCTGGAACCGCGTATTCTGCTTCCCGGAGGATTGATAAATCATACCTTTTGGGGCGCCCCTTAATGCGTGGTCTTCAGGCCGGCCGGTTCTGTCAAGGCGCCCGGGAAGAGGGACGCCTTTTCCTGATGCTCCTCTCGGGGCAAAAAGGGAGTGTGCGGCCCGGGGAGAAAGGGACTTTCCGGCAGTCTGTCTGTAAAGGCTGGATCGGATGTCGTCCAATGCGTCGGTTTGTCCGGCCTCTTCTAAAAGGGATGTTAGCTGCTTCAGATTCTGCTCCAACAGAAGATTCAGCTTTTGAGCCACCAGAGCGTCTAAGCGTGCCAGCTGTTCCTCCAGATGTTCTCCTTCCGTATATTTTAATACGGCTTCCAGGAGGGTGAGATACAGCTTTGACAGCTGCTGAAGCTGAGTTGGAACATCCAGATTCGGGTCAGGCTGCCATTCTAAAAGCGGTTTCCAGTCGGGAGCCTCGTCTGCAGAAATGGTTCCGTCAGAGGAAAACCATCTGAGTGTTTCCGAAAGCTCTGCAGTGTCTTTAGGTTTTTCCTGTTCTTCCTCCCTCTGTTCTTCGCGGATTTTTTCACGCTGTTCCATAATCGTGCTGGTCATTCCCCGCATCAGCGTCTCCGGTTCGACAGCAGTACCGGCGGTTTTTAAATTTGACATATGGTTTCCTTTCCTGTGCTGGAACATGTGCTCTTATAACATATATCGGCTTAATTGGGAAAATTTTGAGAAAATTATATAGGATAACTCCATCAATCTTTTTCAGGTAGAAAGAAACAGACATGTGTGATAAAATAAATTTTACAAAACGGTGCTGGAGGAAGCAAAAGGATGAAGCTGGAGGAAGAAATATCCCGGATCAGGCCTATTTCCCAGGAGGCAAGGGGCCGGGCAAGACAACGATGGAGCCATGTGGCAAAACCCTTGAACAGCTTAGGGGTCCTGGAGGAGGATGTTGTAAAGATCGCCGGAATCCAGAGGCAGGAGCGGGTGTGTATTCACAAGAAGGCCCTGGTTATTATGTGTGCCGATAACGGAGTGGTAGCCGAAGGCGTGACCCAGACAGGTCAGGAAGTGACTGCGGTAGTAACAAAGAACTTTACCAGAGGGCAGTCCTGTGTCTGCATCATGGCCAGGCAGGCGGGAGTGCAGGTGATCCCTGTGGACATCGGGGTGGCCTCTGATCTGGAGGACTGCGGCAGCATATATCCCCTTGTGCAGAGAAAGATTGCATACGGAACCAGGAATTTCCTGAGAGAGCAGGCTATGACCAGGCAGGAGACTATAAAAGCTCTTGAGACCGGTATATCCATAGTGAAGGAACTGAAGGAAAAGGGCTGTCATCTTCTGGCGGTGGGGGAGATGGGCATCGGCAACACGACCACCAGCGCCGCCGTAGCTTCCGTGCTTCTGGAGGCAGAGCCTTCTCTCATGACAGGAAGGGGGGCCGGGCTGTCTGATGAGGGGCTGGCAAGAAAACGGAAGGTGATTGAGGAGGCTGTGTCTTTTCACAGGCCGGATAAGGAAGACGCCATAGACGTGCTCTCCAAGGTAGGAGGGTTTGATCTGGCAGGACTTGCGGGAGTGTGTCTTGGAGGGGCTATATACCGGATTCCCGTGATTCTTGACGGCGTGATCACGGCGGCGGCGGCTCTGGCTGCCTGGAAGCTGTGCCCTGACATAACCGGGTATCTGCTGGCTTCCCACGTGTCTGCGGAGCCGGCAGGCAGTTTGATTCTTGAAAAGCTGGGATTAAAAGCGCCCATCCAGGGAGGGCTGTGCCTCGGGGAAGGCACGGGAGCCATGGCGTTTGTGCCAATGCTTTCCATGGCAGCAGACATCTATCTGCATATGAGTACCTTTCAGGATATGGATATCCAGGAGTATGAGGAATTTTTGACATCTGAATCTATCTGAGGGCTGTAGGAAAGGAGCTGCCATGATGCATCTGATTATCGGGGGGAGCGGAAGCGGGAAGTCGGAGTATGGGGAAACATTGATGATGAGGGAGCGGCAGGGAAGGAGGATCTACCTTGCCACCATGAGGCCCCTGGATGAGGAGGGGGAGGCGCGGGTGGAGAGGCACCGGGCCATGCGCCGGGGCAAAGGATTTGAGACCATAGAATGCTATGGAAGGGTGAACAGCCTGATGATCCCTGCAGAGAGCTCTGTGCTTCTGGAATGTCTGGGCAATCTGACGATGAATCTATTCTACAGCGGAGAGGGCAAGGAGGAAGATATGGCTCAGATCCTGACTGATGATATCCTGGACTTGAAAAAACGGACAAAAACCCTTATGATTATAACCAATGATATTTTTTCCGATGGGCTGTTTTACGGAGTGGAGACAGAGGCCTACCGGGCAGTCCTGGGCCAGGTGAACAAGAATCTGGCAAGGGAGGCAGACTGGGTGACGGAGGTGGTCTACGGAATTCCTGTAAAGATCAAGTAATCCTCAGCGGACAAAGGAAAGATGGGGGGAGGAGCGAATATGAATCTGCTTGGCAGCCTGGTAATTGCATTTTCTATGTATTCCAGAATTCCCATGCCTAGGGTTTCCTGGAGCCAGGAACGGATGAAATACGCCTTGTGTTTTTTCCCCCTCATAGGCCTGGTTATGGGAATCTGTCTGTGGCTGTGGGGGCAGGTATCGGAGGCCGTGAACCTTGGCTCTCTGGCCTATGCCGCAGGAGGTACGGTGCTGCCTCTTGTGATTACGGGGGGAATCCACATGGATGGGTTTCTGGATGTGTCGGATGCAAGGTCTTCTTACGGAGAGAAGGAGAAAAAGCTGGAGATATTAAAAGATCCTCATATGGGCGCATTTGCTATGATAAAGGGGAGTGTGTATCTCCTGACCTATCTGGCGGTTTTTTCGGAGCTTCCTGTAAGGCTGCTTCCGGTTGTGGGCGGAATCTACGTGCTCACCAGAGCCATGAGCGGTCTGTCTGTGGTGGTATTTCCAAAGGCTAAAAAAGAGGGGCTGGCGGCGTCTTTTTCCCACGGGGCCAGGCAGAAGGCCGTGATGGCATCCATGCTCTGCTATATCGTTGTATCTGTGGGATTTCTCGCCTCCTATGGCGGATGGAGGATAGCTGGGGCTGCTGTGTGCTGCTGCGTGCTGGTGTTCGGCGGGTATTACAGAACCGCCTGCCGGGAATTCGGAGGAATGACAGGGGATCTGGCGGGATGGTTTCTGCAGATAGAGGAGCTGGCTTTGGTGGCCGTGACGGCGGTTATGTCCAGGGTATAGCAGGGGGAATTGGGGTAGTCGAAGCTGAGAGAATATTCTGACCAGATCTTTCATCCAAAGCCTGATGCACCAGGCATTCCAATGAGCCCAGTAAGGCAGAACCCAGTCGGGGTTAGACCCTCCTGGTTTCGAGTTTCGCAATTACCAAAAATAATGTAATAGAAAGGAGTTCCTATGATTCTGGTCGTCGGCGGAGCGTTTCAGGGAAAGAGGGAATTTGCCAAGAAGCTGGCAGCGGAGAAAAAACGGAAGGTAGTAAACCTGTTTCACAACCAGATCCAGAGGCTTCTTGAGGAAGGGGAGGATGGGGAGGCCTATATACGGAACCTTTTGGAGGAGACTCCTGATGTAGTTATCGTCATGGACGAGGTGGGAGCCGGGGTGGTGCCTGTGGAGCGGTCAGACCGGGAATACAGGGAGGCCGTGGGACGTGCAGGTCAGATTCTTGCCAGGGAGGCCGAGGAGGTCTACCGGGTGATCTGCGGAATCGGCGTAAGAATTAAGTGATGCACCAAGCGTCTTTTCCTGTAAGCTATGGTCAGAATATTCAGTCAGGTTTTGAGTTTTGCAATAACCTGAGAAAGGTTTGGAAAAGGAGAGGGAACAAGGATGGGGCAGAGAGCGGCGGTGCTGGCGGCAGGATTTGTGTTGGATCTCATACTGGGGGATCCTTATTGCTTTCCTCATCCTGTAAGGTGGATAGGAGCTTTCATAGCCAGGAGGGAGAAAACACTTAGAATCTGGTATCCCAAGACAGAGAAGGGAGAACTGGCAGCAGGGGTTCATCTGGCGGCAGATGTGCTTTTGACCGTCAGTTTTAGTGTTTTTCTGGCCCTTTTTCTGGCAGGGAGGATTCATGAGGGGGTAAGGCTTGGTCTGGAGACTCTTTTATGCTACCAGATGCTGGCTGCCAGATCACTTAAGACGGAGAGCATGAAAGTATATGATGCCTTAAAGCATGGGGATACAGAAAAGGCCAAACGGGCCGTGTCCATGATTGTGGGCCGTGATACAGAGAAATTGTCTGACGAGGGGATTATAAAGGCAGCGGTGGAGACGGTGGCAGAGAATACGTCTGACGGGGTTATCGGCCCCATGCTTTATATGGCTCTGGGAGGGGTTCCTCTCATGGTTCTTTACAAGGCTGTCAACACCATGGATTCCATGGTAGGGTATAAAAATGAAAAATATTTGTATTTCGGCAGATGTGCTGCCAGGCTGGATGATGCAGTAAACCTGATTCCGGCGAGAACGGCCGGGATTTTTATGGTGGGCTGTGCCTGGCTCATGGGATTTCACGGGAAAGAAGCATGGAGGATTTTCTTAAGGGACCGGTATAACCATAAAAGCCCTAATTCGGCTCAGACAGAGGCCGCCTGTGCCGGGGCCCTGGGGGTGAGGCTTGCCGGGGATGCATGGTATTTTGGGACGCTCTGTAAAAAGCCTTTTATCGGAGACCAGGGGAGGCCTGTGGAGGCGGAGGATATAAAAAGGGCCAACCGGCTTATGTATGGGACGGCCGTCATGATGCTTTTGGCGTGCCTTGGGGTTTTATGGAGCTTATAAGGCAGGGCAGAGAAAAGGAGAAACCATGGCAAAAATTTTGATGATTCAGGGAACCATGTCCAATGCAGGAAAAAGCCTTCTCACAGCCGGCCTGCTGCGGATTATGAAGGAGGACGGATATTTGGCGGCTCCCTTCAAATCCCAGAATATGGCATTGAACTCGTTCATTACAGAGGAGGGGCTGGAGATGGGGCGGGCCCAGGTAGTGCAGGCCGAGGCGGCAGGAGTGAAGCCGGAGGCGGACATGAATCCCATTTTGCTGAAGCCCACCACAGATACAGGCTCCCAGGTGATTGTAGGAGGTGTCCATGTGGGCAACATGAAGGCAAGAGAATATTTTGCTTATAAAAAGACCTTGATTCCCCGAATCCTGGAGTCCTTTCACCGGCTGGAGCAGCGATATGATGTCATTGTCATAGAAGGGGCGGGAAGCCCGGCGGAGATCAACTTAAAGCAGGACGATATTGTGAATATGGGCCTGGCAGAGCTTGTGGATGCTCCGGTGCTTCTGGTGGGAGATATTGACCGGGGAGGCGTGTTCGCTCAGCTTTACGGTACGGTGATGCTCCTCTCAGAGGAGGAGAGAGCGCGGGTTAAGGGGCTGATTATCAATAAGTTCCGCGGAGATAAGACCATCCTGGATCCGGGAGTGGCCATGATTGAAAAGCTGTGCGGGATTCCTGTGGTGGGGGTGGTGCCCTACATGGATGTAGAGCTGGAGGACGAGGACAGCCTTGGGGTTCATCTGGCAGGAAGCTCCCATAAAGGGTTGGTACGCATTGCCGTGATCCGTCTGCCGAGAATCTCTAATTTTACGGATTTTCAGGTATTCCTTTCTATGCCGGAGGTACATCTTAAGTACGTGTCCCGAGTGGAGGAATTGGGCAATCCGGATCTCATGATTCTGCCGGGAACGAAAAGCACTATGGATGATCTTCTATGGCTGAGGGAGTCGGGGCTGGAGGCCGCCGTATTAAAGAGGGTTCAGGCAGGTACGCCTGTGTTTGGTATCTGCGGCGGTTTTCAGATGATGGGGATGACTCTCCATGATCCCAAGGGGGTAGAGAGCCTTAGAACGAATCTGCGGGGCATGGAGATTCTGCCTGTAGACACAGAGTATGAGGACGAAAAGACCAGGACCCGGGTCCGGGGAGATGTGGGACAGGTCACAGGGGCCTTGTCCTGCCTGTCAGGCATGGCAGTGGAGGGGTATGAGATTCACATGGGTTCCACCAGAAGGAGGAAGGAAGGACAGGTATTTTCCTATGTATCGCCGTCCGGAGCCGGAGGAGACGGCATGGGCTCTAAAGACGGCACAAAAGAAGATGGAGCCTGGCAGGACAGCTGCTACGGCACCTATATCCATGGGTTCTTCGATGGAAAGGGGATAGCTGAGGCTGTGGTGAGAGCGCTTCTTGACAAGAAGGGGCTGACTATGGAACAGGTGTCTCATGTGGACTATGGGGCTTACAAGGAACAGCAGTATAACCGTCTGGCAGGGATGCTGAGAGACTATGTGGATATGGAGATGGTGTACAGGATTATGGGGTAAATGGATATCGGCGCCCTGTCGGGACGGCCACTGCCCGTCCCCAGACGAAAAAGCAGACTTTGAGGAGGGAAAAGAATGGAGCTGGAACAGATTCTGCCCAAGGATATTGAGCGCAGGAGTTTTGAGATTATTACAAAGGAGCTGGGGGACAGAGTGCTGGATCCTGTCAATGCCTCTGTGATCAAACGGGTAATCCACACAACGGCGGATTTTGACTATGTGCAGAACCTGGTATTTTCCCGCGAGGCGGTGCCTCTGGCTTTAAAAGCCCTGAGAGAAGGGACGCCGATTGTGACCGATACCAACATGGGAATGGCAGGAATTAATAAAAGGGCTTTAAAAAAATGGGGAAGTGAAGTATACTGTTTTATGTCGGATGAAGATGTGGCCCGGGCAGCCTTGGAAAAGGGGACTACCAGGGCCTGGGCAGGAGTGGATAAGGCGGCGGGCCTTAAAGAGGACTGTATCTTTGCCATCGGCAATGCGCCTACTGCTTTGGTGCGGCTTTATGAACTGGTGAAAGAGGGGCGTATAAAGCCCAGGCTTATTATTGCCGTGCCGGTGGGATTTGTGAATGTGGAGGCGGCAAAGGAGCTGATCCTGTCTCTGGACGTGCCCTATATTGTGGCGAGAGGAAGAAAAGGCGGGAGCAATGTGGCAGCGGCCATCTGCAATGCGCTTCTGTATCAGCTTCCCTTCCCAGGATGAAAGGAATGAAGGATTATGATAAGATTGGAACGCACCAGTGTGATGAATCTGGAAAATGCCATGAGAGGGGCGAGGAACCCTTTAAACAGCTGGGGGCGTATGGACAGCGGGTATGATGAAGAGGGAAATTACTGCTTAGGCTCCAATGACCTTGATCTTGCAGTCAGGCTGAGGCGCGCAGGCAGCGACCATAGAAAATTTATGCGGCAGATTTTCGTGTCCGTAGATATTACGGCGCCTATTTATTGGTGGAAGGAGTACGACACTTATAAGGTGGCCACTGTGGCCAATTCCACAAGCACCATGCATAAGATACACTCCAAGCCTTTTGAACTGGAGGATTTCAGCCATGATCATCTGACACCCTCCGGCCTTGAGACCCTTAAGGGGATCATAAGGGAGCTGGAAAAGACCCGGCTTCGGTTCATAGAGGGAAAGAAGAAGGAAGATTGGTATGACCTGATTCAGCTTCTGCCCTCCGGGTACAATCAGATGCGGACCTGCACCCTGAATTACGAGACACTGGTTCATATCTATCATGCCAGAAGGAACCATAAGCTGGAAGAGTGGCATGAGTTCTGCCGCTGGGTGGAAGGGCTGCCTTATGCCGGGGATTTGATTGTGGGGGAAAGTAAATAACATGAATCTTATTACAGCAGTTGACAGGCACTGGGGAATCGGGAAGAACGGGCGGCTGTTAGTCAGCATTCCGGAGGATCAGAGGCTGTTTCGCCAGGAAACCCTGGGAAAAACCGTAATCATGGGAAGAAAAACCTTAGAGAGCCTTCCGGGAGGGCAGCCTCTTTTCGGGAGAACCACCCTGGTGCTTTCAAGAGATCCAAAGTATGGGGTAAAAGGGGCTAAGTGTTTTACCAGTGTGGAGGCGGTTTTGGAGGCCGTGAAGGAGGTTCCTGGGGAAGATGTGTTTGTGGCGGGAGGCGGAGAGATCTATAGGGCGTTCCTCCCTTTTTGTCATACGGCCCATGTGACCTACATTGACTACGCCTATGAGGCGGACACCTATTTTCCCAATCTGGACAAGGACCCTGAGTGGGTTATGGATCTGGAGACAGAGGAGGCTACCTATTTTGATCTTTGTTACAGCTTCCGCAGGTATGTGAGAAAGAGATAGACAAGGCTTAGGCGATTGCGAAAGTTAAGGCTGAGAGAATATTCAGCCAAGTTTTGATCTTCGCAATTACCTAAGCCAAGGTACTGGTTATAAGGAGATAGAATAAAGAATGAAAAAGAGACAGAAGAGATGGGGACAGGGAGTTCTGGGAGCCGGAATTTTCGTGCTTACAGGAGCCCTTTTGTGGATGACGCCCTTTCCTGCCTTTGCAACGTCCCAGGCCAGGAAGGAGAAACAGGAGGCTGAGAGCAAGCGGGACCAGGCCAATCAGAAGGCTCAGGAGGCCCAGCAGCAAATCAATCGGGCGGAGTCGGAGGTCAGCAGTCTGTCCAACGAGCTGGCGGAGCTGATTGCGGATATCACCCTTCTGGAGGCAGATATTGAGTACAAGAATGAACAGATTCATCAGGCCCAGGGGGAGTATGATGCGGCCAAGGTGAGAGAAGAAGACCAGTATGAGGCTATGAAGAAGCGGATTAAGTACATGTATGAGAAGGGGGAGACGGAATATCTGGAGATCCTCCTCCAGGTAAAGAGTATGACGGAGCTTCTCAACAAGAGCGAGTACATCGAGGCCCTTTACACGTATGACAGGCAGAAGCTAAGTGAATTTCAGCAGACCAAGCTTCAGGTGAAGCAGTATAAGGCTCAGCTTGAGGGGGAGAAGGCGGAGATGGAGGGCATGCAGCTGGAATATCAGGAGCAGCAGGCCTATCTGGAGAATACCATTGCGAAGAAGCGGGTGGAGATCGCCAACTTTGACCAGCAGCTTGAGAAGGCAAAGGAAGAGGCGGCCGTCTATACCGCGGCCATCGCCAAGAAAAATGAGCAGATCCGGCAGGCGGAGGCGGAGGCAAGAAGAAAGGCGGAGGCCCAGAGGCTGGCTCAGGAGCAGGCGGCAAGAGAGGCAGAGGCAAGAAGGCAGCAGGAGGAAGCGTCACGTCTGGCGGCGGCCGAGAGCAGTATATCCCAGGAAAGCTTCGGAACGGCTGCGGGAATTCTTGACGGAAATCCTCCGGGAGCCGACCCAGGAGGCAGCAATACTCAGACTGCGCCGGCGCCGACCAAGATTGCCTCAGGAAGCACCGACATTCCGGGGGCAGCCCAGACGGATAGTCCCCAGGGGCCTAAGGAGGAGACTGCCAAGTCTTCCGGAGCTGCAGGGCCGGGAGAGACAAAGCCTGTGAGCTCCGGCTCCTCCAAGGGACAGGAGGTGGTGAATTTTGCCATGCAGTTTATTGGCAATCCCTATGTCTTCGGCGGAACCAGCCTCACCCAGGGGGCGGATTGTTCCGGCTTTGTCCAGAGCGTGTATAAGAACTTCGGAATCAGTCTTCCCAGAAGCTCCACTCAGCAGCGGTCTGCAGGAACCGGCGTAGACTACGCCAGCGCACAGCCAGGAGATATTATCTGTTACGCGGGACATGTGGGAATCTATATCGGCAATGGCCAGATTGTCCATGCAAGCTCCCCTACTACGGGGATTAAGGTAGGCAATGCAACCTACAGAAGTATTTTAAGCGTCAGAAGGATCTTTAATTAAGGAATGCCCTATGGCAGACAGGGCAAGCCCAGAGAAGGCAAATAGGTGACTGCGAAGGTCAAAGCCAGGAGAATATTCTGACCATATCTTACATACAAAGCCTGTTGCACCAAGCATTTCAATGAGCCCAATGAGGCAGAACCCAGTCGGGGTTCGTCCCTCCTGTGTTCTATGGTCTCATTTCCATGGTGCAAATGTCTTTTCCTGCAAGATATTGCCAGAATATTCACCTAAGTTTTAGGTTTCGCAATGACCCTAAGAGAAGGCAAAGGAAGAAAGGAAGCGGATTATGGCAAATGTAATGACAAAAGAAGAAAAATTTAGACAGATGACGGACACTCCGGTACAAAAGCTGATACCAAGGCTTGCAGTACCCACCATAATCAGTATGCTGGTAACTTCCATCTACAATATGGCAGATACTTTTTTCGTGAGTCAGATCGGAACAAGCGCGTCAGGCGCCGTCGGAATCATGTTTTCAGCTATGGCCATGATTCAGGCCGTAGGATTTACCCTGGGAATGGGAAGCGGCAACTATATCTCAAGATCCCTGGGCAGCCGAGACGAGGAGACGGCGTCCCGCTCGGCGGCGACGGCATTTTTCACTGCCGGGATTATCGGAATCCTGATTGCAGTGTTTGGAACCCTGTTCTCCAGACCCTTGGTATTTTTACTGGGGGCCACGGATACCATTGCTCCTTATGCTCAGGCTTATGCCAGGTATATCCTTCTGGCGGCGCCCTTTATGATGACTTCCTTTGTCATGAACAATATTCTCCGGGCCCAGGGGAATGCCATGTTTGCCATGATCGGGATTACTACCGGCGGAATTCTCAATATGTTCCTGGATCCTCTTCTGATTTTTCAATTTAACATGGGAATATCCGGCGCTGCCGTTGCAACTATGGTCAGCCAGATGATCAGCTTTACCATTCTCCTCTATCAGTGCAATGTCCGGAAGGGATGCATCAGTATTCAGATCAGCAAATTTACACCTACTCTGAAAATGTACGGGGAGATTCTCCACGCAGGCCTTCCCTCCTTCTGCAGGCAGGGACTGGCAAGTGTGGCGGTGGTAGTGCTGAATTTTGCGGCAGGCCCTTACGGGGATGCGGCCATTGCGGCCATGTCCATCGTGTCAAGATTCATGATGTTTATTAATTCCAGTTTAATCGGTTTCGGCCAGGCATTTCAGCCGGTATGCGGATTTAATTTCGGCGCAGGCCGATATGACCGGGTGTTGGAGGCATACTGGTTCTGTGTGAAGGTAGCAGTGGTTATGCTGACCTGCTTCGGCGTCGTTGCATTTACCTGCAGCCGTCCCATTATCACCACCTTCCGCAGAGAGGATCTGGAGGTAATCCGCATCGGCACTCTGGCACTGCGGCTCCAGCTTCTCACCATGCCTTTCCAGGCATGGGTGATTATGGTCAATATGCTGACCCAGTCCATTGGATACGGATTTCGGGCATCCTTGGTGGCCATCGGAAGGCAGGGATTGTTCCTGATCCCCTCCCTTTTAATCTTTCCGAAAATATTTGGACTTTTGGGGCTTCAGATGTCCCAGCCTGTGGCGGACATGCTTACCTTTGTTCTGGCTACCGTGATCGTTCTCGGGGTGTTGAAGGAGTTGAAGCAGCTGCGGGCACAGCAGGAAGGTGTCGGCACAGAGAATTAGAATAAATGTGAAAGAACGGAGACAGGACTTATGGGACCGCTGGTTAAACGAATGACGAGTTTCTTCTTGTGTGCTGCCATGGCTCTTGGGGGTAGTCCCATGACAGCTTATGCAAGGCCGGATTGGCCTTCTGACACCGGAATTATGGCGGAAGCCGGAATTGTCATGGATATGGATTCCGGAACCATTTTATTTGGGCAGAATATCCATGTGGCCTATGCGCCCGCCAGCATCACAAAGCTTCTGACTGCCCTTGTAGTGGTGGAGAACAGTTCTTTGGATGATGTGGTGATATTTTCTCATGATGCGGTGTACAATGTGGAGGCAGGGTCCGGCAACAAACTTGCCCTGGAGGAGGGAGACCAGATTTCCGTCAAGGACTGTCTCTATATGATGATGCTTCTCTCCAGCAACCAGTCGGCCAATGCTCTGGCGGAGCATGTGGCAGGCAGCAGAGAAGAATTTGTAAATATGATGAATGAAAGGATCGCCCGGCTCGGGTGTAAGGAAAGTCACTTTGCCAATCCCTCTGGCCTTAACGACACCGAGCAGTATGTGACTGCCTACGATATGGCCCTGATCTCAGCGGCGGCTTTTGACAATGAGACGGTTCTTGAGATCAGCTCAACAAGGCGCTATACCGTTGGGCCCACCATCAATAATCCAGAGGGCGCCAATATCAGTATGGAGCACCAGATCCTTCGGGCGGAGAACAGCAGCAACCAGTTTTACTGCGAGGGAGCTACGGCAGGAAAGACCGGGTATACCTCCATTGCAGGCAATACCCTTGTGACTTATGCAAAGAGAGATGGGAGAAATCTGGTGTCGGTGATTCTTAAAGGTACAAAACCCCAGTATTATCTGGATGCCAAGACCATACTGAATTTCGGTTTTGCCTCGTTTAAGAATGAATCCGTTCCGGATTCGGAGAATCTGCTGACCCAGGAGACACAGCTGGAGCATGAGGGAACCACATATCCCTCTTCCAGGCTGCGCCTAGAGGATTCTGTCATCTCCCTGCCTGCCGGGGCCCAGTTTTCGGATGCAGACAGGAGCCTGGTCTGGGAGATGCCCGGGGATCACCCGGAGGGCGCCGTAGCCATGGTTCAGTACAGCTACAACGAACGGAAGGTGGGAAGCGCCTACATCTATGACACCCAGCTGGAAGCCGAGCTGGCAGCCGCCCAGGCAAGCCGGGAAGCGGAGGAGGCATCCAGGGAAGCGGCAGAAAGAGAGGCGGCCCAGAAAGAGCTGGATGGTCTGGAGACAGAGGAAGAGACAGCAGAGGACAGGGATCAGGAGAAAAAGCCGGAAGATTCAGAAAGCGGCTTTCGCCTTGGGGAGAACCAGATCCTGATTCTGGCAGCTGCGGCGGGAGTGATGAGTGTGGCGGCCGCCGGGGTGTTTGTGGTGGTAAGACGAAGGAGACGGGAGAGACTGGCCAGGGAGCTGCGCAGGCAGAGGCGCAGAAGAAGGCTTGAGGAAATCGGCTTCAGTGAGGAAGACTTTGAGCAAATGGTGCGCAGCCGTCAGGAAAAAAGGAGATCACAAGGAAAGAAGGAGAATGAATATGAGTAAGATTGATGTGGTAAGAGCCGCCATGGTGCAGGCTATGAAGAACAAGGACAAGGAGAGGAAGGATGCCCTCTCCATGCTCCTCAGCGTGCTGAAAAATGCGGAGATCGACAAGCGTTCCCCTCTGACGGAGGATGAGGAAAACGCAGTCGTGAAAAAGGAGATCAAGCAGTGCCAGGAGACCTATGACTCTGCACCGGCGGACCGGACGGATATTAAGGAGGAAGCGGCGCTGCGCATTCAGGTGTATAAGGAGTTTGCCCCTGAGGATATGTCGGTGGAACAGATTCAGGAGGTGATCCGGTCTGTCCTTGAGGAGCTGGGAATTGAGAAGCCTGGGCCGGCGGATAAGGGGAGGATCATGAAGGTCCTTATGCCTAAGGTGAAGGGGAAGGCTGACGGCAAAGTGGTGAACGAGACTCTGGCGGAGATGTCAAGGTAAGGGGCTTTTGATACAGGAAGCCTATAAGAATAACGAATCAGGAGGAGAGAGATGTACAGAGAAAAGATTGACGGGTATATTGATGCCCATGTACAGGACATGGTGGAGGATATTTTTACGCTGTGCCGGATTAACAGCGAGAAGGCGCCGGCCCAGGATGGGGCGCCTTATGGTCCGGGGGCGGCTAAGGCTTTGGAGGCGGCTCTCCACATGGCAGAGGGATACGGATTTGCGGTTCGCAATTATGACAATTATGTAGGCACTGCGGATCTCAATGACATGGAGAAGCAGCTGGATATCCTGGCTCACCTGGATGTGGTTCCCCCGGGGGAGGGCTGGCAGGTGACAAAGCCCTTTGAGCCTGTGGAGAAGGACGGATGTCTCTACGGACGGGGAACTGCCGACGACAAGGGCCCGGCAGTGGCGGCACTCTATGCCATGAGGGCCGTGAAGGAACTGGGAATCCCTTTAAAGAAGAATGTGCGTCTGATACTGGGAACCGATGAGGAGTGCGGAAGCTCTGATATTAAGCATTATTATGGAGTGGAGGAGGAGGCGCCTATGACCTTTTCCCCGGATGCGGAATTTCCGGTGATCAATGTGGAAAAAGGCGGGCTGCCGGCTCATTTTACAGGGGAATTTGCAAAGAGCACGGGAAAGACCAGGCTGGTATCCATAGATGCGGGAATCAAACTTAATGTGGTTCCGGGGAAGGCCTATGGAGTAGTGGAAGGATTGGACATTAAGGTGTTAAAGGACACGGCGGAGGCAGTGAAGGAAGAGACCGGGATTGCCTTTACATTTACCCAGGAAGGGGAGGCTGTGAGAATCCTTGCAGAGGGGGACAATGCCCATGCCGCTCATCCTGAGGGAGGCAACAATGCCCTTACAGGCCTTCTCACCTTTGTCACCAGACTTCCCTTAGAGGACTGTCCTCAGCTTCAGTGCTTAAGAGGCCTGCTGGCTCTGATTCCCCACGGGGATTTGTATGGAAAGGCCATGGGGATTGCCATGGAGGATGAGATCTCCGGCAGGCTGACATTGGCCTTCAGCATCCTGAATGTGACGGAGGACAGGCTGGAGGGCAGGTTTGACAGCCGCTGCCCCTTATGTGCCACAAAGGAAAATGCCCTTTTGGTCGTAAAGGAAAAGCTGGCAGGAATCGGTCTTACCCTTCATACCGATGCCATGCGGCCTCCTCACCATGTGGATGGGGACAGCCTCTTTGTCAGGACGCTCTTGAAGGAGTATGAGGCTTACACCGGGCTGAAGGGGGAGTGTCAGTATACAGGCGGCGGTACCTATGTCCATTCCTTGAAGAACGGCGTTGCCTTCGGAGCCGCCATGCCGGGCACTGATAATCATATGCATGGGGCGGACGAGTTTGCCGTGTTGAAGGAGCTGGTGCTGAGTGCTAAAATTTTTGCCCAGGTGATTGTGGATCTCTGTTCATAATTATTAAGAAAATTAGGAAATACCTTAAGAAATATAGAAATTTGCCGATATTAACCATTAGATTGGGGTATTGGAGCAGCCGCTTTCTCTGAAGAAGGAAGCGGCTTGTTTCTTAATAGAGCAACAGAGTCAGAAACTGTTAATGGAGGTGAGAGTTATTAAGATCCAGCACAATATTTCCGCAATCAATTCCCAGAGAATTATTACCATGACCAGCAGCGCCACGAACAAGAACTTAGAGAAGCTTAGCTCCGGGTACCGGATTAACCGGGCAGGCGACGATGCGGCGGGTCTTGCCATATCAGAGGGCATGAGAG
The DNA here is from genome assembly GCA_022796015.1 of Hungatella sp. Classification (GTDB taxonomy): domain Bacteria; phylum Bacillota; class Clostridia; order Lachnospirales; family Lachnospiraceae; genus UBA3402. The sequence goes on along the minus strand of JAAWHU010000001.1, from coordinate 68,111 downwards.
CGCAGATCACTGCTATGAATCAGGGAAAGCGCAATACCCAGGACGGCATCTCCCTGGTTCAGACTGTGGAGGGGGCTTTGACAGAGGTTCATTCCATGCTCAATCGTATGAAGGGCATGGCGGTGCAGGCGGCCAACGGGACTTATACAGAGATTCAGCGTGCCATGATGGATTCGGAGATGCAGGAACTCAAGGAGGAGATCACGCGCATCGGCACTTCCACCACCTTCAGCGGCGTGCCTCTTTTTACCAACGGCGGAACCAAAAGGGATATTACCCTGACGGCCTTTTACGGCTGTACCCTGGATCTGACAGAGAGCAAGGTGAAGGTGAACTATGCAGGAAGCACGGGCCGGGCTGCAGGGCTTCATTCCAGCGAGGGATATGAGGTTCTGGCAGACAAGATTGCCACGGAGTATGTTCCCAATGCAGTCACCCAGATTTTGGATACCTTCTCATCTTTAAAAGGTAATATCGGAACCGATAAGATCGACATGGAGCTTCGTATCGAGTATCTCGATGGCCCTGGAGGAATGATGGCCTATGCCAAGGCATCTTTCTATTCTCAGGGCAGGCCTTTTAATATGCAGATCAACGTGGATACCGCCGATTTTTCCGATGCCTCTGTTGAGGGGGGGGGGTCAGGAGATCCTGGAGTCCACCATTGCCCACGAACTCATGCATTCCGTGATGCAGTATACCTTGACAGACGGTATGTTCGGGCGCAACGGCACGGAAAAGTTTCCGGAGTGGTTCGTAGAGGGAACAGCCCAGCTTGCAGGAGGAGGCTTTACCACAGGATGGAATGCAAAGCTGGAGCAGCTTGCAGGACAGCTTAGCGGTGCAGGCGATACTTCTCAGGATACCGCCATCACCAACTACTTAAAATCCTACAATGTAAAAGACCGCCCTTACGGTCACGGCTATCTGGCGGCGGCTTATATGGGCTACCTGGCAAACGGGAAAAGCGGCGTCACCGCCACTGATATTGCCAGCGGTATGGATAAGATTTTTACCGATCTTCTTGCCGGCAACTCCTTATATGATACACTGAGCAAATATTCAAACGGAAGCATACGTGATCAGGCTTCTCTGGAAGCGCTGTTTGACAATCCCACGTCGGATCTGACCGGTTTTGTAAGACAGCTGGCTGTCAACTCAAAGGGCGGAGCCGGTTCTGTGATCGCGGCAAACGGATTGTCCGATGGAGGAGGTTCCATTATCGGGGATTCCGTGACTCAGGATGCTGCCTTCTCTGTGAAGAGCTGGTCGGTAGGAGCGGCAGGGCGCATTTCCTTATGCGTGGGCGGCTATAACCAAACCATAGACGTGGATCTGTTCCGCCTTGACAGCACGGGGCTGAAGCTGTCGGATACCGATATTCTCACACTGGACGACGCCAATGAGGCGGTGAACAGTGTGGAAGTGGCCATTGACCGGGTCAGCAAGATGCGCAGCCACTACGGCGCCATCCAGAACCGTCTGGAGCACACCTTGTCCAATCTTGCCAACACAATAGAGAATTTAACGGCGGCGGAATCCCGCATTCGGGATACAGACATGGCTTACGCCATAACGGAGCATGTGCGCAACCAGATTCTGCTTCAAAGCGGCCAGAGCATGCTGGCCCAGGCCAACAATACGCCGGGAACGGTTCTGAGCCTTCTCAGTGTATAAAGAAAAGAGGTAGATTATGGGAGTTGTTCGGGAATTTACATGTCCTTCCTGCCACAGGTCCTGGAAGGTGTTCACGGGCCAAGGCATGATGCACGGCAGCTTAAGCGCAGCGGCAAAGACATTTCCGCCGGATATGCAGAAGCAGATTCTAATGAAGGCCCGGGAGGGGGAGCCCTTGTTCCTCTTTCAGTTTCAACAGGCTGTCTGCGGGTACTGCGGCAGTGTGGAGGCGGTTCCCATCCTTCACTTCCCGGAAAGCGAAGAGACCCTGACAGGGCCGTGTCCTCAGTGCGGCGGCGAGGCCCGGATCATCCATGAGGGTTCCTCTGTCACTTGTCCTCAGTGCGGGGAAGGGATTCTTGAGGAGAAGGAGACAGGTCACTGGGACTGAAGGGATTTTTGGAAAAAGAACTTGACAACAGCATTGTGAGAGAGTAGAATACCACACATAGAACGAATTTCCGGGTACAGAGCGGGAATAGGAAGATGGAGGAACTGTAATGTACAATTCAAAGTCCATGATGATGAATATGTATATGATGAACGGCAGTGCAGTCATGTGCCGTATGTTCATGTGCGTACAATTCAGTGGAGTTTGAGGGTCTTATAGGGACAGTGCTTGCAGAAGAAGAGCCATGATAGGCGTTTTGTCTGTATTATGATTTTTAGCCGTAAGTCTATGAGACTTACGGTTTTTTGCGTGCCGAGAGGAAGAATTTGCAGCAGGAGGGAATTATGGAAAAGCCCATTATCCAGATCAAGAATCTGGGCAAGGAATTCAAGACCACAGCAGGTCTGGTTCAGGCCCTTAATGACATTAACCTGGAGATTCACAGAGGAGAGATCTTCGGAATCATCGGTTTAAGCGGAGCCGGAAAGAGCACTCTGGTGCGGTGCATCAATTATCTGGAGGTTCCCACAGAGGGGGACGTGATATTTGAGGGGAAAAGCTTAAGGGATATGAGAGGGGAGGAGCTTCGCAGCACCAGAAGGTCCATGGGCATGATCTTTCAGCAGTTTAATCTTCTAGCCCAGAGGAATGTCCTTAAAAATGTGTGCTTTCCCCTGGAACTGGCGGGGGTCTCAAGGGAGGAAGGAAGAGCCAGGGCCATGGAGCTTCTAAAGACCGTGGGACTTTCCGATAAGGCAGAGTCTTATCCGGCCCAGCTGTCGGGTGGCCAGAAGCAGAGGGTGGCCATTGCAAGGGCCTTAGCTACCAATCCCAAGGTGATCCTCTGTGACGAGGCTACCAGCGCCTTAGACCCCAATACGACCAAATCTATTCTCGGACTTTTAAAGGAGATTAATCAGAACATGGGAGTGACGGTGATCGTCATTACCCATGAGATGTCTGTCATTGAGTCCATCTGCGACCGTGTGGCCATTATTGATCAGAGCCGCATTGCCGAGGTGGGGAAGGTGTCGGAGATTTTCTCAGAGCCTAAGTCAAAGATCGGCCGCCAGCTGATTCTGGGAGATGCGGCGGATCAGGTAAGGTTCGGCGATTCCAGGCAGATTCGGATTATCTTTGACGGCAGGGAGTCCACGGAGCCGGTGATCTCCAACCTGGTGCTGGCCTGCAAGGTTCCGGTGAACATTATGTTTGCCCAGACCAGGGATGTAGGAGGAACCGCCATGGGACAGATGATTATTCAGCTTCCCGCAGAGGAGCCGGACGCAGACCGTGTGTGCCATTATCTGGACACTTTAAAGATTCCTTATGAGGAGGTAACCGAACATGACATTTGATGCATCTACACTGCAGATGATACTGACTGGTATTTGGGAGACATTCTATATGGTGCTTTTGTCTTCCTTCCTTGCCTATATCATAGGACTTCCCCTGGGGATTGTGCTGGTGGTGACCGATGAAGGGGGAATCCATCCCGTAGCCTGGCTCCAGAAGATCCTGGGGACGGTGATCAACCTTTTAAGGTCGGTTCCCTTTTTGATTCTTCTGTTTATTGTCCTGCCTTTGTCAAAGCTGGTCATCGGAACCAGGATTGGTTCACCGGCTATGGTGATCCCCCTGACCATAGCAGCCGGCCCCTATGTGGCCCGGGTGGTGGAGTCCTCCCTGCGGGAGATCGACGGAGGGGTCATCGAGGCAGCCAAGTCCATGGGGGCCTCGGACTGGCAGATTATAAGGAAAGTGCTTCTTCCGGAGTGTATGCCTTCTCTTCTGGTAGGAGCGGCCCTGGCAGTGACCACCATCTTAAGTTATTCCGCCATGGCCGGCTTTGTAGGCGGAGGCGGACTGGGGGCTATTGCCATTAACTACGGCTATTACCGTTATGAGGCGGGACTTATGTGGGTGTCTGTGGTCCTTCTGGTGGTGCTGGTGCAGATCATTCAGGAAGCAGGAATGAGGATGTCCAGAAAAGGGGACAAGAGGATTCGGTAAAAAGACCTGGAGCCGGATTATGAGGGGAAAGCCCTGATAATATATATTTTGATGTGAGAGGAGAATGATTATGAAGAGAACAGTGTGTTTGGTTACGGCGGCTTTGCTGGCGGGAAGCCTTTTGGGGTGTTCCGGCGGGAAGACCTCAGAGACGACGGCATCAGGCGGTCAGACGGAGACCACGGCGGCAGCGGCAGGAAGCGGGGAATTGAAGAAGATTGTGGTGGGGGCAAGCCCGGCGCCTCATGCAGAGATTTTAAAGGCTGCAGGGGACGTGCTGGCAGCCAAGGGATATGAGCTTGATATCAAGGAATATGTGGATTATATTCAGCCTAACCTGGCTCTGGAATCCGGAGATCTGGACGCCAATTATTTTCAGCATCTTCCCTATCTGGAATCCTTTAATGAGGAGAACGGCACGAAGCTGGTGTCTGCGGCAGCCATTCACTATGAGCCCTTTGGCATCTATGCAGGCAAGACTGCTTCCCTGGAGGAGCTTCCCGATGGGGCCACAGTTGCGGTTCCCAACGATACCAGCAATGAGGCCAGAGCCCTTCTGCTTCTGGAGGCCCAGGGACTGATTAAGCTGAAGGAAGGCGCAGGCCTTACAGCCACCAAGAATGATATTGTGGAGAACCCCAAGAATATTAAGCTCTATGAGGTGGAGGCCGCACAGATCCCCAGGTCCATCGATGATGTGGATGTGGCGGTTATCAATGGCAATTATGCTATCGACGCAGGATTTAAGATGTCTGATGCCCTGGCAGTGGAAGATTCCCAGTCCATCGCAGCCACCACCTACGGCAATGTGATTGCCGTGCGGGAGGGGCAGGAAAATGATGAAGCTGTCAAAGCTCTGATTGAGGCCCTGGAAAGTGATGAGGTGAAGGCATTTATTGAGAGCACTTATGAGGGTGCCGTAGTGCCTCTTTATTAAGGAACCAGTCCATAAATTACGATGCATATAACAGCAGAATGGAGGAAATTATGTACCAGGATCCCTACGGGAATTGGGTTGACAATACGGAAAAACCCTATATGATCCAGGAGGAAGACAGGAACCAGAAGAATCACATGGCTTTGGCGTCTATGGTGCTTGGCATCTTGTCCATAGTCACGGCCTGCTGTTTCTTTCCTGGGCTGATTCTGGGAGGCTTGGCAGTGCTTTTTGGGGCTCTATCTAAAGTAGAGGAGCAGTTAAGAGGCCAGGCCATAGCGGGTATCATTACGGGAATCATAGGAATTACGCTGGGAGCGGCGTCCTTTGTGATGTGGATAGCTTTGGCGGTATAAGGGGAGGAACCATGAAGGAGAGCAGAAAGAATCTGAAATTAAAGGCAAAGAGAGCTCTGTTGGGAAGATATCCCACTGCTGTGGGAGCTATGGTTTTGGCTGGAGTTTTTCTGGTGGTGATGATCGCCGTGATAGAATTGGGGTTTATCGCTGCATGGGGAGTCTCCTCCGGGGTATGGGATGAGGACACAGGATTGATTGTGGCCATTGGAGTGCTGGGCCTTTTGATTATGGTGTTTATGATTCTTGTGAGCCTGCTGCTTCCGGGATATTTAAGGCTTTATCTCAATATCTGCCAGGGAAGGGAGGCAGGGGTTTTGGACATCTTCTGGGGATTTGGGCACCATGGAGGCAAATTTTTTGTCATGGGCCTTCTTTTCGCCCTGCTGTGTGCAGTCCTGTCGGCGCCTCAGATTGTGCTGACAGCTGCCATGGTGATCTCAGAAGAAGCTCTTTTTCCCATAATATTTTTATTGCTCTACGGAATCTTTTTAGGTATCCTGGAGGTCTATGTGGTTTTGACCTACGGCCAGGTGTATCTGGTCCTGGCTGACAATCCGGATATCCCGATTCTGGAAGCGCTAAAGGAAAGCAAGAGGCTTATGAAGGGGAACAGAGGAAGATTCTTTGTTCTGGGGCTCAGCTTTTTAGGCTGGCTTTTAATTCTGTACATAACCTTGGGATATGCTGCCCTGTGGCTGGTTCCTTACATCATGTGCACCAACATTTTCTTTTATCTGAATTTAAAGGAACTTTCCGGCCCGGCCCCGGTTTCGGCGTCCGGCGGCTGGGATCTGGAATAAGACATGGAAAAATCCGCATAGATTACACCAAAGAACGAAGAGGTGAAGCTATGCGGATTTCTGAATTAAAGCAGAAGGAAGTAATCAATGCGGAGGATTGTAAACGTCTGGGGTTTGTGGGAGACGTGGACTTTGACATGACCAGCGGATGTATGGTGGCTATCATTGTGCCGGGGCCGGGATGCTTCTGCGGATTCCTGGGCAGGGAGAGGGAATTTGTGATTCCCTTCGGGGATATCTGCCAGGTGGGAGACGATATTATTCTGGTCAATGTGAAGAAGAAGGACGTGGAGGGCCCCTGTAAGCTCTAAATAGAACTTGCAGATTTACAGATATTAGGGTAAAATAAGGATAACTGACTGACAAAAGGAAGAGAGGAAGCATCCAGATGAAATGCCCTTACTGCAACGAAGGTGATACCAAGGTAATCGATTCCAGGCCGGCTGACGACAACAGCTCCATCCGCAGGCGGAGACAGTGCGAGAGGTGCGGGAAACGGTTTACCACCTATGAAAAGCTTGAGACCATGCCTCTTATGGTGATCAAAAAGGATAACTCCAGGGAGACCTATGACCGCTCCAAGATCGAGTCGGGGGTTATCCGCTCCTGCCACAAACGACCGGTTTCCACCCAGCAGATCGATTCCATGATCGATGAGATCGAGAACCAGATCTTTAACCTGGAGGAAAAGGAAGTATCCACATCCGTGATCGGCGAGCTGGTTATGGAATGCTTAAAAGACCTAGACGAGGTGGCCTATGTCAGATTCGCCTCTGTGTACCGGGAGTTTAAGGATGTGAATACCTTCATGGAGGAACTGGGAAAATTATTAAAAAAGTAGGGCTGTTCTATGTTGTTTGAAGCATTTTATCCAAACTGTTATGTAAGTTCTGCCTATGTGATTCCCTATGAAAAGCTGTATGAGGAAGGGGTTCGGGGGGTTATCTTTGATGTGGATAACACCCTGGTTCCCCATGATCAGCCGGCGGATGACCGGGCGAAGGAACTGTTTGAACGATTTCACGCCATGGGCATGGAGACCTGTCTGTTATCCAATAACAAGGAACCCCGGGTGGCGGCCTTTGCAGAAGCGGTGGGGACAAAGTATCTTTATAAAGGAGGCAAGCCCTCCACAAGGGGATACTTAAAGGCCATGGAGCTTATGGGAACCAGGCGGGAGACCACAATATTTGTGGGAGACCAGCTGTTTACCGATATATACGGCGCTAATCGGACAGGGATTGTAAGCTATTTAGTGAAGCCTATCCACCCTAAGGAGGAGATACAGATTGTAGTAAAGCGGTACCTGGAGAAGGTGGTGCTGTATTTTTACGTTCGCCGGCAGAGATAAGGACGGTGAGAGAGGACAGATATGATAAGCGGAAAAGCGAAGGTATGCGGGATTATGGCATATCCGGTGGAGCACTCCCTGTCTCCCATGATGCATAATTTTTATGCAGGGCAGATGGGGATTGACTTTGCCTATGTGCCTTTTAAAGTGCCGGAGGATATGGTGGAGGCGGCCGTAAAGGGCGCCTATGCCCTGAATCTGACGGGAATGAACATTACGGTGCCTCACAAGCAGAGGGTGATTCCCTGTTTAAAGGAGCTGGACCCGGCGGCCGAGAGCATCGGGGCGGTGAACACCTTAGTGAGGATGGAAGGCGGTTTTAAGGGATACAACACAGATGCCCCGGGCCTTCTTCGGGCTATGACCGAACAGGGAATGGAGATAGAAGGAAAGGATTGCCTCCTTATAGGGGCAGGCGGCGCGGCCAAGGCGGCGGCCTTTGTCCTGGGCAGCCGGGGCGCGGCGTCGGTGGTGGTGTTAAACCGCAGCGAGAGCCGGGGCTGGGAGCTTGCCGAGGACATGAACAGGAGGTTCGGGAGAGCCTTTATGACGGCCATGGCCCTTAAGGATTATGAGAAGCTTCCGGCGAAGGCCTGGCTGGCAGTCCAGACCACCAGCGTGGGGATGGCCCCCCATAGGGATCAGGCGCCCATAGAGGACAGAGAATTTTACAAATCCATCCGCAACGCCGTGGATGTGATCTACACCCCCTTTAAGACCAGGTTTATGAGCCGTGTGGAGGAGGCGGGGGGCCGGGCCGTGGGAGGGCTGGACATGCTGATCTACCAGGGAATCGAGGCATTTGAGCTTTGGAATCCTGAGCAGAAGGTGCCCTGTCATGTAATAAGCCGCGCCAGAGAGATGATGATAAAGGAGCTTGAAAGGTAGGACATGGGAATACATTTGATTTTGACCGGATTTATGGGGGCGGGAAAGACCACTGTGGGAAAGGCTCTGTCCAGTCTCATGAGCCGGCCTCTCCTTGACACGGATCAGCTCATTGAAGCCCAGGCGGGCATGAGTGTCAGCCGGATTTTTGAAGTCTGCGGGGAGGAGGAATTCCGCAGGCTGGAGACCGAAACCATAAGAACTATTCTTGACCGGAAAGAAGCCGTTGTGCTGTCTGTAGGCGGAGGCCTGCCTTTAAGGGAGGGGAACCGTCTGCTTTTAAGGCAGGCAGGGCAGGTGGTGTACTTAAGGGTAAAGCCCCAGACTGTTCTGACCCGCTTAAAAGGCGATACCACCAGACCTCTTCTGCAGGGTGGGGACGTGGAGGAAAAGGTAAGAAATCTTCTGACTTTAAGAGGCCCTGTCTATGAAGAAGGGGCCCATCTAATCGTGGATGTGGACGGGAAAACGCCGCAGCAGATCGGGGAAGAGATTCTTTGTAAAAAACGGTTGAAAATATAGAATATTTAGTATAGAATAGATAAGGATTAATGAGAAATACAAGGAGGAATATCATTTATGATATCAGCGGGCGATTTTAGAAACGGCGTCACCTTAGAGATTGATGGTAATGTATATCAGATTATGGAGTTTCAGCATGTAAAACCAGGAAAAGGCGCTGCTTTCGTGAGAACCAAGATCAAGAACGTGATCAGCGGCGGCGTGGTTGAGAAGACATTCCGTCCCACAGAGAAGTTCCCGGCTGCAAGGATTGACCGTGTGGACATGCAGTATCTGTATGCGGATGGCGATCTGTATAATTTTATGGATGTGAACACCTATGAGCAGGTGGCTTTAAGCCAGGAGACCATAGGAGATGCTCTGAAATTTGTAAAAGAGAATGAGATGTGTAAGGTGTGCTCTTATAATGGAAAGGTATTTTCTGTGGAGCCGCCTTTGTTTGTGGAGCTGGAGATTACGGATACAGAGCCGGGCTTTAAGGGCGATACAGCCACAGGAGCCACCAAACCGGCGGTTGTGGAGACAGGGGCCACCGTGTATGTTCCGTTATTTGTAGATCAGGGAGATAAGATTAAGATTGATACCCGTACAGGTGAATATTTGTCAAGGGTATAAGCTTGGAATTCTGTGGGAATCCTGCTAAGCGGGATTCTTTTTCAGATGAAGGATGTATGGAATGATTCCAATGGCAGATTATCGAAAGCCTGGGAATAGATCATGACAAAAAGGAGAGAGAAAAGAGTATGTATGGCAAAAAGTTCAGAAGAATGCTGGCATGTACAGGACTGGCTGTTGTGCTTGCGGCTTCCATGCTGCAGGGATGCGGCGGCGGAAAGAAGACAGTGACTCAGGAGGAGGCACTGGCTAAGATGAAAGAGTTTAAGACAGGGGATGGCTCTGTGGCCATTAAGTTGGAGGACAGCTGGACCACGGAAGACCTGGGTGTTGACTTCTGGCTGGGTGCAGGAAGCACCGATGGCTCAAAGGCCGTTCTGGTTATGCAGTTTCCAAAGGGCGGTTCCATCCTTCCTGTAGGCAGCATGGATGACGTGAAGTCCTTAGTAGACGAGAGCTACGGAGTATCGGATGCAGCAGATGCGGAGGCGCCCACCCTGCCGGGAATGACAGACGTGACTGCCAGCACCTGTAAGGTCAACGCAGATGGGGAGACGGCAGAGGCTTATCTCATATACGGAGAGACCGACTATGCGTTCTATTCCCTGATGTATGTGGCAGAGAAGATTAAAGACAACGATATGGTTTCCATGAAGGCTTCCTGCTCCTCCTTTGTGGAGACTCCCATTGAAGAGGAAGACAACACGACTGTGGAAATAACAGACACCGTGCGCTGGTTCAATGCCTCCTATGCGGTTCTCACAGAGATAAACGGATGGGATTACAACCGTTTTGCAGGCGCTCCGGCCAATGACGAGACCAAAGAGATTCAGAAGGCTTCTCTGGACGAGTGGTGGGGAGTGACAGACAGGGCTTCCGCCGATGAGAATCTTACCTGGATTCTGGAAGAGGGCCACAGAACCGGCTTTAAGGAGGATATGGAGTACTTAAAGGAAGTGGGAATCGGCGATGTGGAGGCAGAAGGCCGTAAGGACTTTATTCTGGAGAACTTTGAAGTGACAGATGAAGAGGCACAGAGCTACGTGGATTCTTATAATATGTATGAAGAGTTCGGGGCAGACGCCATTGCCGGCTGGGATTACTGCCGCGCTTTAAACCTGATGAGCTTCTACTACCTTGCAGGATACTACACCGAGCAGGAGGCTCTGGACAAGTCTTTGGAGATTGCCCAGACCGTACAGCCCCTGTTCACATCCTGGGACGAACTGATAGCCAGCTATATGCGTGGATATGAGTATTGGGCTGAGGAGAGCAGCGCAGAGCGTCAGGCCATCTACGAGGATCTGAAGACCAGATCCGACAACCCCTATACCGTTGACTACAATTTAACTCTTGAAAAGACTTGGTAATTTCTGCAGGCCGCGCCGGAATCTTTCGGTGCGGCCGTTGTTTCATGTATTGATTTCTGTGGGGGAATGGGTTATAATTGTAATTCAGTTTCAGTACACTACAAGAAGATCGGAAGGAGTCAGTGAGTGTGAAGAAGATTCTTGAATGTATTGCGGAAGCAATCAAGCCGGCGTTTACAGACAGCGGATACGATGAGGCCTATGCCAGGGTCACTCTGTCCAACAGGCCGGACCTGTGTGAGTTTCAGTGCAACGGGGCTATGGCAGCTGCAAAGGCATATAAAAAGAAACCCATAGACATTGCCGGAGAGGTGGTGAGCCGGCTTTCGTCCAATCCCATGTTTGCCCAGGCGGAGGCGGTGATGCCGGGATTTATCAATCTCCGCCTCAGCGCCGGATATCTGGCAGATTATCTCAATGAGATGGAGGTGGAGCCCAAGTTCGGCCTGGAGGAGAAGGGAAGGGGAGAGACCGTTGTGGTGGACTACGGCGGGGCTAATGTGGCCAAGCCTCTTCATGTAGGACATCTGCGGTCAGCCATTATCGGAGAGAGCGTAAAGCGCCTGGGGCGTTTCCTGGGTTATCACATGGTAGGAGACGTCCATCTGGGGGACTGGGGCCTGCAGATGGGACTTATTATTGAGGAATTGAGAGACAGGAAGCCGGAACTGGTGTATTTTGACCAGTCCTTCTCAGGGGAGTACCCGAAAGAACCGCCCTTTACCATAAGCGAGCTGGAGGAGATCTATCCGGCGGCAAGTGCAAAGTCCAAAACCGACGAGGCCTTTAAGGCCCGGGCTCAGGAGGCCACTCTGAAGCTCCAGAGGGGGTACCAGCCTTTTCGGGCTGTCTGGAGGCATATTATGAATGTGTCTCTGGCGGATCTGAAGAAGAATTACAGTAATCTGGGAGTTACCTTTGACCTGTGGAAAGGAGAGAGCGACGCCCAGAAATATATACCGGGCCTTATTGAAGATCTGGAGAACAAGGGACTGGCCTATGAGAGCCAGGGGGCCCTGGTGGTGGATATTGCCCAGGAGAAGGACTCTAAAGAGCTGCCTCCCTGTATTATCCGCAAGTCCGATGGGGCGGCTCTGTATGCCACCTCGGATCTTGGCACCATCATTGACCGGGAGAAGGAGCTGTCACCGTCCCGCTATATCTATATTACGGACAAGAGGCAGGAGCTTCATTTTATTCAGGTATTCCGCGTGGCCAAGAAGGCGGGATATGTGAAAGAGGATACCCCCATGGTTCACGTCATGTTCGGAACCATGAACGGAAAGGATGGTAAGCCCTTTAAGACCAGAGACGGCGGCGTCATGCGTCTGGAAAATCTGGTGGCGGAGATCAACGACGCAGTCTATGAGCGGATTATGGAGAACCGCACCGTATCGGCAGAGGAAGCTAAGAAGACGGCTGGCATCATCGGGCTGGCAGCATTAAAGTACGGCGATCTCTCCAACCAGGCATCAAAGGATTATGTCTTTGATATGGACAGGTTTATTTCCTTTGAGGGTAATACAGGGCCCTACATTCTCTATACCATAGTGAGAATCAAGTCTATTTTGTCAAAATATCAAGAAAGCAGTGGAAATACAGACCAAGACGCCCGGATTCTCGGGGCGGTGTCAGAGACGGAGAAGAATCTGATGCTGCAGCTGGCCAAGTACAACGAGGTTATTGAGACCAGCTTCGGGGATATTGCTCCCCACAAGATTTGTCAGTTTATCTATGAACTGTCCGACGTGTTCAACAAGTTTTACAACAGCACTATGATCCTTAAGGAGGCGGACAAGGAGCGGCAGGGCAGCTATATCAGGCTTATCACTCTGACAAAGGGAATCCTGGAGACCTGTATTGACCTGCTGGGATTTGAAGCCCCGGAGAGGATGTAGACAGGGGGTAATGGGTGGAGATAACCAAGATGCAGACCAGAGCATTCTGGAAAGGCGAGGTGGGAATCCAGGGTCAGGTGAAGGACCGGGAAAAGTTATATGATGTAAGGCTTGAAGTCAAGGGTAGCTATGTAAACAGCTACTCTTGTTCTTGTACTCAGGGAAATTTATATAAAGAAATGTGTCCCCATGAAAAGGCCCTTCTGGAATGGTATAAGAAGCAGGCCTCGTCACAGCCGGACAGGCCCGTATCCACCTCTTCCCAGGTAAGGGCTATGATACGGGAGTACACCAACCGGGAGGTGGCGCAGATTCTTCAGGAGCATCAGGAGGAGCCGGTGAGGCTGGTGCCCAGGATTATCATAAGCCGTCAGGGGATTCAGGCCGAATTTAAGCTGGGCAGAGAGCGGCTCTATGTGATAAAGGATTTAGTGGCCTTTGCCAGGGCCATGGAGCAGGGAACCCAGGTGGAGTACGGAAAGAATCTTTCCTTTTATCACGGGAAGGCCGCCTTTGCCCCGGAGTGCCAGGATCTTCTCCTCCTTGTCCTTGAGCTTATGGGGAGCCTGAAAGAGCATTATGAGCAGTTTCAGAAAAATCCCTACAGCTCTGTCCCGGCCATACGGGAAATGAATATCAGCCAGACCAACCGAGACAAATTCTTAGGCCTCTTTGCCGGCAGAGAGGTGGAGATTCAGGATGGAAGAGGGGTGAAGAGGCAGATCCGGGTGGTGAGGGAGAACCCGGAGACCATGATTACTGTAAGGCAGGCCGGACAAAAGGGCCTGAAGGTATCTTTGAGTAAGGATGTGGTCAGCTTTAACGGGGAAGAGCATCTCTATATCCTGGATCAGAACCGGCTTTTCATCTGTGACAAGGAATTTACCAGAGACGGAACCGTATTCTTCCGGCAGATGACCCAGGGATATGACGCTCCCTATGAGGTGCTGGTGGGAGAAAAGGACGTGCCTCTGTTCTATGAGCGGGTTTTGAGAAGGCTGGAGGGGTACGGAGTCCTGGACACGGGGGAGCTGAAGCTGGAAAAAGTCCGCCCGGTGGAACTGAAAGCCAGGTTTTTACTGGAGAGCCCGGGGCCAGGGGAGCTTATTCTCCACCCGGTCTTAAGCTATGGAGACTATTCCTTCCACCCTGTGGAGGATGAACATGTGCCAAAGACCATCTGCCGGGACGTGACCAAGGAATTTGCCATAAGCCAGGTTCTCACCAAGTATTTTAAGTACCGGGATCCTGTGACCAATGACTTAGTGATCCGGGACGACGACGAGGCCTTGTTCGCCCTGCTGTCCCAGGGGATGAAAGAGCTTAAGGGCCTGGGAGAGGTGTATTTCCCTCAGGGGGAAAACCATATGGAGATTCTTGCGCCGCCCAAGGTGTCCGTGGGAGTCCGGGCCCTGGGACAGTGGCTTGATCTGACCATAGATGCAGGGGACATGACAGGCAGGGATCTTATGAGGATTCTGGAATCATACCAGATGAAAAAACCATACTATCGTCTGAAAAGCGGTGAATTTTTGAAACTGGAGGACAACGGCCTCATGACCGTGGCCAGGATGGTGGGAAGCCTGGCCCTGTCGGAGAAGGAGCTGTCAGAGGAAAGGATTCGTCTGCCCAGGTACCGGGCCCTGTATCTGGACAGTATGTTCCGGGAGCGGGAGGACATCCGTTTTACCAGGGACCAGATGTACAAATCCATTCTCCGCAGGATGAAGTCGGTGGAGGACAGTGACTTTGAGGTGCCTGCGGCTTTTGAACAGGTGCTGAGGGGGTATCAGAAAAAGGGATTTCAGTGGCTTAAGACGCTGGATGCCCTGGGGTTTGGCGGAATCCTGGCAGACGACATGGGCCTCGGAAAGACCATCCAGATGATCAGCGTGCTCTGGGATGAGGCGGCATCGAAAGGAAATCTTCACACCTCGTTGATTGTCTGTCCCTCTTCCCTGGTATATAACTGGGAATGTGAGCTGGAGACCTTTGCCCCTGACTTAAAGGTTCTTGCGGCAGTAGGTAATTCTAAGGAGCGGGAGGAGCTGATAAAGAGGGCAGAGTCCTATGATGTGGTGATCACCTCCTATGATCTGCTGAAAAGGGATCTTTCTTTTTACCAGCCCTATGAATTCCGGTTCCAGGTACTTGACGAGGCCCAGTATATTAAGAATCCGGAGACCCAGACGGCAAAGGCCGTCAAATCCATCCGCGCCCAGACCAGGTATGCTCTTACGGGGACTCCTGTGGAGAACCGGTTAAGGGAGCTGTGGAGTATTTTTGATTATCTTATGCCGGGATTTTTATTTTCCTACGGCAGGTTTAAAAAGGAATATGAGTTGCCTGTGGTGAGGAATGAGGATCAGGAGGCCTTAAAAAGGCTGCAGCTTCTCACAGGGCCCTTTATTCTGCGGAGGCTTAAGAGGGATGTTCTTAAGGAGCTGCCGGGAAAACTGGAGAATGTGGTATATTCCCGGATGGAGAAGGAGCAGAAGGAGCTTTACACAGCCAGCGCCTGGCAGCTTAAAAGCAGGCTGGAGCGCAGCGCAGGCTCGGAGGGCAGAGGAAAGATAGAGATTCTGGCGGCCCTTACGAGGATCCGTCAGGTGTGCTGTGATCCACGGCTGATCTATGGGGATTACGGCGGCGGCTCTGCAAAGCTGGAGACCTGCCTGGAGCTTGTAAGATCCGGTATAGAGTCCGGCCACAAGATTCTTCTGTTCTCCCAGTTTGCCTCAATGCTGGAGCTGATCGGGCAGAGGCTTAAAGCGGAGGGCATCAAATTTCATACACTTACCGGGGCGACTCCCGGAAAGGAGCGGATACGGACCGTCAATGCATTTCACAAGGATGATGTGCCTGTATTCTTAATATCCTTAAAAGCAGGGGGGACAGGGCTGAACTTAACAGCGGCGGACATGGTGATCCACTATGACCCCTGGTGGAATGTGGCGGCCCAGAACCAGGCTGCGGATCGGGCCCACCGCATCGGACAGAACAGACAGGTGTCGGTGTTCCAGCTTATTACCAAGGATACCATAGAAGAGAATATTCTGAAGCTTCAAAAATCCAAACAGATTCTGGCGGAACAGGTGGTATCAGAGGGCATGGTGTCTCTTGGGAGTTTGAGCCAGGAGGAGCTTCTGAGACTGCTGGGATAGGAAGGGCGGAAAGGAGATTGCCGATGGTGCGTGCAGTTTAAAGCTCAGGCCGGCCTGGCTTTGGAACTGCCGTGTGCCGGCGGCGCACCTTTGGCGCCGGCCGTTACTGTTCCCAGATGCCCTGTGAACGTAACAGCATATGCCCATTTTAAATTGCCTGGGGCAATGGGGCATATGCTTTGGCTCCATAACTATATGGGCTCATGACTAATCAGCAGAGTGATTCATCATGGTGTGAACAGCAACAGGGTGTCTGCCGCGGGGGGCAAAGAAATTGCTTGTATACAAGCTTTTTCTATGGTAGAATGAAGCTGTCATCACACTTATGAAATATTTAATAGGAAGGTTTCCTTTGCCATTCGGCAGAATATCTGAATATCCGCCTGAGATCAGGCAGTAATCCAAGGAAAACGGATACGATCATAGGAAAGAAATACAAATAGAAAAGAACAGCAGAAATACATTGTCCGGCAAGAGAAAAAACAATATAATAAAGACAGTTTCTGATATGTCTCCTGCAAAGGAGGCTCTGTGAAAAGACGAAAGAAAAACAAAAGACAAGGAAGACCTGAGGAGGTTTCGTGCCTATGAGGCAGTTCTCAGTTATCAGTACCAGGTGGAGGTGTCCACCTATGTGCTGTGTACCTCCAAGGTAAGGGTTATAAAGAGCAGCCTGGATCATGAGATGAATCCCTACCGGGTCGGTGTGGTGAGGATGAAGGATCACAATGCAGACGAAGTAATCCGTACCCTGGAGGACAAGCAGAAGGCAGGAGAAGATTTAGAGAGAGGGGAGCTTTTAAAGGTGCTTTTAATCTCCCTAATGGAAGGCGAGACAAGCCAGGCGGTGAGAATCAAGAAGAGCCTGGAGATCCTAAAGAGGGAGCAGGGGAAACTGGAGGAGAGGGAAGTACTGCCCGTGGAGTCGGTGCTATACGCCCTGGCCATGAAGGTATTGAATGAGAAGGAGATCAGAGAAGTAAAGGAGATGATGAGGATGACGCTGCTGGGACAGCTGTTGATGGAAGATGGGATGAAAAGGGGAAGAGAGCAAGGCAGAGAAGAGGGAGAATTTAAAACCATGCTGGAGCTAGTGCAGGATGGAGTGCTGACTATGAAGGAGGCCGCTGCCAGGAAGCACATGAGCGTAGAAGAATTTCGGGAAAAGCTCCAAGAATTAAAGTTAGGGTAAACCTGCAGACGATGGGAGGCAATGCTGCTATAGAGTATACTTGACTTGAGGCGGCTGCATGGGCATGTGATTAATACATGTCCATGCAGCCGCCTCTTTTTCATTTCATTAGGAAACCCCTTAAAGATCCCTTAATTTTTCAATCATAAGGAGTGTATAATTCCTCTTTTTTTCATCCAACAGGGACCAGAAGAAAAGAAGCTGCTTCTGCTGTTGGGTCAAATCAGGATATTCCTCAGATTCAGAAAAGAATTGTGCCAAAGAAATTCCGAGAGCATCGCAGATTCGCTGAATCGTCTCAAGGGATAGGCTGGATTGCTGTCGGGCCATCTTAGAGAATGCAGATTGGGAGATGCCGGTAATTTGGGAGAGACGATATTTGCTCATATGATGCTGTCTGCACAAATCATCAATCCGTTCCATGATATTCATTTGCTGACGACCTCATTTCTGTTCAATTTAGTGGTTTCGTAGAACGTAATACTGATATTGTAGATGGAAAAGCGATAGGATGTTACCTGTCAATCGGGGAAGCAAAATAGTTTGTAATTTAGAATGACATGTTAGAATAAAATTTATACCTTGCCCGATTACTTTCTTTGTAGAAAGTAGTTTACTTTACTAAAAAGAAATGATATAATTTCTTAGATCCATGTAAAAGTGGAAAAGAAGTGATGGGAATCCAATAGGTGATTGGGAAAGCTAAGGTTAAGAGGATATTCTGACCATACATTACATCCAAAGCCTGCTGCACCAGGCATTCCAATGAGCCCAGCAGGGCAGAACCCAGTCGGGGTTAGGCCCTCCTGTGTTCTATGGTCTCATTTCCATGGCGCAAATATCTTTTCCTGTAATGTATGGTCAGAATATTCCGCTAAGTTTTGAGTTTCACAACTCCCTATGGGAATCCAATCACAAAAGGAATCAATGGTAAAACAGGAGGAAAAGACATGCAGATCCGCTTGGTAATCGGGGAACATGATGAACGTTATCTGAATAATCTTGTCCGTTTTCTGGAAAAAAACTATCTGGACAAACTGGAGATTTTTTCTTTTTCCAGCCCCCAAATGCTTGAACATCACCTGGCATCCGGTTCGGCAGATGTAATATTGATTGATGAGAATTTCGGCATGAAGGCCAAGGAAGCCGAGAAATATGGAAAGACGGCGTATCTCTGCGACAATGCATCAGAGACGGAAAAGGACGGAGTCAGAACCATAGCCAAATTCAAAAAGCCGGATTTGATCTATAAAGATATTCTGGATCTCTATGCAGAGGGAGGCAATCGGGCTGCTTTCGGTTCGGGAAGCGGATACTTTGGCAATCTGGTGCTGGTGACATCCTGCTCCGGGGGCACAGGAGCTTCCACCTTTGGGGCGGCTCTCGCCAGACAGTATGCCTCCAAGGGAAAGAAGACCCTTTATCTGAACCTGGAACCTATGGGAAGCTCTGCAGACTTTTTTTCAGGCAGCGGCAACTACCGGTTTGAGGATGTGATCTTTGCCTTAAAAAGCCGGCGGGCAGATGTGCTTCTCAAGATGGAGAGCACCGTAAGGACAGACCGAAGCGGCGTCAGCTTCTTTGAACCATGCAGCACCTCCATGTACATGCTGGAGCTGACCCATGAAGATATTATAAAGACCTTAGACACCTTGAGAAGCAGCAGGACGTATGACTATGTGGTCATTGACATGAATCTTAAGATATCCAAAGAATTTATGGAAATCTTAGGACGCATGAACCGGATAATCCTGGTGCAGGACGGGGCAGAGACCTCCAACACCAAGTTTGCCAGGACCATGGAAGCCATAGGGATCCTGGAGGAACAGATGCAGATGAACGTGACAGGAGTTATGTCCCTGCTTTACAACCGATTCAGCAGCAGCAAGTCCAGCCGGGAGATCCCGGGCCTGAAGCTTCCGGTGCTGGGCAAGATTCCGCCTATTAAGCATGCTTTGGTCAACGAGATTATTGAGTACATAGGCAAAGAGATGCAGGGTGTTTTTGAAGGACTGTGAGAATAGGGGGGAGATGCAGTGAACGAGGAAGAGCTTGAGAAGCTGGTGGATTCCATCCATTATTATGTGACGGACAATCTGCCGTTGAGCAATATGAGTGATGAGGAGCTGGAGAATCAGATTCAGATTATAGTGAACCAGAGGTGCGCCGAGTATGGCTTCGTGTCCATGGAGCAGAGGGTGTCTGTGTGCGAACAGGTATTCAGCGCCATCCGCGGCTTCGGAATCCTGGATCTGATTATGAAGGACGACAATATCACGGAGGTTATGATCAACGGGCCAAAGGATATTTTTATAGAAAAAAAGGGGAAGCTGCAGAAGCTGAACAAAGAGTTTGAAGATGAGCGCCGGCTGGAGGATATTATCCAGAAGATTGTAGGCATGGCAGGACGTGAGGTGAACCAGGCCAACCCCATTGTGGATACCCGTCTGCCTGACGGTTCCCGTGTCAATGTGGTGCTTCCGCCTATAGCCATGAAAGGGGCCACGGTGACCATCCGTAAGTTTTCCAAGACCCCTATGACCGTGGAGCAGCTTCTGAAGTACAAGTCCATCACGCCGGAAGTGGCGAAAGTCTTAGAGACCTTTGTGAAGGCCAAATACAATATCTTTATCTGCGGCGGTACAGGTTCCGGGAAGACTACCTTTTTAAATGCGGTGTCCAACTTTATTCCCAGGGATGAACGTGTCATCACCATAGAGGACTCGGCGGAGCTGCAGATCGCCGGCATCGACAACCTGGTGAGCCTGGAGACCAGGAACGCCAACGCCTCGGGAAGCGGTGAGATTACCATCCGGGATCTGATCAAATCCTCCCTGCGTATGCGTCCGGAGCGGATCGTGGTGGGGGAGGTCCGGGGCGGCGAGGCCCTTGACATGCTTCAGGCCATGAACACAGGCCATGACGGGTCCTTAAGCACAGGCCATGCCAACTCCACCAAGGATATGTTAAGCCGTCTGGAGACCATGGTGCTTCAGGGGGCCGCAGGTCTTCCCCTGGAAGCCATCAGACAGCAGATTGCCTCTGCCTTGGACATTATTGTTCATCTGTCCCGTCTCAGGGACAAGTCCAGGAAGACTCTGGAGATCACGGAGGTCTGCGGATACGAGAACGGTGAGATCATTCTCAATCCCCTCTATGTGTTTGAGGAGGATGAGACCAGCACACTCACCAAGGTTTCCGGGAGTCTAAAGCGGACAAAGAATAAACTGAGAAACGACATGAAGCTGAAAATGATGGGATATTACGATGAAATCTAAGGAGCGTAGAGATAACGATGTTTGGAAGGAACAAGGCCCCTAAGGCGGAGAAGAAGCCGAAGAAGGCCAAAAAGCAGAAAGAGGTCTATGTGCCCATTCCGGGCATTATGGGCTTGGGAGAGGACTACCATATCTATCATATGACCTTGGCGGACCGGTTTATGGCCGCAGGATTTGGGGTGGCAGGCGCTGTGGCCATCGGCTATGTGTTCTTTAACAGCCTCATTGCCGCTGGGGTCATAGCTTTGGGGGGAGCCCTGTTTTTACAGAAGCCCTTTGAAGAATACCAGAAGAAAAAGAGGCTGAAAAAGCTGCTTCTGGAGTTTAAGGATCTTTTAGAAACCCTTACCTCCTCCTATTCGGCGGGACAGACCACATCCAGGGCATTTGCAGATGCACAGAGCGAGATGTCCAACCTTTACGGGGAGGAAGCGGACATTGTGGCGGAGCTTAAGATGATCAACGCAGGTCTTCAGCACAATTATAATATAGAAGATCTTCTTCTGAATTTTGCTGCCAGAAGCGGCCTGGATGATGTGGACAGCTTTGCCAATGTGTTCGAGGTGTGCAACCGCAAGGGAGGCAACTTAAAACAGATTGTAGGCGAGACCAGAAGCGTAATCAACGACAAGATCGAGATTGAGATGGAGATTCAGACCATGGTGGCCGCCAGCAGAAACGAGCTGAATATTATGATGGTTATGCCCTTTATCATTATGTTCACCATGAGAGGCCTGGGGGACAGTATGACGGACAACAGCATGATCAACCTGGCAGTGAAGTTTATAGCCCTGGGAATCTTTGCAGGGGCCTATGTGCTGGGATTAAAGCTGGTAGATATTAAGCTGTAGGAGGGAAAAAGGATGATCAACTGGTTTCAGCTGGGAATGATGGTATGCGCCACTCCCTTTGTACTGTTCTGGCTGTTTCTCTATATGAAATATAAAAATACCTTTCATGCCTATACGGATAACCTGTCCTCAGAGGAATTCCGGATGCCGGAGCTGTTCTTTATCGGTATGGGATTCATGAATCAGGTAAAATACAACCTGCGTACCAGGAAGGGGCGGGCCAGAATCAAGGAAATCTCCGAGATCAAGGGCCAGAAGTACGCGGAATATTACTATTATGTCATAAAGGGAGCCACCTTTACCTACATATGGACCCTTCTTCCCTTTGTGCTGATCTTAGGGGCGATGTCAGATAACCCTATGATGCTGCTCCTTGGCATCTGCGTCATGGTGCTGCTGGTACGCTACTTGGAGAAGGATATTAACGACAAGCTGGAGGAGCGGAGGGAGGAACTGCTTTTGGATCTTCCCCAGGTCTTATCTAAAATGGCCCTTCTCATTAACTCCGGCATGGTCATGAGGGAGGCATGGGTGAAGGTGTCCCAGACGGGAGAGAGGGCTCTCTATCAGGAGATGCGCATCGCTTCCGGGGAGATGGCCAACGGCGCCTCGGACTTAGAGGCGTTCAGAAACTTTGCGGACCGGTGTTCCGTAAGGTCCATAAGGAAGGTAACCTCCACCCTGATTCAGAACATGCAGAAGGGCAACCAGGAGCTGTCCTACTTCCTGGAGGAGATGTCCAGGGAGATGTGGGAGGAGAAGAAGAATCTGGTGCGCCAGAAGGGGGAGACTGCAGGAACCAAGCTGCTTCTTCCTATCGCCATGATCTTCGGAGGCATCCTGATGCTGATTCTTGTGCCGGTGTTTATAGGAGGCATGTAGTGTGGAAAGCAAGGCAGAAAATGCTCTGCTTTAGATACCTTTTCGCGCGGGGCGCGCCTGCCCGCCGGGCATGCGTTAGGGTATAAATGATAAAAATACATAGTTTACAGGAGGAAAAAGAAATGTTTGAAAAAATGGATATGGCTTTGCTGTATGCGAAGGCAAAATGGAATGGGTTTGTGGATCGTCTGCTCCACGAGGAGAAAGGTGCTGCAGATATTGTGGCTATTTTGGTAATCATCGTAATCGTGATAGCCGTTGCCGCTCTCTTCAGGGAACAGTTAATGGGATTAGTAACTAAGGTATTTGGCCAGGCAACAAATTGGGTTGATAGTAATGGTGCAGGAAATTAATTAACTCCCTAAAGGCCGGGGGTCAAGCCTGGCCTTTAGGTTTTTCGTATTGCGGTGATAACATGCAAAAAGCAATCATATACGGGAGAACCATATGTACTGGAAAGGTATGAGAAAGTTCTTGGGAGAACATATGAAACAATGTTGGGCCGATGAGTCGGGAGTGGTCATGGTGGAGGCATCCATCTACTTTCCCATTGTGATCTTTACGGTCTTTGCCATGATCTATTTCGGCATGGTGAAGTATCAGGAGAGTATCCTGACATTTCAGGTGGAAAAACTGGCGATTATGGGCGGAAGGGTGGTGGCCTATCAGGGTTATGAGGTATGGGCCGATGAGGAAGCCCTTTTTTCTACGTCAGTGGATTTTGAGAGCGGAAGAAATTTCAGTTCGGCTATGGAGGACTATTACTCCAGACATTCCGAACATTTATATAATGAATGGAAATTTGATTACAGGCAGGAACAGGGGCTTTTGGAGGGGCAGCTCTCCCAGATGCTTTCCCGCAGATCCTTTTTGACAGGGGTGGAGACAGAGGCCAGGGTGAGCATCTCCAATTATGTCATCGGTAAGAGCATCAAGGTGGAGGCTACCTATGGTCTCAAGAGCCCTAAATTTCTGGACTATGTGGGAGTGCCCATGAATCTTACTCTAAAAAGCAGTGTGATACAGAATGCCTCCAATCCGGCGGAACTGGTGCGCAATATTGACCTGGCCGCAGATTTAATCGACTTTCTGCTTGAGCGGTTCGGAGTCAAGGATCGGGTGGATTCGTTTTTGAAAAAAGTTGAGGATATAAAGGATAAGATACTATGAAAAAGTTCACAAAAGAGGTAAAGGGCTCCATATCCCTGTTTTTATCAACCATCATGTTGATGCTGGTGATTCTGGAAGGGTTCTTAATCGATGGAAGCAAAGTCCTGGCCAGCAAGACCTTTATGTCCAATGCCGGGGACTTATCCCTCAATGCCGGACTCACCTACTATGACGATGCTTTAAGAGAGATCTACGGACTTTTTGCCACGGCGGAGACGGAGGAAGATCTGAGCGCCAACTTGAAGAAGTACTTCCAGGCTACGCTGGGAGAGAGCGTAGGCACGGAGGATGGGCAGTATGTGGACCAGCTTCTGGGATATATACAGACTGCCATAGAAAGCGGATGGGATGGCGCCGAGGCAGGAAAGCTTCTGGATCTGACTCTGGAGGAAGGGGCATTTTCTGCAAAAGGAGTGGAGGGCTCCGCCTTGTCGGAGACCTATGTGATCAAGAACCAGATTCTGGAGTATATGAAGTACCGGGGGCCGGCAAGCCTTGGGTACGGCATGATCGAAAAAATCTATGCTTTTAAGGATCTGGACAAACAGCAGAAGACCATAGAGGCCAAGCTGGATTACGAGGAAACCATGTCCGATGTGCAGAAAGCCTGCGAGAATGCCTATAACAACCTGGTGCCCTACAATGAATATCTGGACAACCAGCTGAAGCCTTCCCATTTGGAAGAGGAAAGCAAGGCCATCAATAAGGAGATCTATGAGGCCACAGTGGCTGCTTGGTGTTACAGCGCAGTCAAAAGGGACCCTGAGGTGGATCTGGACTGGGAGAGCGGGATTATTGGTTCCGAGACAGGATATCATGACGTAAGAGCCGCCGCCAATCAGTGCAGGCTGGCTCCGGCTATGTCGGCGGAGTATTCCTCCATGGAGTCAGAACTGCAGGGAGGCTTTGATGGCCATCCAAGCGCCGCCATGAGAGCCATAAAGCTGATGATCGGTTTTAAGGAGGAGCGGGAAAACTACAGGGCAACAGCCCAGGCATGGGAAAATTATGTTCTTTACTACGAAAAAACCATGGAGGAACTGGAGGAACAGCTGGAGGGCCTGGATGAGGAAGAGGACGAGGATGAGATCGACGCCATCGAAGAGGAGATGGAGGATCTTGAAGACGAGCGCTCGGAATTTGAAGAGATCTATAAGGCCATGAGGGAGGCTGCCAACCTGTACAAGGGGGCAGCAGAGGAAGCAGCCAAAGTATTGGAACAGGATATTGACACCAAGATGCAGGATGCCGTCACCAGGCTCAATAAGATCGCGGAGGACGCAGAGCAGGTCCGGCTTCTCGGCACCTACGGAAAGAGCAGCTTAGATGATGTGATCTCCTCCATGGATACCTTAGAAACCAAGGGGCAGACCTGGCAGAACTCCATCGACAACCTGTCCGCAGGAGAGGTGAAGACCTCCATGCAGTCAGACTACAGCAACAAATCCGAGAAGTTAGATAAGGAAAAGATTCAGATTCTACAGGAAAAGCTGTCCAACGGAATCGCCTATGCAGAGACCATAAAGAAGGCGGCGCTGCAGGCCAAGGCAGTGGACAACAAGCTTTTTCAGGGTGAGAAGAGCAAGTATTATCTTTACATGAAATCAAAGCTGGAATCCTCCCCTGCAGGCACCGAGACACTTCCCTATAACAGCACTTCCTACCGGGATTTCAGCGTGGCAGTGTGGGTGGGCAATGCCAACAAGTCGGTGATTTTGTCCGATAGCGCCTATACGGTGTATTTTGATACGGTGGAGAACTCCACAGGCACAACGCCTCCCACCATGAACCTATCTGTCTACACCAGCCAGATGGATCAGTCCATCAGCGGGAAGAACGATGAGTTTTTCAAATATTTAGAGCGGATCTGTCCCAAGACTGAGGCGGAGGAAGAAGATTCCTCCAAGGCCAAGGAAGAGAAAAAGAAGCTTTTTGATAAGGCTCAGTTTGATATGTCGCCGGGAGAATCCCTGCCGACCCTTGAGGCGTCAGGAGGCGAAGGCGGTGCGCCTGGATTTACAGAGACTGATTCTGGTGCAGATGATAAAAATGTCAGCAAGAATGCAAAAAACAATACCAAGGGCTCTTCCAACTTCCTTTCAGGGGTGGGACAGCTTCTGGTCAAGGGGCGGGACAAGCTTTACCTTGCAGAGTACGCCACAAAGATGTTCAGCTACTATACCATAGACAAGACCGACAGCAACAATAAAAAGAGGAATCAGAACAATCTAAGCGGCTACCCCATGTCGGCAGACAACAACGTGATGTACAAGGCGGAGGTGGAATATATTCTGTGGGGCAATCCTTCCGGAGAAAGGGATGTGCAGTATACCCTGACCACCATCTTCGGAATTCGTTTCCTGTTAAATTCCATCTATGCCTTCACGGGGGACCCGGAGATCCGGCAGATCACCCTGGCTCTTGCCACCTCCATAGCAGGCTGGACGGGATTCGGAGTACCCCTTGTTCAGAGCGTGCTGATCATAGGCTTTGCCCTGGCGGAGACGGCCCTGGATATGAAGGAGATCAAGGATGGGAAGAGCGTCCCCATCTATAAGTCCACCTCCAACTGGCAGATTAAGCCATCCTCCCTGACCAAGGAGGCCATAGGCCAGGCCATTAACGACGCAGGCTCTGCGGCAAAGGATTATCTGTTCAGCCAGTTAGACCAGCTGACCGAGGACACCAAGGATGCCTTTAAGAATAAATTGGATGCCTTTGCCAACGAGACGGTGGACAATCTGGTGAGCACGGCCTCGGCGGCAGTGATCGCGCCGGTGCAGGAGCGTCTCATCGGCCTGGTCAATGTGGTAACTCCGGACCGGGAGAAGATAAGAAGTGAGATCCAGGATGCGGTAAACGGTTTAAAAAGCAGTGTGCAGTCAGAGCCGGACAGCGCCATGAAGGAGGTGAAGCTGGAGGCCATCTCCGCGTTCGAGGCCAAGGGAATCGACCATGTTATATCCACCATCGAGGAAGTGCAGAACAGCGAGGCTCTGTCCAACTGGGATATTGCCGAGAAGATCAATGCCAGGATGAAGGAATGTCAGAAGACCATAGAGACCAAGATCCGAAGCATGGCCGACAGCGCCGTGAAGGCGGCCAAGAGTGAAGTGGATACAGCCCTGGATTCTGCCAATGAGAATCTTCAGAAGAATGTGAGCGAAGGTGTGGACAAGATGCTTATGCGCATCGACTGCGGCGTGTCTTTTGCAGACCTTCCGGAAGGCGGAGCAGGGGCGGCAGGCGGCCAGGGACGTATATCAGGTTCTGCGGCTCTCACCATGAACTACGAGGAATACCTGTGGCTGTTCATTGCAGTGAAAAGCGTTCAGAGCGAGGAGGATATGTTAAAGAGGATCGGAACCCTTATAGAGGCCAATCTTTCCAAGTCTGCCTCCAAGCCCTCTCCTGACTTTACCATAGCCGGAGCGTACACCTTTATTGAGGTAGACGCCACGGCACAGCTTACTACCACCTTCTTTTCCATGCCTGTGCCGGTAAAGGGAGGAGGAAGCGTTACCTTAGGCAATGACAAGTACAGCATCGGCTACCACGGAGTGCTGGGGTACTGATGGCCGGCACGCCGGTATGGGGACTGCCGGGCCCTGCAACGTACAGGGAAGAGACTTGGGCTGGAGGGCAATGAATGAAATCTGCAGCAGCGCCCCTTGGCGCATAAGGGCAGAATAGAAAAAGGAGGGAAAGGATGGGCTTTGAAAAGCAGAAGGGTTCTTTGAGTGTGGAGGCGGCCATTGTGCTGGTGATCTTTATTTTCGGCTATGCCTCCATCGTCAGTATCACCAGTTTTATCCGTGCCCAAATGATCATCCAGTACAGCATCAGCCAGGCAGCAAAGGAGATTTCGGCCTACTGCTACCTTGTGAGCAAGACCGGGCTTATGGAGGACAGCGCGGAACTTGCGGGGGAGGCAGGGGAATTTAAGAAAAGTACGGACAATGTCATCGACACCGTGGTAAAGCTTTATGAGGCTGTGGATGAGGGAAGCACAAACATTTCCAGCTCTGTCAAAGAGATACCGGAGAATGAGGATGTAAACGGATTCCTGACGTCGATTCAGTCCAGCGCGGACATTACCCAGGAGGAATTTCAGAAGGTTATGACGGCCACCAACACCATGGTGGAGACAGGTGAGGAGTATTTCAGCGATCCAAAGGCCATCCTAAAGGGGTTGGGAGCCCTTGCCAAGGACGGAATCTTCAGTGCTGCCAAGAGCTGTATCATTGCGGCCCCCATAAGCAAAGCCATGGTGAGAAAGCAGATCAACCTGTACGGAAAGGGTTCCAATAACCGGGATGTGCTGGAGAGGCTGGGAGTGGTAGGCGGCATAAACGGCTTAAACTTTATGGGAAGTACCTTGTTCAACGACGGGGAGACCATAACGGTCCGGGTATCTTACACCATGAAGGTGACCTATCACTGGTTTGACAACCTGGAATTTCATTTTACCCAGACAGCTTCTACAAGGGCATGGGGAGCGAAAAAACACTGACAAATACGAGAAGACGGAGGAATGCAGGTTATGCCCTTAACAGAACTGGCTGCGGCAGGGATCGGTCTTGGGGCAGGTGCGGTCTTTGGCCGCTATCAGATGCTTCGATGGAATATATGGAAGGGAAAAAACAGGTTTCTCTTTGTCCTGGGGCTGGCAGTGATCTTTCTGCCCGGCGCCTGTCTTATGAAGGTTTATGACTATCATGCTTTAAAGATCATAAGATACTGGATCCTTATGTATGCACTGGTGCTTCTTGCCCTGGTGGATATGGAGAAAAAGGTCATCCCCAATAAGGCGCTTTTGGTTCTTTTGGGAGTGAGGACCCTGCTTATGGCAGGAGAATGCATGTGCTTTCCCGAACTGTGGCTGGAGATTGTGATTTCCTCCGGCACAGGCCTTGGGGGAGGAGGCCTTCTCTTTTTGCTGGCCGGCCTTGTGACTAAGAGGGGCATGGGTATGGGAGATGTGAAGCTGATTGCAGTTATGGGATATTACTTAGGGTTCCAGGTGCTTATGAGCAGCTTGATCCTCACCCTTACATTGACAGTGGCAGGAGGAATCCTGATTCTGGTCCTGAAGAAAGGTACCCTCCATACGGAGATGCCCTTTGCACCCTTTGCGGCGGCAGGGACGATCATAACAATACTGATGGGATTTTAAAGGAGTAGAAGATGAAGCGAGTGGTATTACTGGCGATGATAGGGTTTTTGGCGCTGGGATGGTGTGTGACAGCCAAAAGCCTGGTGGAAAAACCGGCAGAGTATAACCAGCTGCTGGCAGAGGCAGAGCGCTATGACGAAGAGAAGATCTATATTAAGGCTATTGCCGCCTACAAGGAGGCCTTGACCTATAACCCGGGTTCCCTGGATATCGAGATGCGGATTGCCGCCGATTATCTGGCCCTTGGAGACGAGTCTTCCTTTGTGAACCGATGCAATTCCATCAATGAGTCCCAGGGCTATCCCATATCTGTGGTGACGACCCTGACAGACTACTACATGGAAAACGGGCGGGACGAGAAGGCCATTACAGTTCTCGAGGCAGCCATGAAGAAGCATAAGAATCATGAGGAGCTTCAGAGCAGATATGAAATGCTGCGGTATACCTACAAGGAAGTCTACGCCTCCTTTGACGAGATCGGCTCCTTTAGAAATGACAGCGCGGTCTATGTGGAGGATGGCAGCTACGGGCTTTTAAACGCCGGCGGTAAGGTGCAGATCCGCTGCCACAATGACTGGAACGGAGTATTGTCCAGCGGAAGAGATGCAGTGCCGGTGTACCGGGACGGGGAATTTTATTATACAGACGAGAACGGATACCGGATCGAGGTGCCCAGGGAGGGGCAGAAGGTGGAGGAGCTGGGAGTCCTCTGCAACGGCGCAGCACCGGCCAAGATCAACGGAAAATACGGCTATGTGAATATGAAATTTGAAGAGCAGTCCCCCTTAGCCTGGGATGGCGCCACCGTGATTCAGGCCGGGTTCGGAGCCGTGAAGCAGGGAGAGAAATGGGCCCTGTTAAAGGACAGCTATGAGCTGATCACGGATTTTGTCTATGATGATGTGAAGACAGACGAGTACGGGTATTGCTCCATCTCGGGCCGGGCTTTTGTCAAAAAGGGAAATGTCTATGACATGGTGGACGAGACAGGAGCAGTCATAGGGGAAGGCGGCTATGAGGATGCAGTTCCCTTTGTGTCAGAAGAACCTACGGCTGTCAAGAAAAACGGTAAATGGGGATTTGTAAATCTGGAGGGCCAGATGGTCATCGAACCTCAGTATGAAGGGGCAGGCCCCTTTAACGGCGGCCTTGCGCCGGTTCAGATAGGAGGCGGCTGGGGATATATTACCCAGGAGAATAATCTGGTGATTCCGGCGGAATTCACAGAAGCAAAAAGCTTCTATAAAGGGATTGCGCCGGTGAAAAAGGGGAACAGCTGGTCCATGATCCAGCTGAATGTGAGATGAGAGAGGGGAGCTATATGAACGGATTTCGATTTGAGAGCCAGGGGGCAGAGACCATGCTGGTATACCAGCTGGAGGAAGGAGAGCATCTGGATTCCTTTGCCAAGGGAATGCTTCAGAGCAATGATATGACGGGGATTCTCCGGCCGTCTTTCATGCAGAGGGACAAGGAACAGTACCTGAAATTTCCTGTCACATCCAGGATTTCCCTGCAGCAGTTTATTGAGCGGGATATGGAGAAGGACACGGTTTTAAATCTGTTCCTCACTATGACCAATGCCATCCAGGAAGTAGAAGAGTATATGCTGGACCCGGATAAGATCCTATTGGATCCGGACTATATTTTTGTCAATATCAGGCAGAAGGAGGCAGGGCTTGTGTACCTTCCGGTGGATGAGTTTACCCAGGATGTTACGGTGAAAGAGTTTTTCCTCTACCTTTTAGGACACATGCAGTATGAGCTCAAGGGGGATCTCTCCTATGTGGCAAAGCTGATTCACTTTCTTAACCAGAAAAAGCCATGGACCTTCGAGGAGCTGAGAAGACATATAAGCCAGCTTCTGAATGAACAGGATCGTCCCGTACCTTCAAAGGATTCCTCCTCCAGAGCAAGGGGGGAATCAAAAGCAGCGCCGGTAAAACCTCCGGTATCCGCCCCGGCCCCGGCCCCGGCCTCGTCGCCAGTGTCAGCCCCGGACTACAGACAGGGCTCTTCCATGGGCTCCACACCGCCCGGCATTCAGAGCCAGAGTCCTTCGGGAATCCCGGAGAACCCTGGTTTTCCCGGTGGGGAGGAACCAGGCAGACAGCCTAAAAAGAGCGGGATATTCTCATTCGGGAAGAAGAAGCAGAAGGCATCAGAAGCAGGGGAAAGGGATTACGGCCAGCCAGCTCCTATGCCATCTCCAGGAATAGGGGGTTCCGGCCAGCCGGCGGCTCCCGGCAGCATGGCCATTCCCGGCCAGCCCATGCCGCCAGGCGGAATGTCCATGCCGGGGCAGCCGGCATCCACCGGCAGAAGGTCAAAACATGGCAGCCCGCCTGTTCCTGGCAGCATGGCAGCAGCTCCCGGCGGCATGGCCATTCCCGGCCAATCCACACCCCCCGGCGGCATGGCCGTTCCCGGCCAATCCACGCCCCCCGGCGGTATGGCCGTTCCAGGCCAATCCACAGCTTCCGGCGGCATGGCCATTCCCGGCCAGCCCACAGTCCCCGGCGGCATGTCAGTTCCGGGCCAGGAGCCTTCGCTTCCCGACAATATGAGGCCGGAGAAAAAGGGCGGAGGGAGATGGCCCTTTGGCAAGAATAAGAAGGCCCCTCATGACCTGAAAAGCAGTCAGGAGCAGGCCGCTGCTTTCCAACCGGCCCCTGCCGCGTCTTCTTATGAGCCGGCAGAGAGAAAGGGTTCGGTGTATATGGACTTTGGAAGCAGTGACGAGGAAAGCCGGACCGTGATTATGGGAGGAGGCATGGACTACGGCTCCACCATGATTCTTGGTTCGGAGCAGGGCAGCGGCCAGCAGACCTTTAACCATGTGGTAAAGATCATCCGCAGGAGAACAGGACAGTCCATGGTGATCAACAAAGATTTGTTCCGAATCGGAAGCGAAGCAAGCTTTGTAGACTTATTTCTGGGTGATAATCCGGCCATCGGGTCCTGCCATGCCAATATCTGCGAGAGAGACGGCGCCTATTACATAGCGGATCAGAATTCCGTGAACCATACCTATGTGAATGGAGTCATAGTGCAGCCGGGGGAACTGGTGCAGCTTGTGAGCGGAAACCTGATCACTTTGGCAGATGAAGACTTTGATTTCATTATCAGTTAAAGGCGGGGCTTATGGGATTCATTTATTGCTGTCAAACAGATGTAGGAACAGAGAGAGAGACGAATCAGGATTCCCTTGTCGTAAAGAGCCGGGTTACCAAGGATCATACCGTGGTTCTGGCAGCAGTTTGTGATGGAGTAGGCGGATTGGTAAGCGGAGAGCTGGCCAGCAGAAAAGCAGCGGATATGCTTTCAGGGTGGTTTGACTATGAACTGCCCCAGATTATGAGGCAGCCTGATGCAAAGGAAGTCATCCGATACCGGTTTCGGCAGATTCTATGGAATATTAACGGGGAGATTTATTACAGCAACCTGAGGCAGGGGATCACCAGCGCCACCACGCTGACGGCTCTTGTCCTGTGGGACAACCGGTTTTTGATGGGCCATGCAGGAGACAGCAGAATCTACGGAATCAGCCGGACGGCCGTAAGGCAGCTGACCAAAGACCACTCCTGGGTGGCACAGGAAGTCCTGGAAGGGCGTATGACAGAGGAGCAGGCAGAAAAAGATCCCCGGAGAAACGTGATACTCAAATGTATGGGAGCAGCGCCGGAGGCGGAGCCGGATATTCTGGAAGGAACCATCAAGGAGAACATGATGTTTGTTTTGTGCACTGATGGATTCTGGCATCATATCAAGCCTGAGGAGTGGAAAAGCTATTTTTCCCCGGCGCCGGCCTTGACAGAAAAAAAGCTGGCAGAGAATCTTTACTATATGATGGAACAGGTGAAGGGCAGGGGAGAGAGGGACAACATCACCGCCATCACCATAAATGTATTTTAAGATAAGGGGAGGAATCCTATGTTGTATGTTTCGGAGGGTCAGTGGCTGTTTTGGGGCGGAATTGCGGTTATGTCCGTTGCGGCTGTTCTGGCTGCGGCTGGCATGATCATTTTTACACTTACAGGGCGCAGAATTAAGAAAAAGCTGGAACAGGAGTACGGGAAGCCAGGGAGGTAAATGACAAGAGACAGGGGGGGAAAGTGTCTATGGCCTGGATCATTGCAGGTATGTATGAGATACAGGAACAAATCGGTGCCGGAGGAGGAGGCATCGTCTATCGGGGACGCCATCTGAGGCTGGACAAGCAGATTGTACTGAAGGCGGATAAACGAACGCTGAACACAGATGCCCAAATTCTCAGGCGGGAAGTGGATATGCTAAAAGGGCTGAGCCAGACCTATATTCCACAGGTATATGACTTTGTTCAAGAAAACGGAGTGGTATACACGGTTATGGATTTTATCGATGGGGAGAGCCTGGACCACCTTTTAAAGAGAGGGCAGATTCCCACGCAGCCTCAGATCATCGGCTGGTCCTGTCAGCTTTTGGAGGCGCTGGAGTACCTTCACAGCCGCCCTCCTTACGGAATCCTTCACGGAGATATCAAACCGGCCAACATTATGCTGCGGCCAAACGGGGATATCTGCCTCATCGACTACAACATTGCCCTGGCTCTGGGCGAGGACGGGGCCGTGAGAGTAGGATTCAGCTGGGGCTATGCCTCGCCGGAGCACTACGGCGTGGATTACAGCAGCAAACGGAAGAATCAGACTGTCACGACCAAGACCTTAGGGACGGTGGAACCCCAAAAAACAGGTGAGGTTTGTGAGAAGCCGCGGCAGTCACAGTCTGATGTGCCGGAGACCATCGATATCCTGGGAATGGGACAGGGAGAAAATCAAGGATCTTCTGACGGAACCGTAGATATAAGAAGCTATCACAAGACCGGCCAGTCCCTTTTGGGGGAGGCGGGCCAGAACCGTGGGCCCATCCCAGAAGAAGGACAGAAGAACCGCGGGCCTGTCCCTGAGGGAGGCGGTCAGAGAAACGGCGGGCCCTCCACGGGAGGAGGCAGCACCGGCAGCTCGTCGTCGGCAGTGATGCTGGACGTGCGTTCCGATATCTACAGTCTGGGAGCCACTCTCTATCACCTTCTGTCGGGGCAGAGGCCTGACAGGAATGCCCTGGAGGTCAAGGCCTTAGGGCCGGATGTCTGCAGTCCGGCAGTATGGGAGATCATAAAAAAAGCCATGTGTCCTGACCCGGACATGCGCTATCAGTCTGCCGGGGAGATGCTTGGGGCATTCAGGCAGCTGCACAGGAAGGATCCCAGGATAATCCGCCACAGAAGACGCATGGCAGTGTGGACGGCAGCCATGTCGGTTCTTTTCTTATCCGGAGGCTTCGGCGCCTTTACGGGGATGAAGCAGCTTGAGCGGACCAAGGAGGCTTTGGCTTTGTCGGAATATTCCGGCAACAGTCTGGAAAAGGGTGATATATCGGGAGCCGTGAACCTGGCCCTTGAGGCTGTCCCCAGGGAAAAAAGCATATGGGAACCTTCTGCCGTTCCCCAGGCCCAGAAGGCTTTAACCGACGCCCTGGGCGTCTATGACTTATCCGATGGGTTTAAATCCTTAGACACCATAGAACTGCCTGCGGCTCCCTTTACCATAAAGATTTCGCCAAAAGGAGATTGCTTTGGGGTGGTATATCAGTCGGAGGCAGCTGTGTATGAGATGGAGACCGGTGAGAGGACTGTGGTGCTTCCGGCCAGGGATTCGGCCCTCTCGGACCTGATCTTTGTGGATGAGTCGCGGATCGTCTATGCCGGGGAGCAGGGAGTCACGGCCTATGATCTTCATAAGCAGGAGATTCTCTGGACAGGAGAGCAGGCCACGACCCTTGCAGTATCAGGCGATGGAACGGTGGTGGCTGCCGTTGATAAAGACGAGGATTATGCGGTTCTGTACAGAATGTCCGATGGAACGAAGATTACCGACTGTTCTTTTGAGGGACACCGGATGGAGGCAGCAGTTAACGATATCTTTGCCAACCCCGCCAACCGTATCTTTGCCCTTGATGAGACCGGACAGTTTCTGGCAGTAAGCTTCTCCAAAGGGGAGCTGTGGATTTTTGATATAGACAGCCCTGAGGACAATATGATCGTCTATGACGAGACATCCTACAGGCATTTTGAGGGAGGGTTCTGCGGCAAGTATTTTGCCTTTGCATCCAACAAAAGCGACGAGTCCTTCTTCGGCCTCGTAGACACGGAGGAAGGCGTCTATGTGGGAACACTGGAATCCCGGGATCATTTTTACCTGAAGGCAGATGAGGAAGGGGTTTGTCTTGCCAACGGGAATCTGTTAGTACGCCTTGACGGCCATACCTTGGAGGAGACGGAGCTTGCCTACACCGGAGACCACAAGATTACCGGATTCTCTGTGGGGGAGGAGTATATTCTTATTACCACAGACGATCATGGGTTTTCTTTCTATGACAGGGGGGCCAATCTCATGTCCTCGGAAATCTGTGAGGAGCCATGGGATTTCCCTGCCCTCTCACGGCAATATGCAGTACTTGCAGGGAGAAACGGCCCTACGGTCCGGATTTTGAAGCTGGAGAACCATGAGGATGCCAGGCTTCTCGCCTATGATGCCCGCTATGCCCATGATGAGGCCCGTCTCAGCCGGGATGGCAGGAGGGCCATGTTGTTTAACTATGAGAATTACCGGATTTATGACATGGAAGGGAATGTGGCGGCAGAAGGGGAATTTCCGGATTCCAAGAATATCTATGACCAGCAGTTTCGGAAAAATGAGGAAGACTCCTGGCTTGAGGTGATCTGGTATGACGGGACCGTCCGATGCTACAGCGCCGAGGATGGCTCCCTGATCTTAGAGGAGAAAAGGGAGGCGCCTTCTAAGGACTTGTATGAGGAGTTCTATACGGACCGGTACAGAATCGCGTCCACTCTCCACGGCGCGCCGGAAGTCTATGACATAAAGTCAGGGCGGAAGGTGGGAACCTTAGAGGAGGATGCCTATCTCACCTATGTGACCCAGGCAGGGGAATATGTGGTTACGGAGTATGTCAGCGCAGAGGGCGGGCGGTATGGGCTTCTCTTGGATGAACACCTTGGGACTCTGGCATACCTTCCCAATCTCTGCGACATTCAGGGGGATATGCTTGTATTTGACTATGGAAGCGGGAATCTGCGGCAATGCCGCTTGTATTCCCTCCCGGAGCTTATGGCTCTTGGAGAGACATATATACAAAAATGACAAAGGGAAAGGAGAGAATGAGTGAAAATGAAATTCTTGAAAAGGGGGTTAGCAGTATTCTTGACGGCTGCGCTTATGATGCCTGCCCAGCCTCTTGTGGTGGCCAACGCGCTGCCCATGGAAGCCGGGATTAAGCAGACCGAAAGAGAAAAGACAGATGACGAAATCTTTGAGAGCAGAGAGGCCCTGAGGACAGAGGAGAGCAGCGCGGAGGCAAAGGAGACCGAGGCCCCTGCAGAGAGTACCAAAGAAGAGAGCCCGGCCCCGGAGGAAGGCTCCACGGCAGAGGAGACCCAGGATGCTGAGGGTACCGAGGCGGAAGAGACCTTGAACCCGGAGGAAACCGACAAAGCAGAGGAGACTTCGGAACCGGCAGATGATTCCAAAGCAGAGGAAACTTCCACTGGGGCAGAAAGCTCCGAAGCAGAAGAGGATTCAGAGGAAGAAGGCTCTGAGGCGGAGGAGACTTCTGCTACAGAGGACGATTCTGAAACCGAAGAGACTTCAGCTACAGAGGAAGGCACCAAGGCAGAAGAGACTCTGGCTCCAGAAGAAACCACAAAGGCGGCAGACTCTGAGACGGCTCCTGCAAAGCCGGAGCCTGAGAAGAAGCCGGAGGCGGAGAAGCCGTTAAAGACGCCGGCAAAGGACAAGGCCGAGACCAAGGCAACCCCGGCCAACGCGGCGAAGGCAAAGGATCAGGTACAGTTCAACACAGGCAATTATGTGGTAACCGTAGTCAGCCAGGAGGACTGGGAGAATGAACTGGGCGATGCATGGTTTGAGGAAGACGGAAGCTACACCATAGAGATCCCTGAGGCCAATCCCTTCTTCCCCTATGAGGTACAGTTTACCTACAAGGATAAGACTGCCAGCCAGTGGTTTATGACACCTGATGACAGTGTGACTGTGGGAGGCCATACCTTCTATGTACACGGATCCTTTGACGGCACAGTCATAACCCAGATGAGTCTGGAAGTGGCAGGGGAGATTGTGGTGGTATATCCCGAGAAGAAGGAGTTTACCAATGACGGCGGGATACAGCTGCTGTCCCTGCTGCCTTTGGAGGAAAAGCGGTTTAATGCAGCAGTTGATTTAAGCAGCTTTACACCGGCAGAGCTGACAAGAGTGTCCATAAACAGTATTTTTGCCGGCAATGCCCAGCTGGACAGTACCGATCAGATCTCATGGACACGTATGTGGGAAGATGATTATATCATCAGTTCCCAGGGAGATATGATAGACTTGAGCCAGGGAACATCCGGCAGCACGACTACATCCTGGCAGATGATCGTAGGCGATGCCGATCAGCTGGCTGGAGACAATATCCGTTACCTTGTGGACGTAACAGTTACAAAGTCCGAGGATTGGCTGATACCTGCTGTGTATATCCAGGATTCGGCAGGGCAGCGGACGAATGTTCCCGTGATTAAAACCGAGGATTTTAGGACTCGCTATTACGACTATGATCCAGAGGAGCGGGAATTATATGTCAGAGTAGCACGCAAAGACATAATAGACTGGGAGGCCGGAGCATACATAGGCCTGCAGATCAATCCGGCTGTGTATAAGAATCATGGAATCAAGACTTTGAAAGCATACGAAGGAAGCTTTACAGATCCTGAAAGGGCAGAAGCAGAGGGAAAGGACATTACAGCCCAGCTTTTTTCCTCTGACATGACAAAGAAAGACAGCGGATATAAAAGAAATTTCTATGGGGAAACCCAGGTTACTATGGTTACCATGGTTACCTATGATTCCTCGGGAAATGTCACCGGATGCCTGCCCTTTGAAATATGGTTAAACACCGTGGGTAGCCAGATCATTACCTATGGGGATTATGGCCTCTATGATATAACGGACAGCGGAAGACAGCATATATCAAGGGGATCGTCTACCACCACAGTCAGCGGTGTGAGAAATCTTACTTACCAAATAGATCCCAAATATCCCTTAGATAAAGAATACAATCTTATTTTAGGGTATTCCAGATTAGGCATGGAAAGCTCCGGCTCTGTGACAGCGGCCTATGTGGGCCAGTTTGCGTCTATTGACGCAGCTAAAAAGGCTGGTGCCGCCGATATCAAAGGAAGTCTCTTTGATCTCGGAAATCAGGGCGGGTATAAGACGAACTACAGCAAGGGAGTCTATTTCACGATTTTTGTAGGGGAAGATGGCTCCGAGGATCAGGAGATCTACCGGTACTGTGTTAAGACAGAGGCGTACAAACCTACTCTCAGCAGCAATGCCCTTGTACATTTTTATGGTCTTAAAAATGCGGCTGGCAATGATGTGAGAAGCTACGTGGTGGATGTGGCTGAGGATTCCTACGCCGATTACAGCTATCTCACGATTCTGGTGGAAGGAGACACGGATCTGACAAAGCTGGCACCTAGATTTTCCTGCCAGGACGGGATTAATCTGTATGCTGCGGGAAGCAGCGCTCCGGAAGAGTCAGGAAAAAGCGTTCACGATTTTTCCAAAGGCCCGGTACAATACACGGCCTCTGCGGAAGACAAGGAGAATGGAAAGAATTACTGGCTTCAGATTGTAAAACCGGAAGAGAATACAGGAAAGCTTTATATTAACAGCCTGGCCGACCAGGACGCAAAGACCAAGGAAGAGGGAGGAATCGTAACCTCTACCCGGGAAATGATCCTGGACGGAAGATTTGACTACCGCCATGATATCCTGTTAGCCAACATAGGAACAGAGGCCATCCCCAATCTGTCCGCTGAGCTTGTATCAGACCAGGTGGAATTAGATGACTACTGGGATCTGACAGGAAACCATGAGCTGGCAGGATTTACTACAGTCAATCAGACAACCAGCTATGGGGAACTGTGGAATCTGGCCAAGCTTCGCATTCAGATAAAGGATGGAGTGGAGGACGGAAGCGATGTGTCAGGAACGCTGACCATCAAATCAGGAAGCACGACTTTGATGGTGCTGAATCTCACCGGTACCATCGGAGACCCGAGTATTACCACAAAAGAGATTCCCAATGCAGTCAAATACGTTCCTTACGGAACTATGATTCAGAACAGCAACAAATACAGCTGGAACACCGTAACCTACCATCTTTTAAGCGGTAAGCTGCCGGGAGGTATGGTTATAAAGCCTAACGGGGAATTGTATGGTGTTCCCACGGAGACCGGTACTTTTACCTTTACTGTGGAGATGAATAACAGCTATGGAAGCTTCAAGTCAAGCCGGCGGACCTTTACCTTCACTGTACTTGAGAACACCGACGCCAACGTAGATGGCGCCACGGATACAGGTTACGAGCTGAGCAGCCGGGTACAGGACATTGTCTCCAACTCTTATGGCGATCAGCTTATGGTTTCTCAGGGTGTCTTCGGTGAATTCGTCGACTTGTTCCTGGATGGTGAAAAACTGACTAAGGGAGTGGACTATACTGCCGAATCAGGAAGCACCAGAATCACCATCAGAAGTCAGACCTTAAGGGACTCCAAAGCACCGGGAACTCATACTTTGGGAATCGAGTTCCGAACAAAAGGGGATGACACCTTAAAGCGCGCCGCACAGAACTACCGGATCGGCGGAAGTACAGGAGGAAACGACAGCGACAGCGGCAGCAGCAGCGGAGGCGGCAGTGACAACGACAGTTACAGCAGCGGCAGCAGCAGTAAGCCTTCATCTTCCGGCCAGACAGCTAAGGTAAGCCATGACGCGAAAAAAGGATATGTGAATTCCGATACAGGGATTATTACAGGAGAAGGCGCAGGATATTCTCATTGGACCCTGAATGACATAGGATGGAAGCTGGTCTATGCAGACAAAACCGAGGCAAAGGGTCATATGGTAAATCAGGAGGACGGAACTACGGTAGAGCAGATTCTATGGGAAAAAATAAATGGTTCCTGGTATGCCTTCGGGGCCAACGGCTACTTGAAATCCGGATGGGTCTATGATTACGAGCTGAACAGCTGGTACTGTGTATCCATTGAAAACGGAATGCAGAGCGGCTGGTACACAGATGCCCAGGATCAGAACACCTACTATTTGGAGCCCGGTGCAGGAAAGCTGGCCATTGGCTGGAAATCCATTAACAACAACTGGTATTATTTCAATACGATTTCAGCAGGCCCCACATGGGAGATAGACCCGGCCACAGGCAACTGGTATTATAATGTGAGAAGCAAGGCAAGGCCTTTCGGTGCCATGCTCCGCAATGAGAAGACGCCGGATGGATATTCTGTGAATGCAGATGGCATCTGGGATGGAAAATAAACAGAGAAGTTTAAACAATCAGGAAAAGTAAACGAGGTGATGTGAGCTTTGTGACAGGCTCCTTTCCGGAAGGACGAGTGAAAGAATAAAAACTTGTTGTCTGGAGGGGGCCTGTTATCTTAATAGTCTTTACATCTGTTATCTTCTCAATTATAATGGAGGCAGTACATAAAGCCGGCAGTAATTGAGAAGAAGGAGGAACGAGATAGTATGAAGTTGGTTATCAATGCTGACGATTTCGGATATACAAGGGCCGTCACAGAGGGAATAATCGAAGGATATCACCAGGGGATTGTTCGGTCGACTACCGCTCTCACCAATATGCCCTGGTTAGAACTTGGCAGAAAGCTGGCAGAGGACTGTCCGGATCTGGGAATCGGCGTCCACATGACGCTGACCTTGGGGAAAGCGCTGACAGGGGTGAAGAGTTTTACAGACGAGTGCGGCAATTTTCTGCCTAAAGATAAGGTGCGCCGCACAGAACTGGATCCAGAAGAAGTATATGACGAGTGGAAGGCACAGATTGAGCGCTTTATAGAACTCTTCGGCCGTATGCCTACGCATCTGGATTCTCACCACCATATGCATGATTTTAATGAACCATTAAGGGAGGTGTCACGGAAGCTGGCAGGAGAGTATCACCTGCCTATGCGGAGATACGGATCTTACGAATTTGTCTCCGGTTTTTATGGAGAGACTGCAACAAAAGAGGTACTCCTAAAGCTTCTGGAGCAATATGCCGGAAAAGACATTGAGATTATGGCGCATCCGGGATATTGTGACCTGGAGCTTTACCGCAGAAGTTCCTATAATGTCCACAGAGTTCAGGAGCTGGATGTGCTTTGCTCCAAAGAAGTGTCGGATTACATAAAGGAAAAAGGAATCATATTGACCCATTATTAACGGGAAAGGGGGCCTGCGGCGGCAGGGCCCCTAATTTACTATGAAAGTCCCGGGCAACAGCCCGGATTACGAATACTGGCAGCACAGCGTGAAACCATGCATAAAGGCTAGGAAAGAGGGAGATCAAAAATTTTATGGGAAAGACAGATAAGCTGAGTGTGTTTATCAGCCTTGTGTTGAGGCATAATCCGGGTGCGGCAGGAATTACGTTAGATGAACACGGATGGGCAGATGTGCAGAAGCTTCTGGAGGGAGTCAGTGCCACCGGAAGAAAGATTGATATGGCAGTTTTGGAAGAGATTGTGAAAAATGACAGTAAACAGCGGTACAGCTTTAATGAGGATAAGACCTTGATCCGTGCCAATCAAGGGCACAGCGTTCCCGTAGATGTGGAACTGAAGGAGCAGGAGCCGCCGGAATTTTTATATCATGGGACGGCAGACAGATTTTTAAAGTCGATTCATGCAGAAGGCTTAAAGCCCATGAGCCGGTTGTATGTCCATCTGTCAAAGGACGTGGAGACTGCTTTAAAAGTAGGAAAACGTCATGGCAGTCCTGTGGTGCTGAAGGTCCGCAGCGGTGCCATGTATCGAGAGGGATATAAATTTTATTTGTCCGAAAATGGTGTCTGGCTCACGAAAATGGTGAGTAAGAAGTATTTGGAGAAATAGGACATTGCCTGCTGCAATAAGAGGTGCCAGGCCATAAAAGGATAAATAACCATAGAAAAAGGAAGATAAAGAATATGAAGATTACAACCGTTTTATTTGATCTGGATGGAACCCTGCTTCCCATGGATCAGGAGGCTTTTACCAAAGCATATTTTAGGGAGCTGTGTCTTAAACTGGCGCCCTATGGCTATGAGCCGGAGAAGCTGGTGGACGCTGTCTGGAAGGGAACCAAGGCCATGGTGAACAGTTGCGGGGAGAAAAGCAATGAGGA
This sequence comes from Hungatella sp., assembly GCA_022796015.1. Taxonomy (GTDB): domain Bacteria; phylum Bacillota; class Clostridia; order Lachnospirales; family Lachnospiraceae; genus UBA3402. Next base: position 26,279 of record JAAWHU010000001.1, on the reverse strand, counting down.
CATATTCTGGGAGGAGTTCTCAAAGATCTTCGGCGAGAAATGCCTTAAGGACAAGGCCGTATTTGACGACTTTTATCACAATGAATTTGAACGTGTTCAAAGCTCCTGCGGGTTTGATGAAAGGGCAAGGGAGACTGTAAGGCAGGTAAAGGATATGGGCCTTCGCATTGCTCTGGCCACCAATCCCATATTTCCCGCTGCGGCCACTGAGAGCCGCATCCGATGGGCAGGCCTTCAGCCGGAAGCCTTTGAACTTTACACCACCTATGAGAATATTCATTCCTGCAAACCCAATATCAGCTATTATGAGGAGATCTTAAAAAAGCTGGGCGTAAAACCAGAGGAGTGCCTTATGGCCGGCAACGACGTGACGGAGGATATGGCGGCAGAGAAGACCGGAATGAAGGTGTTTCTTTTGACAGACTGCCTAATCAACCGTGAGAAGAAGGATATCTCCTCCTATCCCCATGGGAGCTTTGAAGAACTTCTTCGGTTCTTAAGGAATTTTTAAAGAGGCGGCAGATAAAATTATTTACATCTGCCGGCAATTTGACTATAATAAGGGAAAGAAGCTGTTGGAAACAAAGACATGTTTAGAAGCAGCCGACAGTAATTTGCCCACAAGAATTTGGAGAATGGTACAGGAGGGAGTATGGCAAAAGGACAAGTGAAAAAAGGGGCGGCTTTCGTCCAGAGTAAGGCCCCGGCACAGCCGAAAGTTTCTGCGAGAGCTCAAGGGAATGATATTGTATTTGCGCTGGATATCGGAACCAGGAGCATTATCGGGATGGTAGGCGCCGTGGAGGACGGCAAGGTTAACATCATCGGAGTGGAGAGAGAAGAGCACACGGAACGGGCCATGATCGACGGACAGATCGAGAATATCGAGAAGGTGTCCTCCATTGCCGGGAAGGTGAAGAAGCGTCTGGAGGCAAAGACGCATATCCAGCTGGAGAGAGTCTGTGTGGCGGCTGCCGGCCGGGCCTTAAAGACAAAGCGGGCAGATTACGAGATGGAGCTGCCGGGAACTCAGCTTATTGATGATGAGATCATCAGCCGTCTTGAAGCCGGAGCCATAACCAAGGCAGAGGAGGCTTTTGACGCGGAGAATGAAGCCCGGGAGGATTCCCGCAGGTTTTATTTGGTAGGATATACGGTATGTCAGTATTATCTGGACCAGTATATGATATCCAATCTAAAGGATCACAGAGGACGCCACATTAAAGTGGATCTCATCGCCACATTCCTTCCCAGCGAGGTGGTGGAGAGTCTTTATACCACTATGAACAAGATCGGCCTCGAGGTGGCAAGCCTGACCTTAGAGCCTATTGCGGCGGTAAATGCCGCAATTCCGGAGAATATCAGGCTGTTAAATCTGGTGCTTGTGGATATCGGTGCGGGGACGTCGGATATTGCCGCCTGTACGGGAGGAAGCGTAACCGGATATACCATGGCGACTATGGCGGGGGATGAGATTACAGAGACCATTATGAAACAGTATCTGGTGGATTTTTCCACTGCCGAGGCTGTGAAGGCCAAGCTTGAGCATCAGGAGGAGATTGTATTTGCCAATATCCTTGGTATGGAGCAGAAATTTTCCCGGGAAGAGATCTTTAAGTGCATCCAGGGGGCTCAGGAGTCTCTTTCTAAGGAGATTGCCGACAAGGTTGTGGAGATCAACGGTACAGCGCCTTCTGCTCTGTTTCTGGCGGGAGGAGGAAGCAGGCTGGCAGGATTAAAGGAGGCCATTACGGCGGCCCTGGGGATGGACGAGAACAGAGTAGCTGTGGCAGGTAACTATTTCCAGGCCAATGCATATTCAAAGGAATATGATCTGAATAATCCGGAATATGCCACTCCCCTGGGGATTGCCATCTCTTCGGGATTGAACATGATCAATGACAGCTTTCGGGTAATCCTGAACAACCGTCCGGCCAAGCTCTTTAGAAGCGGGACGTTTACGGCGTTAAACCTTCTGATGATGAATGGGTTTAACTTCCGGGATATTATGGGGCGGGCAGGAGCGAACCTGACAGTGACAGTCAACGGAGCCAGGAAGGTTTTCTACGGGACAGCCTCGGAACCGGCTTCCCTGTTTATTAACCAGAAGGAGGGAAAGCTTTCTGATATTATTCATGCCGGCGACGTCATTGAGTTTGTTCCGGCTACCCAGGGAGAGCCGGCAAAGCCCAGACTTGGGGATATCGAAGGAGCCCGGACCGGCATAGAGATTATGCTCAACGGAAAATGGGCTTCCCTCAATACCTTTTTAAAGAACAATGATGCAGTAACCATTATAATGCCGGAAGAACAGGAACTTGAGGATGCGGGGGAATCGGAGATTCCTGCCTCACAGGCTTTGGAGAAGGCGCCGACAGAGGATTCCCGGGAGGAACAGGAAGGAGCACAGGAGGTATCAGAATCTGCCCTTACAAGGCTTGGGCGCTTCGGCACAAGGCTGACGCCGGTTATGCCGTCTGCAGGGGCCGCCGGGACACCGGAAGCCGTCTGGTCGGCCCCTGCCCATAAGGCGTCGGAAGCCGCGGGAACGCAGCAGGATGCCGAATCGAAAGCCGCCAAACCGGAGGATACCAGGACACCGCAGACCGCTGAGCCGGAAGCTGCCGGGACAGGGACAGACACCTGGGAACCGGAGGACGCCCAAGGGCTTTTGGCCCATCAGCCGCCTGCCTCCATGGATGCCTCCGGTGTTTCTGGGGCGCCGGAAGCCGAAGGCAGGACAGAAAATCCATGGGACCGGGTTTCTGAGGCAGAGTCCCCTCATGAGGCAGAGGGCCCTGCTGCCAAGAGGGAGATGGTCATGTTCCACTTAAACGGCTCCCCCCTGTATCTTCCCAAAAAAGAAGATGGACGCCCCTATTACCTAATGGACTTAATCCAGCACTCCGGCATTGATTTGGATCACCCAAAAGGTGTGGTTACGCTGCAGGTCAACGGGGAGGCAGGAAGATTCCAGCAGGTACTGAGACAAGGGGATACCATCTATATTACAGAGGAACCAAAAAGCCCTACACAGAAGGTGTAGGGTTGGATTCAAAGTATTGGCGGAGTTCTTCAATACCGGGGCAGATCAGCCGGATGGCAAGATTAATAAGGCTCTCTAAAGAAATCGGCTTATCATCAATCACCCATCGGCGGTACATCTCCAATGTGGTTGTATTAAGATAAAAGACAAGCAGATTTTTGATGTAAGGATCTGTAAAATTCATGTAATGAGTATGTTCCTTGCTGGTTTCATTGAGTTTCTGGCTGACCCGGTCGCTGATATAACGGAAGTTTCGGTTGCACATGATTTTCTCGTGAAGGGCATCTTGTCCAGAGATATACAGGATAAAGGAGCGGATGATTTCGGATGAATCGGATAATCCGCTCATATGCTGGGCTTGAAGGAGATAGCTTTGAGCGATCTCTTCCATAATCTCATCCAGCAGTTCATTTAAAGACGAATAATGGAGGTAAAACGTTCTGCGGTTAATATTGGCTCGCTGAGTCAACTCCTGAATCGTAATCTGTTCATAGTCCATTTCTAAAAGCATTTGTCGGAAACTGCCGCGGATAGCAGCCCGAGTACGCCGGACGCGCAAGTCTGCTTGTTGTCTCTGTCCCATAAAAGTCTCCTAAGTAAGTAATATATTATGTTAGTAGGTTTTATTATAATATGAGAATGGAAAAAAAGCAAGACTAACCGAATTACAGATGGCTCTTTACAAGAAATGATTTTTTATATATAATGATGCTGATAAAAAAATAAAAGCAGAGTAGGCCCATGTGCGTTAAGTGCCGGCTGGACGGGGAGTTGCCAGCCGGACGAAAAGAGAGATCTTGCGGTACGTGGGCCGCATCCCGCTGCAATGGAAGATAGGATTATCTCCTGTTGTAGTAAGAGGTCTGCAAAGGAGGTAATTTTTTAATGAAAAAATTGGCAACTTTGTTTCAGGATTCTTACAATGAACTGAAATCGGTTAAGACGGTCACTACCATGGCAATGTTTGCTGCATTAGGTGTGATCCTGGGTTCTCTCACCATCCAGATCGGCGATTTTATTAAGATCGGATTCTCTACCATCGCCAATCAGTTTGTGTACTATCTGTTCGGCCCAGCTGTCGGGTGTTTTTTCGGAGGGGCCATGGATATTCTGAAATTCTTAATTAAGCCTACGGGAGCATTTTTTCCCGGCTGGACGTTCAATGCCATGGCGGCAGGGCTGCTCTACGGATGCTTCTTCTACAAAAAGAAGCTGACGATCTGGAGAGTGCTGGCGGCAGAACTGACTGTGGCAGTCATCTGCAATATGATTCTTGGAACGCTGTGGCTGGATATTATGTACGGAAAAGGATTTTTTGTACTGCTGCCCATGAGAGTCTTTAAGAACCTGGTTATGTGGCCGGTTAATTCCTTTATCTTCCATACTATGGTCTGGGCCATGGAGCGGTCGGGAGTCTTTAGGCTGATCCGCCGTTCCGCGTAGGGCGTACCGGTATCTGAATAGAGAACCGTTGCCTGTAAGGAATTATTGAAGAATTCACCAGCCCCATGTCCTGCTTTATGTCTGGACTTTTCTTATGAAGTGTTCTATAATAAATGTTACAACTAGAAGTCGAGGAGGTTACAGAGCAATGAGCGAGAATTGTACTCATAACTGCAGCAGCTGTGGGGAGAACTGCAGCAGCAGAACAGAGGAGCAGACCAGTTTTCTTGAGGCACTCCATCCGTTGAGTTCCGTAAAAAAGGTGATAGGTGTTGTCAGCGGAAAGGGCGGCGTAGGCAAGTCCCTGGTTACTTCCCTGATGGCAGTTAAGATGAATAGCAGAGGATACCGCACGGCTATATTGGACGCAGACATTACGGGGCCTTCCATTCCCAAGGCCTTCGGTGTGTCGGGTGATATCGGCCTGACAGAGGAGAAGCTTATGGTCCCGGCTACTACCAGCACGGGCATCCGAGTGATGTCTGCCAATCTTTTGCTGGATCATGAGAATGATCCGGTGATCTGGAGAGGGCCGGTGATTGCAGGGGCGGTAAAGCAGTTTTGGAGCGAGACCTTGTGGGAGGATATTGACTATATGTTTGTGGACATGCCTCCCGGAACAGGAGATGTGCCCCTCACCGTGTTCCAGTCCCTCCCCGTGGATGGAATTATCATTGTCACCTCCCCCCAGGAGCTGGTATCCATGATTGTAGGGAAGGCAGTGAATATGGCGAAGAAGATGGATATCCCCATTCTGGGCGTAGTGGAGAATATGAGCTACCTGAAGTGTCCGGACTGCGGCAAAGAGATTGCAGTGTTTGGCGAAAGCCATATTGAGGAAGTGGCAGAGGAGTATGGGATCCATGTTCTGGCCAGAATCCCCATTGAGCCCAAGGCCGCCAAGATGGTGGATGAAGGGGCCATCGAGTATCTGGATGTAGACTGGATGGATCAGGCAGCAGACAAGCTGGTATTATGAGTATAAAAGCAAAAGATAAGGCAGAGGTGTTGTCATGAGGATTAATATGAACCCCAACAGTGAACTGGTGCAGTCTATTGTCAGTGTGCCTCATATGGTTCAGGTACCGGACAATCTTCTGGCTCAGGCCCGCGAGTTTCAGGAAGCCATGATGATGTATACCTGCGCCATCCGGGAAGTGAAGACCAAGCTGGAAGTGCTCAACGACGAACTGTCTGTGCGCAATCAGCGAAATCCCATCGAGATGATCAAATCCAGGGTGAAGAAGCCTTTGAGCATTGTGGAAAAGCTAAACAGGAGGAATCTGGAGATTTCCGTGGAATCTATGATGAACCATCTGGATGATATTGCGGGGATCCGTGTAATCTGTTCCTTTGTGGATGATATCTACCAGGTGGCAGAGATGCTGGTGCGCCAGGACGATGTGAGGGTGATTGCCGTTAAGGATTATATCAAGGAGCCCAAGGATAATGGTTACCGCAGCTATCACATGATCATAGAGATCCCTGTATTTTTCTCCAATGAGAAGCGTCTTATGAGAGTGGAGGTACAGATTCGTACCATAGCCATGGATTTCTGGGCCAGCCTGGACCATCAGCTTAAGTATAAAAAACAGATGTTCTCTTCCGAGGAGATCGGTAAGGAGCTGAAGGAATGCGCCAACATCATTGCTCAGACGGATGAAAGGATGCTTTCCATCCGAAAGAGCATTGAGCTGCAGGGTATTCAGATCAAGAGAGATTACTAATAGAGATAATAAGACAGGGATTCCGTGGTTCGGAACCCTGTTTTTTTGTAAAGGTTTCTGGCAATATAGTTCTGGCCCGATACCTGAAGACTGACATGTGTTCCCGTGGCGGCTCCCAAGGCCAGCATGCCCAGAAGAAACTGGGTTCCATAGCCTTGTCCTTGATAAGCTTCGTGAATCTGGAATGCATAGAGGTAGAAGCGGTCTTGGGAAGGAAGGAGGGCGCAGGTTCCGATGACCTTATCCTTTAGACAGGCCAAATACAGATGGTCTTTGTCCTGCTTAATGACAAGGGATTCCATAACATATTCCCGGTCTTTGGGAGTCAGGGAACGTTCCATCTTGTGTTCCGAGTACCAATATTCCGCACCTATGGCTTCCATTGCCCCTACGGCGGAGGGAGTCCTTTCATCCACAAGAAAACAGAAGTCTGCAGGCTCTGAAAGACTCTTCTCGTATTGCTCCACAAAATCAAGAACCTGGTCTAAAAGCCTGGTAAAATATCCTTTTCGGCGCTTGGACGGTTCTACAAAGGCACAGCATTCCCACGGACTTTTTGCAGGGGAGAACAAAAATGCCATGGCAGACAGAGAGTCCTTCTCGTAGAGAAGGAAGATATCATATTCCAAGTCGTCGTCTACAGGGGCAGAAAGAGAAAGGGGCTCCTTCTCCTTGCAGGTCTTTATAAGCTGTTCCATATCCTCTTTCTGTCGGGGGGTAGGGCAGGTAGTGTGGATTATGTTCATAGGCATCAAAACTCCTGTTTTTTTATAGTTAAGGTAGGCTTTTCTTAAGTATAGTACAAAACCCTCCAGGCAGACAAGAGATATTTGCAGAAAATTACCCTTGTGGCTTCGAGGGGATGATGGTAAAATTGTGAAATCGAGAAGGCAGAGGCTTCTTGAGAATGGATAAGGGAAAGGATAAAACCATGAAATATGTAAAGCAGAGCTGTATTATTTTCGGAATTACCATGGCGGGAGAACTGCTGAACCGTCTTCTGCCGCTGCCGGTTCCGGCAGGGGTTTACGGGCTGTTTTTGCTGCTTATAGGACTGTGTACAGGGGTCATCAGGCTTGAGCAGGTGGAGGAGACAGGAAGCTTTCTTCTGGAGATTATGCCCATTATGTTTATTCCGGTGACCGTAGGACTTATGGAAAACTATGAGCTGTTAAGGGCAGTGGCAGTGCCGGTGGTAGTGATCTCGGCGGCTTCTACCATCATTGTTATGGCAGCTACCGGGAAGATCACGGAGTTTTTAATTGGAACAAGAAGGAAAGGAGGGATACAGGGTGAATGAGTTATTTATGGAATCGGTATATTTCGGATTTGTGATTACCATAGGAGCCTATCTTTTGGGAATCTGGGTGAAAAAGAAGATTCCTCTGGCTGTCATGAATCCGCTGCTGGTGGCCATGGTTCTTGTGATCCTGTTTCTGCTGGTCTTTCGGATCGATTATCAGGTATATCAGAGGGGAAGCCAGTATGTCAGCTATCTTTTGACGCCTGCCACTGTGTGCCTGGCGATTCCTCTATATAAGCAGCTAAAGCTTTTAAAAGACAATTTCGCGGCAGTTGTGGGAGGGATCTTTTCAGGGGTAGTATCCAGCGCCCTCAGCATCTTTGTTCTCAGCAAGCTTTTCGGCCTGACTCATGAGTATTATGTGACACTGCTTCCCAAATCCATCACCACGGCCATAGGCATGGGAGTCAGTGAGGAAGCCGGAGGGATTGTAGCCCTCACGGTTGTGAGTATTATTATTACCGGAATTCTCGGCAATGTCATTGGGGAGACGGTGTTTAAGATGTTTAAGATCTCCAGCCCCATTGCAAAAGGGCTGGCCCTAGGTACATCGGCCCATGCCATCGGTACGGCAAAGGCTCTGGAGCTGGGGGAGGTGGAAGGAGCTATGGGAAGCCTGGCCATCGCCGTGGCAGGTCTTATGACTGTGGTTGTGGTGCCTTTGGCGGCCGGGTTCATGTAATTCGCGTGGAATCAGGATGGAGGAAAAAATTTCCTGGATTGCTTGACTTATGTCTGTGCCGGTGTTATCCTCTAATTATCTTATAAAAATATGGATTTTGGATGTCAAACTACACAAAAGAATCTGCCGGGCAGTCCTTACCGGCAGGGTTTTTGATGCCCGAAACCGATATAAAAAAGGAGGAATTTAAGTATGAAATTGAGAAAAAGACTGGCCTGCTTTGGCCTGGCTGCTCTGTTGTCAGCCGCATCCGCTATGCCTGCATTTGCCGGGGAGTGGCAGCAGTTAGCAGGAGGAGAATACTGGCAGTGGAAGTATGTGGAGGCAGATGGCAGCTTCCCGGTAAATGACTGGAAGCTCATCGATGGAAAGTGGTACCGCTTTGATGCCGACGGATATCTGGATGTGGGGATGCGGGAGTATAACGGTGTGGAATATATTCTGATGCGCTCCGGCGCCATGGAGGCCAACCGTGATTATGGAGTAGGCTATGTGGATGCATCCGGGGCATGGCATCTGGCCGAGGTGCCTTTGGATTCCAATTACCGCTCCAATGTATTTTTCACTGCATGCAGCAATTACGGCATTGATATTGATTCCATCATCAATTCCTGCAAAACAAGCCAGACCTTTACCTACAGCTGTCCGTTGACCAACATCCCTAAGGACAGCGAGGGAGGATATGTACCCAGAGTCGCAGCCTATGCAATATCCAATGCCATTGTAAATTACGCAGACTGGGAAGAGTACTACACCGCATTCCACTGGGAGTTTGTTACGGATGAGGCAGCCAATACCTTTAGCATAACCTTTTCCTCCAACATTGAGACAGGCGGGCCGATTATGCAGTAAGATTTTATGGGCATGGAGTCGTGAAAGATTCACGGCTCCGGCCCATTTTTAATGTGAAAGTCTGTCCTATCCTCCTTGAAACACCCTGATATTTATGATAGAATCTTAGAGAAAGCACAGGGACTGTGCATGAGACGAAGGAGGACATGATGATCAGTCAGTTAATTGAGAAGATTCAGAAGACCAAAGCCCCCATCTGTGTAGGACTGGACCCCATGCTGGGTTATATCCCGGAGCATATTGTAAAGGAGGCCATGGCACAGCACGGCGAGACCCTAAAAGGAGCCGCTGAGGCGGTGTGGCAGTTTAACAAGGAGATCGTGGATCATACCTATGATCTGATTCCTGCCGTAAAACCTCAGATCGCTATGTATGAACAATTTGGAATCGAGGGACTGATAGTATATAAAAGAACGGTGGACTACTGCCGGGAGAAGGGTCTGGTGGTGATCGGAGACGTGAAGAGAGGGGATATCGGTTCCACCTCTGCTGCTTATGCCGCAGGGCATCTGGGCCATGTAAAGGTGGGAGGAACCATGCTTGCCGGATTTGACACAGAATTTATTACGGTGAACCCTTATCTGGGCACAGATGGCGTGAAACCCTTTGTGGATGTATGCTCTAAAGAAGATAAGGGAATCTTTGTCCTTGTAAAGACCTCCAATCCCTCCAGCGGGGAGTTCCAGGACCGGCTTATTGACGGAAGGCCTCTCTACGAGCTGGTAGCCGAGAAGGTGGTAGAGTGGGGAAACCAGTCCATGGACAAAGATTACAGCAATGTGGGGGCGGTGGTAGGCGCCACATACCCGGAGATGAGCAAGATCTTAAGAAAGCTGATGCCCAGGAACTATTTCCTGGTGCCTGGATACGGCGCTCAGGGAGGAACCGCAGAGGATTTAAGATATTGCTTCAACGAGGACGGGCTGGGGGCCATCGTCAACTCCTCCAGAGGGATTATTGCTGCATATAAGCAGGACAAATACAGCCGGTTCGGGGCAGATCACTTCGGAGAGGCTTCCAGACAGGCCGTGATCGATATGGTTGCCGACATTAACCGGGTACTGTAAGGATACCTGTCTGCAGCGGGACAACAAAAAAGAGTGCCGTTTGGCGCTTTCGGCAGAGAATGGAGGGAACCATGGCAAAAGAAAAGAAGACGTGCAGGGTAAAGAGCCAGGAATGTCTTGGGGCCGGTATTTACAGCATGTGGATACAGGCAGGGGACATGGCCGGCGAGGCCGGGCCGGGCCAGTTTATTTCCGTTTATTCAAAGGATGGCTCCAGGCTGCTTCCCAGGCCCATAAGTATCTGTGAGATCAATGCCGGCGCTGGGGAGCTGCGGATTGTCTACAGAACGGCAGGAGAAGGGACAAAGGAATTTTCCGCCTATGGGCCGGGAGATTCCATAGAGATTCTTGGGCCTTTAGGCAACGGCTTTCCCCAGGCTTCCCAGGATAAAACCGTGTTTATCGTGGGAGGGGGAATCGGAATTCCGCCTATGCTGGAGCTGGCAAAGAGCCTTGCCTGCAAAAAGAAGATTATACTTGGATATCGGGATCACCTGTTTTTAAAGGAAGAATTTGAACCTTACGGGGATGTATACATTGCCACGGAGGATGGAAGCGCCGGCGTGAAGGGCAATGTCCTTGACGCCGTGAGGGAGCATGGCCTAAAGGCAGACCTAATCATGGCCTGCGGCCCCACTCCCATGCTCCGGGCTTTGAAGGCTTACAGCAAGGAGAGAGGGATGGAGTGCTATCTTTCCCTGGAGGAGAGGATGGCCTGCGGGATCGGGGCCTGTCTGGCCTGCGTCTGCCAGACAAAGGACATCGACCATCATTCTAATGTCCACAACCGCAGAATCTGCAAGGACGGGCCGGTATTTCTGGCAGAGGAGGTGGAGCTGTAGATGAATACAAAAGTAACCATCGGAGGAGTGGAGCTTAAGAACCCTGTGATGACAGCATCGGGCACCTTCGGTTCCGGCCAGGAATACGGGGAATTTGTGGATCTGAATCTTCTGGGCGCAGTGGTGACCAAGGGCGTGTCCAATGTGCCATGGCCGGGGAACCCGACTCCCAGGATCGCAGAGACCTACGGCGGCATGATCAATGCCATCGGCCTTCAGAACCCGGGGATTGACGTGTTTGTAAAGAGGGATATCCCCTGGCTCAAAACCTATGACACCAGAATCATTGTCAATGTGTGCGGCAAGACCACGGAGGATTACGTGGAGGTGGTGGAACGCTTAGGGGACGAGCCTGTGGATCTGCTGGAGATCAATATTTCCTGTCCCAATGTAAAAGAGGGAGGGATCGCCTTTGGCCAGGATCCCAAGGCAGTGGAGGCCATTACCAAGGAGGTAAAGCGCCATGCCAGGCAGCCGGTGATCATGAAATTAAGCCCCAATGTGACGGACATTACGGTCATGGCCAAAGCGGCCCAGGCGGGAGGCGCCGATGCCATCTCCCTGATCAACACCTTGACAGGGATGAAGATTGACATTCACAGGCGGGCATTTGCAGTGGCCAATAAGACCGGGGGCCTCTCAGGGCCTGCTATCAAACCTGTGGCAGTGCGGATGGTATATCAGGCGGCCAAAGCGGTAACACTTCCGGTAATAGGTATGGGAGGGATTATGACGGCGGAGGATGCCATAGAGTTTATTCTGGCCGGAGCCTCGGCAGTGTCTGTGGGAACCGCCAATTTTCACAACCCCTATGCCACTGTGGAGATCATAAAGGGAATCGAAGAGTACATGAAGGCCTATAAGGTTCAGGATATCAGGGAACTGGTGGGGGCAGTAACGTGAGGAACATAAGAGGAAACCAGAAGACAGGAGGCTGTGAGAAGCATGGAAGGCTATAAGAAAGAATTTATTGAGTTTATGGTGGAAAGCCAGGTTTTAAAATTTGGGGAGTTTACGCTGAAAAGCGGCAGAAAGTCCCCCTTCTTTATGAATGCAGGTGCATATGTGACAGGAAGCCAGCTTCGCAGGCTGGGCCAGTACTATGCCAAGGCCATTCACGATCACTATGGAACGGACTTTGACGTTCTGTTCGGGCCGGCCTACAAAGGGATTCCCTTGAGTGTTGCCGCCACCATCGCCTTCAGCGAGCTTTATGGGAAGGATATTAAGTACTGTTCCAACCGCAAGGAGGCCAAGGATCACGGAGACGCCGGCATCCTTTTGGGAAGCCCCATCCAGGATGGAGACCGGGTAGTGATCATTGAAGACGTGACTACCTCCGGCAAGTCCATTGAGGAGACGTTCCCCATTCTCAAGGCCCAGGGAAATGTGGAGATTGTAGGGCTTATGGTGTCCTTAAACCGCATGGAGCGGGGGAAAGGGGATAAGAGCGCCTTAGAGGAGATTCAGGAGCTTTACGGCTTTAAGGCCAACGCCATTGTGTCCATGAAGGATGTGGTAGAACACCTTTACAACAAAGAATGCCTGGGTCAGATTGTCATTGACGACAAGATCAAGGTAGCCATTGACGCCTACTATGAGCAGTACGGGGCAAAGTAAAAAGCAAAGGAGCATAAACTATGGAAAGAATCTATAAGACCATGAGAAATACGGGAGCAGCCAACATTGCTGTAGGCATTGTGCTGATTAGCGTAGGTCTCATTGCCGGAATCGTGTCCATTGTCACCGGCGCCATTTTGCTGAAGAGAAAATCAGAAATTACATTTTAGAAGAGAGGCAGTATCCGATCCTGATATTATGGAGGGATACTGCCTTTATGGCGCAGCCCTTTAGAGGATGACGCCGGGGGTCAAAGACCATGTTTGAGTAATGGGAGCTGTATCTGAATGATTAAAAACACCACAAGAAATCAAAAATTTGGCTGGGTGCTGTTTGTTATGTACCTTATAGCCTTAACATATTTTATGTTTTTTGCCGAGGCCATGGGAAGGACCGGCAATACTCAGGCGGGATACGCCTACAATCTGGAACTGTTTAAGGAAATCAGACGTTTTTATGTCTACCGCCATCAGCTGGGATGGAAGGCGGTGACTCTGAATCTGGGAGGCAATGTGGTAGGCTTTATGCCTTTCGGTTTTTTTCTTCCCATTGTCAGCAGACGGGGGAGAAAATGGTATAATGCACTGTTACTTGGATTTTTCTTAAGTCTCTGCATTGAGATTACCCAGCTTGTCTTTAAGGTGGGAAGCTTTGATGTGGATGATTTATTATTAAATACAATCGGAGGAATTCTTGGATTTTGCTGTTACAAAATTGTGCAGAAAGTCCGTATAAGGAGGAAACTGCGTGCCAGGAAAGAAAGTGAAACGGCATATTTGGGGGAGTAAGAAAAGCCAGAGAAGGAAAAACAGTGTCCAAGACAGAAGAAGGAGATCCTCGGGAAAGACGTATGAGGAGGCTCCCGGCGGAAGCCGGCCCGCAAGCAGCGGCTACAGAGGCCAGGAGTCCGGGATTCTCCAAAAATATCTGGAGCCGGACAGAGACCGGGAGAAGGAGCTGGAGGCAAGAAAAAAAGAGATTATGGCGGCCCGGCAGGCGAAGGAAGAACGGAGGCGCAGAGCCATGAAGGAGGCGGCGGCAAGCCGTGTGTCCTATGTGAGAAAGCCCTTTGCCATCCGAAGCCGTATGTCCATTCTTCTGGCCTTGGCGGCCTTGTCCCTTGGAGGGGCAGGAATCTACCAGGGAGTTGTCACCCAGGGGCAGGCGGCCCTTGTAAGCGGAGCCCTGGGGTTCTGCAGTATCTTTCTGTCAGTTCTTGCCCTGTGGTACGGAGGCATCTCATTTCTGGAGGATGACAAGAATTATATTCTGGCAAAATTGGGCATTGCCCTCAGTGTTTTGCTCCTTGCCGGATGGACGGCAGTGATAACAATAGGACTCGGAGGTTGAAGTCATGGACTATAAAGTGCAGTTGGCAGAGGATAATGAAAGTGTCAGGGAAAGGTTCTCTCTTACCATGGAGCGGATCCGTTCCATGGAGGCGGAGGAGACAATCAAGGAACCCTTTGCCTCATATTTTAAGGAGGAGGCAGGGTTTCTTCTGATGATGGGGGAACTCTTCGGACTGGCGGAGGCCGGACGTTACAGGGGCCTAAGCCTTGAGGAGCTGAGACGATGGAATGAACGTCTGTACGGGGATATTCTGCCGGGACATTATGAGACCAGCTACACCAACCCGGCTTACGCCGCAAGGATGCTGGGAGACGGTATGGGGCCGGTTCTTGCCTATGTGGCCGCAGAGCTTCGGGGGGAGATCCCCTTTGCCGTGGAGAGCCGTCTGACAGAGATCACCATGTTAAATGAACTGTTTATCGAGATTTACAACCTTTTTGAGGGGGAGATACCGGATATTTCCCAGGTAAAGGACGTGATCTACTGGTTTAACAGCGATTATACGGACCTGACCGTGGCACGGCGCATCCGGGAAGTCCTTGACCCCTCCCTCTCATTCGGAAAAGAGATCGTTATGGACAGCGACTTTACGGATCTCCGGTATCTGTATTACTATGGGGAGTATGTGTCAGAGGAGGAGCTTCGGACTGCAGAATTTTTAAACAGCCTTCCTCAGGACACCATAGACAGCATGGCTCATACCTACACGGCTGGGTATCAAAAAGGGTTTGAGGTCATGGGGCGGGATCTGTCAAAGAAACGGACTGTGGCAGTGCTCTTTGAGCTGGGATTTGAGCGGATGGTGAGAAGGGCAGTGGAGGATTTCAGAAACATGGGCCTGGAGCCTGTGATGTATCGGGCCGCCGTCTGGTCCGTCAACAAAAACCCCGTGAGAAAAAGGGGATTTCACGGCACATCTCCCAACAGACAGTATGATTACGACCACAGGTACGACCATGCCCTGTATCTGAAAAAGGCGTTTACGGACCGAAAGCTTGCGGTGTTAAAGACATCCTATGAGACCTTAAAGAAAGAGGGGGCGGACTATGCCGGCCCGGCGCTCATAGAGACCTTCGGGGAAGAGGGATTTGAGCCGGTGAATAAACCGGAGGCATGGCGTTTAAGCGAGAAGCAGGGAAAGCTGACCATCGCCCACGCCAATGACTCCTCCCAGCTTGTGAACCAGTATATTCCGGGAGAGGAAACCAGCTTTACCATTATTGCATTTCCCAAGCCCTCCATCGGGAAAGACTTTGAAGAGATTTTCCATGAGACCATAAAGATCAACACTTTAGATTATGAGGTGTACAGGCAGATCCAGCAGGCAGTCATCGACCGGCTGGATCAGGCAGACCATGTGGTGATCACGGGAAAGGGTGACAATAAGACCAACTTAAAGGTACAGCTTCATCATCTGAAGAACCCGGACAAGGAGACGAATTTTGAGAACTGCGTGGCAGATGTGAATATTCCTCTGGGGGAAGTCTTCACCTCGCCGGTGCTTTCGGGGACAGAGGGGACTCTGCAGGTGGGCAGCGTGTATATCGGTGATTTTCAATTTAAGAACCTGACAATGGAGTTTAAGGATGGCAGGGTAGTCTCCTATGCCTGTGACAATTTTGAGGACCCGGAGGCAGGAAAGGCCCTGATAAAGCAGATAATCCTAAAGAATCATGAGGCATTGCCCATGGGAGAATTTGCCATCGGAACCAACACCGCCGCCTATGCCATGGCCCACAGGTACCATATCGTGGACAAGCTGCCCATTCTCATTGTGGAGAAGATGGGGCCTCACTTTGCAGTGGGGGATACCTGCTACAGCTGGTCCGAGGACACCACTCTCTACAATCCCGATGGCAAGGAGATTATCGCAAAGGACAATGAGGTCTCCATTCTGAGAAAAGAAGATCTGTCCAAGGCGTATTTTAACTGCCATACGGATATTACCATTCCTTACAGGGAGCTGGGGGAGATCTACGGGGTGACGGCCCGGGGAGAGAAGCTGCCGGTGATTGCGGATGGAAGGTTTGCGGTGCCGGGAAGCGAGATGCTCAATGAGGCGCTTTTGGGGTGCGAATAAGGGAGAAAAGGATAGGGGAACCATATGGAGATAAAAGTCAATATGAAGTCCATGGGAAAGCGGAAACAGACCGTGAAGCCGGTGGTTTATGATCTTCCTTTGGGGGCTGGGAATACCTTCACGGTACGGCAGCTGGTGACGGAGCTGACCAGAGCCGGGGTGGAGGATTATAACAGACGGCATCAGGAGCCGGAGATTTTAAAGTGCCTGACCAAGGAGAATATTGAGGATCAGGCGGAAAGGGGCAAAATCTCCTTCGGGGTAATCTATGGAGAGAAGGAGGCGGATTTTCAGAAGGCGGCGGGCAATGCCATTCAGTGCTTTGAAGATGGGATTTACCGTGTCTTTTTGGATGAAAAGCCTTTGGAGTCTTTGGATGAAGAGGTTCAGGTTACGAAGGAGAGCACCTTTACCTTTGTCAGGCTGGCTATGCTTACGGGGAGGCTATGGTGACATAGCAAAGCCTTATGATGTGCTATGGGGAATACAGTGCTTATGGAGAGACAGGGATTTACAGAGAAGGACTGGAAGCTGTTCAGAAGTAAAATTGCCGGCTGGCAGGAGGCCTTTATGGGCTGATCTATAACATTCTTTCCCTTATTGAGGAAGGTGTAATACATATGGAGGATCTTCAGGAATTCAGTGAGGAGCTGCGGGAAACCGTGAGAGCTTTTACAAATACAGAATTCAGGTAGAACAGAAACGGAAACATGTGCTGTTACAGGTAAGATTTGACTGGCGAGGAGGGAGAAGAGAAACAAATGATAACCGGTGAATTGAGAAATAAAATCGACAGTTTATGGGAAATCTTCTGGACAGGTGGTCTTACCAATCCTTTGGATGTTATCGAGCAGATGACATATCTGATGTTTATACGGGATCTGGACGACGCCGATAATCTACATAGAAAAGAAAGTGAGATGCTGGGCCTGCCTTATGAGAGTATTTTTGCAGGGGAGGTCATAGCCGGAGACCGCAGGATTAAGGGGGAACAGCTGAAATGGAGCGTGTTTCATGATTTTCCTGCCGAGAAAATGTATGACACCATGCAGGAGTGGGTATTTCCCTTTATTAAAAATCTTCATGGAAATCGGGAGAGCGCCTATGCTAAATATATGGGAGATGCGATTTTTAAGATTCCGACCCCTCTTTTGCTGGATAAGATCGTGACAGCCATGGATGAAATCTATGGCCAGATGGCACAGCTAAAAAAAGCGGATACAAGAGGGGATGTCTATGAGTATCTTCTGTCAAAGTTAGCGACTGCCGGGGTCAACGGCCAGTTCCGTACTCCCAGGCATATTATCAAGATGATGGTGGAACTGGTAGAACCAAAACCAGATGAGATAATCTGCGATCCGGCCTGCGGTACATCCGGGTTCTTGGTGGCGGCCAGCGAATATCTGAAAGAACACAGAAAAGAAGAAGTATTATTCAACCGGAACAATAAAGAGCACTATATGAACCATATGTTCCACGGATTCGATATGGATCGTACCATGCTGCGTATCGGCGCAATGAACATGATGACCCATGGAGTGGATAATCCTTTTATCGAATACAGAGACAGCCTTTCCGATCAAAACCCGGACAGGGAGGCCTACAGTATGATTCTGGCCAATCCTCCCTTTAAGGGAAGTCTTGACTATGATATTGTAGCTCAGGATCTTTTGAAGGTGTGTAAGACAAAGAAGACAGAGCTTTTGTTTCTGGCATTGTTCTTAAAGATGCTGAGGAGAGGCGGAAGGTGTGCGTGCATCGTGCCCGACGGAGTCCTCTTCGGCTCTTCCAAATCCCATGTTGCTATCCGAAAGGAACTGATCGATCAACATCGCCTGGAAGCGGTGATTTCCATGCCATCAGGAGTGTTCAAGCCATATGCAGGGGTTTCCACAGCTATTTTGATCTTTACAAAGACAGATTTCGGCGGAACGGATCAGGTATGGTTTTATGATATGAGAGCAGATGGACTCAGCCTGGACGACAAGAGGAACCCTGTGAAGGACAATGATATCCCGGATATTATCAGAAGATTTCACAATCTGGAGGGGGAGACAGACCGGAAGCGGACAGAACAGTCCTTTTTTGTGGAGAAACAGGAAATCATCAATGAGGGGTATGACCTTTCTATTAATAAATATAAACAAGTGGAGTATGTGCCCGTAACCTATCCTTCTACAAAGGAAATTATGGAGAATCTTCATGAGCTGGAACGGGAGCTTTGCCGCAAACTGGCGGAGTTGGATGAGATGCTTTTGAGGGAGGGGGATTAGGAGAATGATAAGTTTGGGCAGACTTGAAGAAATAAAGGATTTGCGGGCAGTATGGCCCCACGAGGCCTTGGATTTTACCCCGTGGCTTTCCCGGGATGATAACATTGCACTTCTTGCCGACGCAGTAGGTCTTGATATTACCGTGAATGAGACAGAATCCTCAGTGGGGGATTTTAATGTGGATATTTTTGCATCAGAAACAGGGACGGAGCGGAAAATTATCATTGAGAATCAGCTGGAAGAGACAAATCACGATCACCTGGGAAAGCTCATAACCTATGCATCCGGCAAGTCGGCGGATGTGATTATCTGGGTTGTGAAGCGCGCTCGTGAGGAGCATAAGGCAGCGATTGAATGGCTGAACAATCATACAGATGAAAAAATCGGTTTTTTTCTCTGTGAGATTAAGCTGTACCGCATAGGAAATTCCGAACCTGCTGTAAAATTTGAGGTTATCGAAAAGCCCAATGACTGGACAAAAGAAGTGAAAAAGAATGATTCCATCAGTGAGACACAGCAGCAGAGATATGATTATTGGGTGGCTTTTCAGGATTATGCTTTTCAGAATGGAGAGTTTGCAAAGAACTTTAATCGCAGAAAGCCGTCTATGGATCATTGGATGACTTTTAGCGTGGGCTCTTCTGCCTGTTATATTATGGTATCACAGATTCAAAGGCGGAATGAACTGGATGTAGAGCTGTATATCAGTGATGATAAAGACCTGTTCTATTCTCTGCGTCGGAACAAGGATGCCATTGAAGCTGATGCTGGTCTGACTTTTGACTGGAGAGAGCTGCTAGAGCGCAAGGCAAGCCGAATCGTTATGGAAAAGAGAGTATCCCTTGGCGATAAAGAACAATGGAATATGCAATTTGACTGGCTAATGGATGTTATGATTAGAATGAAGAAGGCTTTTAAGACATATTTGTAAGACTGGTTTTACGGCTTGGCCAAATGAAATTAATGATTGTGAATGCATTTTGGTAGTCGCGAACAGAGATTTAAATGTAAAATATGATAAATGAGTCTTTAGGCGATGTGCTTTCAGAATTGGAGGGTGAATTATGAATAAACTTTCCTTTACGGATTGTGTTTATATAACAGAGACTGTCGTCAAAAACTTTGATGGTACGAAAAAATATGTAAGCACTGGAGCACTAGACTGCGATCATATTGATTATTCGCAAGTCGAAGAAGTTACATATGACAGCAAGCCCTCCCGTGCTAATCTCACTGCTCATGCAGGAGATATTTTATTCGCTAAAATGCAAGGTACAAAAAAAACTATTATTTTGGATGCAGAAACTAAAGAACATATCTATTCTACTGGTTTCTGTGCGGTAAAACCTAAACCAGAAGTGATAACCAACCGTTGTCTTTATCATTTAATTTCAAGTGCAGAATTTCTGCACCAAAAAGACAAATACTGCTCCGGCGCAACACAAAAAGCCATTACTAATAGTGGACTCCAAAAAATAATTATATCAATTCCAGATATAGCAAAGCAATCTGAAATAGCAGATTGTTTGGATTTAATTGACTATGCAACAGTTATATGCCATCAGATATTAAAATTATTTGATCAACTTGTCAAGTCACGGTTTGTGGAACTGTTTGGGGATATCTTGTGCAACGACAAAGGATGGCCAATATATTCTTTAGATTCAATAAGTTCATCACGACTTGGAAAAATGCTTGATGCAAAACAGAATACTGGGAAAAATTCATTTCCGTATTTAGCAAATTTTAATGTCCAGTGGTTTGAATTTGATTTATCCAAACTACATGAAATGGACTTCACTGACGCTGAATGTGAAGAATTTTCATTAAAAGACGGTGATTTGCTAATTACAGAGGGTGGCGAAGTTGGTAGATGTGCTATATGGCATAATGAAATACCAAATTGCTATTTTCAAAAGGCTCTCCATCGAGTAAGATGTGATAAAAATATTATCCTTCCAGAGTATTTGGCTTGGTGGTTTAAGTTTCACAGTGATTTTAACGGTTTTGAAGATATTGTTGGAGGTAAGGCTACTATTGCACACCTTCCTGGCGTTAAATTGAAAAAATTGCAAATAGAAGTTCCTGATATAAATGTCCAAAAGGACTTTGTTCTATTTTGGCGAAAAATCGACAAATCCAAATCTGCAATAAAAGAATGTTTGCAAAAAACAGAATATTTGAAATCAGCACTGATGCAGAAATTCTTTGGCTAAATGAAACCGGTGCAGGATGTTGATCCAGCTATATGAAAATATGAGGTATATCAACAGGTAAAAGATTTCATGTTCCACTGAAGGAAAAAATATCCTATAGCTATTCAACGGAGGATTCACCTATGACCAATTTCGATTTCCTAAAAAACTCCCCGCAGTTTGACTCCTTCTCAAAAGCCGCCATTACCGCAGAAAAAATTCTGCCTATGGACATGGAAGCCAGCGTGCTCTGCTGCCGCCGGGCTATGGAATTTGCCGTCAAATGGATGTATTCCGTAGATGGCTCTCTTGTGATGCCCTATCAGGATACATTGAACAGCCTGATGAACACAGAGGAGTTCCGGGGTATTGTGGATTCAGACCTTTTTAAACGAATGGACTTTATTCGGAAACTGGGCAACAATGCGGCCCACGGCGGAAAGAAGATCACTCTGGATCAGGCAAAGCTGTGTCTGGAGAATCTCTATATCTTTCTTGATTTCGTAGCATACTGCTATGCCGAAAACTACGAAGAGGGAGAATTTCACCCGGAATATCTGGAGGAAATCTCACAGCCGGTCATGGAGGTTCTTCCGCAGCTTTCCGAGCTTGACTTAAAGGCCCTCATCGCGGAAAACAAAGCATTGAAGGAACAGCTGACGGCCAGAGGTGAAAACCAGCGGCAGGGGTATGTACCGAAGCCCCTGGATTTATCCGAGTATAAGACCAGAAAGATTTACATAGACACCATGCTTATGGACTCAGGCTGGATAGAGGGGAAGAACTGGATGAATGAAGTGAAGCTTCCCGGTATGCCCAATCAGTCGGAAGCAGGATACGCCGATTATGTGCTCTATGATGATGCTCATAAGCCTCTTGCGGTGATCGAGGCCAAGCGGACCTGTGAAGATGTGTCAAAAGGCCGGCAGCAGGCGAAATTATATGGGGATATCCTGGAAAAGCAGTATGGGAGGAGGCCTGTTGTTTTTCTCACCAATGGATTTGACACCAGGATTATGGATGGACAATACCCGGAGCGTAAGGTGGCTGCCATCTATTCCAAGAGGGATCTGGAAAAATGGTTTAATCTAAAGTCCATGAGGATGGATTTAAACCACATTACGGTTGATAAGAAACTTGCCGGAAGGTATTATCAGGAGGGTGCGGTTAAGGCTGTCTGCGACAGCTTTGGGACGAAAAATCGCCGGAAGGCTCTTCTGGTTATGGCTACAGGCTCAGGGAAAACCAGAACGGTCATTTCTCTGTGCGACATACTGCTGAAAAAGAGCTGGGCAAAGAATATTCTGTTTCTGGCAGACCGCAATTCTCTGGTGACCCAAGCCAAGAGAAGTTTTGTCAATCTTCTTCCCAATTTGTCTGTGACCAATCTCTGTGAGGAGAAGGATAACTACCGGGCACACTGTGTCTTTTCTACCTATCAGACCATGATGAATTGTATTGATTCTGCGAAGGATGAGGAGGGGAAGCTGTTTACCTGCGGGCATTTTGATCTGGTAATCTGTGATGAGGCCCACCGATCCATCTATAATAAATATAGGGACATTTTCACCTACTTTGACGCGCCGCTGGTAGGTCTTACGGCTACGCCCAAAGATGAGATCGACAAGAACACCTATGATGTGTTTGAGCTGGAAAACGGGGTGCCCACCTATGGCTATGAGCTGGCCCAGGCAGTAGAGGATGGATATCTTGTGGATTTTCTTTCTGTGGAAACTTCTTTAAAATTTATGGAGGAGGGGATTGTATATGATGAACTGTCCCAAAAGGATCAGGAGGCCTACGAGAACACCTTTGGAAATGAAAATGGGACAATACCGGAAAGGATTCAGTCTTCTGCCTTAAATTCCTGGATTTTTAATGAGGATACCATAAAAAAAGCACTGTATATTTTGATGACGGAAGGACTGCGCATTAATTATGGGGAAACCTTGGGAAAAACCATTATATTTGCCAAAAATCATGACCATGCAGAGAAGATACTTGAGATATTTTCAAAGGAGTATCCTAATCTTTTAGGGTACGCCAAGGTGATTGACAATTACATGACTTATGCCCAGAGTGCTATTGACGAGTTTTCAGAACCGGGGAATCTGCCTCAGATCGCCATTTCTGTGGACATGCTGGATACAGGGATTGACGTGCCGGAGGTGCTGAATCTGGTATTTTTCAAGAAGGTTATGAGTAAGGCCAAGTTCTGGCAGATGATCGGGAGGGGAACGCGGCTGTGTCCCGGACTTTTGGATGGGGCGGACAAGGAGAGATTTTATATATTTGATTTCTGTGGAAATTTTGAATTTTTCCGCATGGAGAAGGGGAAGGCGGCTTCTAATGGGCTGGCCCTGCAGGGAGCAGTCTTTCATCTGGAATTTCAGATGGCCTATGAACTGCAGGATGTGAAGTATCAGACAGAGCGGCTTATTGCTTACCGCAATGAACTGGTATGTCATATGAGCGAAAAGGTGCGGGAATTGAACCGTGATAATTTTGGGGTTCGTCAGCATTTGAAATATGTGGATCTTTATTCGGACCAGACAGGGTATGAGACTCTCAGCTATGAGGATACCTTGGTGGTGCGGGAGGAACTGGCGCCCCTCATACAGCCGGACAGGGAGGAGGCAGGTGCCGTTCGGTTTGACGCGCTGATGTATGGGATAGAGCTGGCCTGTCTCATGGGAAGGCGGTACAAAAAGGGCTGCAGTGATCTGCAGAAAAAGGTAAGTGAGCTCTCCCGGGTGGCCAATATACCGGAGATTAGGGAAAAGGCAGAGCTGCTTAATAAGATTCTTCACACGGATTACCTGGAGCGCGCAGGGATAGATGACTTTGAGCATATCAGGAAGAGCCTTCGGGAGCTGATGAAGTATATTCCTAAAAAGAAGATGCGGTATGACACTGACTTTGAGGATCAGATTTTGTCTATTGACTGGAGGGAGTCTGAACTGGACAGTGATGATTTGAAAAATTATAGGGCAAAGGCAGAGTTCTATGTGCGTCAGCACCAGGATAATCTTGTAATTAACAAGTTAAAAAAGAATAAGCCCATGACTCAGGAGGATATGGAAGTACTGGAAAATATCCTCTGGAGTGAGCTGGGGACAAAGGAGGACTACGAGGCGGAGTATGGGGACAAGCCTTTAGGGGAGTTTGTCCGGGAGATTATAGGGTTGGACATGAATGCGGCCAAGGAGGCCTTTGGGGAATATCTAAAGGGAGCCAAGCTGGACAGCCGGCAGATCTATTTTGTGAATCAGATTGTGGAGTATGTGGTGCATAATGGGCTGATGAAGGACTTATCCGTGCTGCAGGGTGCGCCTTTTACGGATCAGGGGAGTGTGGCGGAGCTGTTCACGGATATGAATGTGTGGATGGGAATCCGAAAGGTAATTGAGGGTATTAATGCCAATGCAAGAGCGGCGTAACATATAAAGAATATTCGGCTAAGTTAATACTATGAGAGAGAAAAAGGAGGAGGTTTGAGCAACATGGCGGAGTACGATGGGAATACCAGGGCAAGGCTTGAAAAGGCAAGGAGGGAGGAGCGCTTTAAGTGCATCGGAAGGCTTGCCGGCAGTGACAAGGATCTGGCCCTTGAGCTGGCAGGGGATTATGGGGTAAACGGAGGCAATGTGTCTCAGGCAATCAGTGAGTTCTATGAGGGTTTGAAGCCTTCCGCATGGTTTCAGGGAAGGGATTTGCTTAAGATCTTTGTTCCGGAGGAATACAGGTCCTCATTTCTGTATATTATAGATAAGCTAAACCAGTTCCCCTTTTCTTATGGCTGGAACCGGAGGACCGTAAGGACAAAGGACTACAGACCCAGTGTGCGTCAGGCATTTTCCATACTGAAGGCCTATGAGAATCTTCAGTACTGCAAGGTGCCGGTGGAGGATTATATCTATGGGCGCATGGATGAGGAGACTCTGGACTACGTGAGGCATGCATGGGGTTTTGAACGGTATTTCAGCTACATTTATGCGGCGGAGATCGACCGGGGGAACAAGAAGGTTATCCATGCTTTAAAGGACTTAATCTTAAGCGAGAACAACACGGCCTACTTAAACCGGGAGATGATCCTGGGGATTATCCAGTCGGACAATGGAGAGTTACATAAGCTTTTGGGAGATCTTCTGCTGGCGGCCAGGCTCCAGGAAGGGCTGCGCCAGAGTATCTGCGAGGCCATGGATGAGGGAACCAGGGAAGCATTTCTGGTGCTTTTCGAGGTGATTGAGAAGAATAACCTGATCCGGTATTCTTCCGTGAGAAGGGCTGTGTGCACCTGGATCGGAATTTTCGGGGAAAACAGCGTGGACAGGCTGACGGACAAGATGTTAAGCCTTATGGGTCAATGTCTCAGGGACGAAAGGTTCTGCCATGAGCAGCTTGCAAGCAATGATTCTATTGTCATCAGCGTGGCCTTGTGGGCCCTGGGATTTGACGAAGCCCATAAGGCCGTGGCGGCCATGGAAAAGCTTATTGACTGCGGGACAAAGAATCAGAAACTGACGGCGTCCTACTATAACCAAAGCCTTTTTGACAGCCGGCTCAGACAGAAAACGGCCAAGAAAGTGATTCTGGAGTTTGGCGATGATTTGGAGCTGGCGGCGGCATTTCTTCCGGCTTATTCCACGGAAATTTACAGCTGGGTAAACGGGCTTTTTGACCGTAAGACAGGAGGGACCAACTGGGAGAATAAACCTAGGAAGGCAAACATTACGGACTATTACGACAGCCGGGAGGATGCCCAGGCGCTTTACAGAAGATTTTACGGAATCTATGAGCAGCTTCCTAAAAAAGGGATGGTGTGGGAACCTTGTATCTTCCCATGGCACCGGGTGGAGATAGGGCCTTCCGACGTCATCAGGCAGCTGGCCTTTCTGGCCTATGTGCTGGGAGATGAGGAGCAGATTACCCAGGCGGCAGGGCTTCTTTCGGAGATGTCGGGCAGTCACGGCAGGGCGGATCTTATGACCCTTCTTCTTCACGCGCCGAAGAACCGGACTCAGAGGGACATGCTGATTCAGTGTATGGGGATTACGGAGGAGTCCACGTCCAGAAGGGCAGTTTCTCTGGTGAAGAGGTTGTCTCTGGAAAGCCGGGACTATGAGCTTATGGAGGATATGCTGCGGTTTAAGAGAAGCTCTCTCAGAGGGGTGCTGTTAAACTTCCTCATGAAACAGAGGGAAAAGGACATGGAACAATGTCTTAAGCGGCTTTTGACTGACAAGAGGGAGGAGAAGCGAAGCGGCGGACTGGATCTTCTTCTGCGGATGTCAAAGGATAAGGAGAAGTCGGAATTTTACGGGAAGGTAAAGAACCTGGCTTCTCTGGTGGAGAATCCTTCCGACAAGGAGAAGATTCTTTTAGGGGAGATTCTGGGGAAACAGGAGACTTCAGCTGCAGAGAAAAAGGGGTTCGGTCTCTATGACCCGGACGCGGAGGAGGAGTTCCTTAAGCTCAGTCCGGGAAACGGGATGATGAAGCGGTGCATTCCTCTGACGGAAAAGGAGATTATCGGGAAGCTCAAGAAATTAGATGCCCTGGTTAAGGCTCACAAGGATGAGGAGTATGAGTCTGTCGCAGGGGAAAAGACCCTCATCGGCAATTCTTTCTGGCGGAAGAAAGGGGCCAATGTCAAAGAAGGGCACTTATATGACCTGGATAATTATCCCCTGGGGGAGGAACTGCAGGAGTTTTATGAGAAGGAGATCGGGGACTACGGCACTTTTGTGGAGATGGAGGCCAGACAGCTTTTGTCCAATGAGGAGATCTATAAGA
>JAAWHU010000016.1 GCA_022796015.1 Hungatella sp. | reverse complement strand
CGTCATATGTAAGATTTAATGTCTCCCCAGCTTTATCCTTAATGACGGCTTTGTTTCCATTTACTTCCAGGGTAAAATATCCATTTATAAATCCATTATCTGACATCCACCTGCGGAATGCGTATTCGGCTATGCTCCTACAACCTTTTATAATCAGATTGTCCACCTCCTTCTTCCGTCTGTCTTTGGCTTTTCTCCATTTCTTCCCTCATTTTGATGTGGAATCTCTTTTTTCCCTCCCGCTTAAGTTCTTTTTCAAGGCGTTCTTTGTAATCGGAGTAATATCTTGCAGAAACAATGCATCCAATCATGTGCTCTGTTGTATATCTCTCTGTAAACGGAATCTGATCAAATTTCTCTACGGCCTGCCGGATCTGTTCTAAGGACTCCCTCAGTATTTTGTTTTCGATCTCCAGACGATCCACCTTTTTCACGAGATAGGCCTCCTTTCAGGTTGTGCCCCAGAGCTCTCAATATCTTGAGTCTGGGGAATACTTGTCCACTGGCTCCGCCTTTAGGCGGGGCTTCATACAAGCTCTGTAGCAGCACTTTTACTATGCTGTTTCCTCTTCGGTTTCCCTTCGTTTTACGTCAACCACCTCAATTATCACATTCTCGCGCTTTCCTATTATGTAGGCAATCGCTTCAAATGCTTTTCTGACATCTAATTTGTTTTCTGTGTTTTCTGACACATCATCATCCCCTTTCTGGTTGATTGTATGTCTTATGGCTTGTACTTGTTGCCTGTCCGAATTGGTTTATTCTTTCCTCTCTCACTTCCCTATTATCTGGTGTCTGATCATTCTCTTGTCCTTTTTCCTATTCTGTCTTATACTTTGTTTACAGGCTGTTGCCGCAGCCAAGTACAAAGGAAAGGAGAGAACTTATGTACAATTCCATTATTGAACCCATCCGTAATTACAACTTAGCAGATTGGAAGTACGAAAAGATCATGGAAGAAATTCACGAGTTTGAAGAAAATCTCGATGAAGAACACCAAGTCGCCTTAAATCTTGCTTCTTTTGGTTCCTCCATAACTATGGTCGTTACTTCCATAGGCTATCAAAATCCTGATATGCTATATTTCTACGGTTTTGTAAATGGTAAATACGCTCAACTTATACAGCACATAAATCAGCTGAACTTTTTACTTACTTCTATTGAACGAGAAGACAAGACAAAACCAGCCAGACGTATTGGATTTATTACTTCTAATGATTCTGATTAAGCCTTTTACTCTCATGCACTCTAACCGACATATTCAGATTAGCCCTGGCTGTTATCAACGCAGCCAGGGATTTTATCCATTCTGACATAACAGTACTCATAGCCACTGCAGAATTATCTTTTATCTCCGACTGGATACGTTCACAGATGACATCTATAGTTTGGTCTATCTTTTCCATCTTCACTTTCCCTTAGGCTCCCTTGTTAATTGATTGTCTTCACCTGCTGCTGTGTGTGCGGCAGGTGAAACTGTTTCCTCTAAAGACAGACAGTATTTTAATCTCACTATTGTTCTTGAGAGCTCCTCCATTTGCTTCTCTGCTTCTGAGATCAACCCTGCTATGCTGTTTCTATCCGTTTTTAAACTGATTGTAATCTCTCCTCTATTTTTCCACATGTTACTTCCTCCTGTATCTTGATAATGTTATGAAAAGTCTGTATACCAACACAATTGGAATAGCCTACTGCTACAAAACTCGTAAACTTATCATTTGCCAAGAAATGCTCCTCCACAAAGACAGAAATTGCACTCTACATCAGCTTCAATAGGAGGTACTAAATTTACGGATAAATTATTGGTAATTTAACAATCAATTCTTGACATCATGCTTTGTACCGCTAAAGTGTCCTCTCACCTTGCTGATAGATCCTGTGCTATTCTTTCGAGCATAACTAAACCTGTTTCTAAATTTGCTAATGCCAAAGCAATTGGTGTAGGTGCAATTCCTGCCTTTATAGAGGAGCATTTCAAAGAGAGTAATATACTCCTTCTTTATTTTGATTTTCTATATAAAAATATTGATTTTCTAAATTTTCTGTAGTATGATACATCCAAAACTATTATTCAGTACCGCCCTCAGAAAGGAGCCTTATATGAACAAAACATCTTTTATTCAACAATTAACATTGCAATATCTTGCAACAAATCAAAAGTATAAGGATGCATCTCCAGAGTCTTACTATAATGAATATAAAAAAGTTTTTGATTACTTTTCTCAACGCATGGGAGAGGATGATTCTGTAACAAATTTTGGTGCTCAGAGCTTTTAAAATCTTGCACGCAAATCATCTACCTTAGCACTTATAAGTATCTTGCAGCATTTTTCCAACAGCTCATGAGCGGATATTTGATAACCTTAATCGGGCTCTATTGTAAAACTAACCCTTTGTTCCATTCTTCGGATTTCCTCTATTACTCTACGTTTAAATATAAAAGTAATTTTAGCCATTTCTGTAATTGTGAGACCGTTTTCTACACAGACTTCCAGCAACCTGTTAGAAACGGTCTCAAGTTTTTGTTTCTCCACTCCCTCACTCACCTCCGTCTATTCTCTTGTCAATGTACAACATTCCTGCTCACCCCACCTCCTTCCCGTCTGGTAATCTGGGCTTGAGAAAATAGTTGGTGTCTACTTTCAAAGCCCCACAAACTAATTCGTATTCCGAAAATGTAAACTTCCTATTTCCGTTTAAAGCAAGATTCAATTTGACTGGATTGATTCCTGTTTTACGACTTATATGGGATTGTGTTATCCCATTATCCTCCAGATATTGTTTTAACTTTTCTCCTAATTCCAACTTCGATTCACCTCCCTGCGATTTCGATTTAATTGAAACTATCACCAGTATATGTCATTTAATTTGAAATGTCAATATATTTTTTCAATAATTTTGAAATTTATATTTACAAAATCGAAATCCTATGCTATTCTCTCTATAAGAGAGGGGTGACCAAGATGACTTTTGGAAAACGTTTAAGAAATGCCAGAACTGCAAAGAATATGACCCAAAAACAATTAGCTAGCCTAATATCTGCAAAACATAACTCTATAAGCAATTGGGAAAACGACCTTAATAAGCCAGATCCGGATACTATTGAATTAATTTGTGGAATTTTAGATATTACTCCTAATTATTTGTTAGCCGCCGAACCCGGAGATTTTTCACCAGTGGAAAAATTACTTGTAAAAAGGTATAGGGAACTTGATGATTTTGGTAGAGAATCTGTTGACATGGTTATAGACAGGGAACTCGACCGCACCACCCAGGCCAAAGGAGCCGCCGATACCATAGAACACCTCCAGAAGCGGCTGGCCATACGCTCTATCTCTCCTCACTTTTTCGCCTACTATGGCAGGATAGCTGCCGCCGGCACCAGCGTGGAGTTTTCCGACATAGCCGCGGGGGTTAGATCCTACCCAGAAAATGAAATAAACAAGAATGCCGACTACGTTATCGGCGTAAGTGGCGATTCCATGGAGCCGGAATATTCCGATGGGGATATTGTATATGTCCAGAAAACCGAACACTTAAATGTTGGAGACATAGGCATATTCCAAAAAGCCAACAGCATTTACATTAAAAAGGTGGGGGAAACTGGACTTATTTCTTTAAACCCCGACTATCCTGGACTTACTGCTGATGATGATAGGATTATCGTATTGGGAAAGGTGCTGGGGAAAGCTGAGGAAGATTGACAATTAAATATTTGGGGGGATATTGCAAATTGGGTTTGCATATGCTATAATGTCGACAGACAAGAAGCTAAAACCAGTCCACGAGGACAAAAGCGAAGCCCCCGGAGGTGCCACTCCGAGGGCTTCTTTTCCGTATGCGGTGGAACAGACCGGGGCTAGTTACCGACTAATCATCACTGTCTAACCACTTGATGATGTAGTGACAAGCTACACCAGCCGCAACAGCGATGATAAAAGCTAAAACCGATTCCACGAGAACACCCCCTTCCTGTTGCCAGTATCGGGGCGGTAACTCATTAAGTATAACACAATCATATGGATCCAACAAGATTTTATCTGTATTCCAAAATCTTTAGAATGGAGGTCTCTCATGAATCAAATCCTTTCCACCACTTTTCTTTCCCTCTCTCCAGATCAGCAACATGCTCTTATGGAGAGATCTGTCCTCTTCTACTATCCGGAATGGGAAGATATGATAATGTCAGACGCAGAGTGGAGAAGACATTGCTCCAGATAAAAAATATATAATGATTACTTCACATTCTCAATCCAAATAAAATTCGGAGATGATTTTATGAAAAATCAATTTAAAAATATGCCTCCATCTGTAGTCCGTGTTGCTGTCTATGTCCGTGTTTCTTCTGATGAACAGGCTAAAAATGGCGATTCCGTCAGAGATCAGCAGGAAGCATGCCTTGCTTATATCAATTCTCACCCGGAAACAGCTTTGCAAGATATTTATATTGATGATGGGGTCTCTGGCCAGAAACTGGAGAGGGATGATTTCGCCCGGCTCATGAGAAATGTCCGTGCCGGCAAAATCGACATGATTATATTCACAAAACTTGACCGCTGGTTTCGCAGCCTCCGCCATTATCTCAACACGCAGGAGACTCTCGAAAAATTCCATGTATCATGGTCGGCTATCAATCAGCCTTTTTTTGATACCAGTACTCCCTATGGCAGAGCATTTGTTGCCCAATCCATGACCTGGGCGGAACTGGAGGCGCAGAACGGCGGTATCCGTGTGCGTGATGTATTTAAAAATAAAGTGGAACATGGCGAAGTTATAACCGGCAAGGTCCCTCGCGGATACCGCATCGAAAACAAACATCTGGAACTATCCGAAGAAGCTCCTATTATAGCCGCTGCTTTCCGGACCGTCTGGGATACCCAGTCCATGGGTAAAGGCTGGCAATATCTGAGGGATCATGGGATCCACATGACCATTAATAATTTTTATTCCAGTGTTCTCCGTAACGAAAAATACACCGGCCGATATCGCGACAATGACCATTACTGTCCCAGAATTGTCAGCGATCAAATATTTTTCGACATCCAAAAAATGATTGCAGAACATAAAAATGTGCGTAGCAATAGCCGATATTCTTATGTATTTTCTGGAATGCTAATTTGTAATGAATGCGGCTACGCAATGCCTGGAGTTTCTTACTCCTCCAGATATATGTCTGGAGGGCAATTAAAAAAAATCCGCAAGCACGGTTACGAATGTAAGCGGTCTACATTATATCATGAATGTCCCAATGGTGGGCAGATAAATGAAATCGTAATTGAGCGATACCTTCTTTCCTGCATAAGGGGCGAAATTTCTTCTTATATCGCTTCCTACGAATCTCACCTTGCGCCGGTAATTGATAATCGTACCCGAAAGCAAACTATTCAAAAAAAGCTAAATAAATTAAAAGATTTGTATCTTAACGAACTAATAAGCCTTGATGAATACAAAGCTGACCATGAAGCCTACATGAAGCAGCTGCAAGAGCTTCCA
Organism: Hungatella sp.; assembly: GCA_022796015.1. GTDB lineage: Bacteria > Bacillota > Clostridia > Lachnospirales > Lachnospiraceae > UBA3402. Next base: position 43,519 of record JAAWHU010000016.1, on the reverse strand, counting down.
GACATTATTGAATCAACGAACAATATCTCAAAACTAAAACAGCTTCTTAATGATGATTTTGAATCCCTTTACTCCACTTTTTCAAACGAGGAAAAACGGTTCTTCTGGAGGTCCATACTTAAAGAAATTCGCGTTTCTAAAAGCACTAACCGACACCGCACTTACACTCTTATTTTTTTATAAAAACAATTACCCCTATATTCCAAGTAACCGACCGGCAACTGGGCAGGCGTAACAGTAGCATCTGCCTGCGGTGAATTTACATGTAATGACAAAACCTGCATCCTTGTGGATCTGCCCGGCACCTATTCCCTCAACACCCACTCAAAAGAAGAAGAGATTACCAGGCAGTACTTATCCTCCGGCCAGGCAGACGCCGTAGTTGTGGTCTGTGATGCCACCTGTGTGGAACGAGGGCTTCATCTTTTAAAGCAGATTCTCTCTCTAGAACCCATCAAAGACCAGGGAATCCCTCTGGTCCTGTGCATTAATCTCTGCGACGAAGCCCAAAAGAAAGGAATCCAGATTGATTTTGGCCTTCTTGAGGATGTGCTGCAGTTCCCCGTGGTACCCTGCTGCGCCAGGTGTTCCAGGGATCTAACCCTTTTAAAGGAGGCAATTCTGGAGTGCGGCGGCATTCGCGGCCACTATGACTGCCTTGATTTCTCCCCCAAGCACCTTGCTCGGGAGGCGGTGCACTACACCAAGATCAACTACAGAAAACGGGAGGAACAGATTGACCGGATCATTACCGGGAGATTCACCGGAAGCCTGCTTCTGGTCTTTCTCCTCATGGGAGTGTTCTGGCTGACCATGGCAGGCGCCAATTACCCTTCCAGGCTTCTATGGAATCTCCTCTTCTCCCTGGAAGGCCGGCTGGTTCTGTGGCTTGAAGCCTTGAAAATCCCTGCCCCTGCAGTCCAGGCTCTGGTGTACGGAACCTACCGGGTTCTGGCCTGGGTCGTGTCTGTCATGCTGCCCCCCATGGCAATCTTTTTTCCCTTGTTCACCTTGCTGGAGGATTTAGGGTATCTTCCCAGAGTGGCCTTCCATATGGACCGCTCCTTTAAGCGGTGCCGGGCCTGCGGAAAACAGTGTCTTACCATGGCCATGGGATTTGGCTGTAATGCTGCCGGTGTCATTGGATGCCGGATTATTGATTCCCCCAGAGAGCGTCTTATGGCTATCCTCACCAACTCCCTGGTTCCCTGCAATGGGCGGTTTCCCACTCTTTTTACTCTGATCACCTTGTTTTTCCTTACGGGAATCCAGGGAAGCGCCGTTGGTTCCCTCTTAGCCGCTCTCTTTCTCACTGCCGCTATTATCGGAAGCGTGACCGCCACTTTAGGCTCCTCCTGGCTGCTGTCCCATACCTTATTAAAGGGGATTCCCTCTGCCTTCACCCTGGAACTGCCGCCCTACCGCCGTCCCCAGGTGGGAAAAGTCCTTGTCCGTTCCGTCTTTGACCGAACCCTCTTTGTCCTTGGGCGTGCAGTCTCCATCGCTGCTCCCGCCGGACTTGTAATCTGGCTTCTGGCCAACACAACCCTTGGGGGAAGCAGCCTGCTTTTTCATCTCACCAGATTCTTTGACCCTCTTGGACGGCTTATGGGTCTGGATGGGGTGATCCTCATGGCCTTCCTTTTGGGATTTCCCGCCAATGAAATCGTACTTCCCATTATGCTTATGGCCTACCTGCAAAGCGGATACCTGGTAGAAATGACAGACTCCGCCGCCCTCCTTACGCTTCTTACCAATCACGGCTGGACCTTAAAGACGGCGGTGTGCATGATGATTTTCTGTCTCTTCCACTGGCCCTGCTCCACCACCTGTCTTACTATCAAAAAGGAAACCGGAAGCCTGAAATGGACTGCAGCAGCCATCCTTCTTCCGACCGCACTAGGCTTTCTCCTCTGTGTTATGGTCAATCTTGCCTTCTCAGCATTAGGTTTATGACAGGCCGCATCTTCCGCCTGTCGGGGCATCTCACGATTGCGGGATGCCTCCCTCCTTCCATCTGGGGTCATCTAGGAAACCCTCTCCATACACCTCCTTGGTCTCGGACACAATGACAAATGCCCCCGGATCACAGCTGTCGATGATTTCCTTTACCAGGTAGAACTGCTTTCTGTCCACCACGCACATAAGAGTCTCGCACTCTTTCCGGCTGTATCCGCCCACGCTCTTAAAAAATGTGGTACCCCGGTCCAGCCTGGCCATGATCCTGGAGGCAATCTCCTGGTTTTTCGGAGAGTTAATCATTACCATGGTTCCCTTATTCATGCCGTAGAGAATAGCGTCAATGGCCTGGGTGGTGCACACCATGGAGATCATGCCGTAGAGCGCGGACTCCAGTTCCCGGAACACGAGAACTGACGCGCCGATGACCACAATGTCAATGAGCATAATGGCATACCCTGTGTGCATATAGGGAAATTTTTTCTGGAGAAGCTTTGCAAGGATATCTCCTCCCCCGGTAGTGGATCCCTCCATAAAAATCAGGGCCATGCCTGCCCCCACAAGGATCCCTCCGAATACCGAGGAGATCAAACGGTCTCCCACATACTGAGGGATCCAGGGGGAGACGGCCATATCCAGGACAATGGTCATGAGAACCACGGTTCGTATGGTTTTTATAGCCATCTTTTTGTCCAGGAGAATATATGCGCTGATCAAAAGAGGGATATTGATAATCAGGGTCAGAGTACCTACAGGCAGACCGGTTATATGGTTCACCAGCAGGGCAATACCCGATGCTCCTCCCGGCGCAATCATACAGGGTTCAATAAAACACCACACCCCAAAGGCCTGAAGGAGGGCCCCGATCAGATCATAGATCAGATCCCTTCCCCATTTTTTCATACTGCTGTTTGCTCTCATCATCTTTTCCTCCTGTTCTTTCCGTGCAGGGCACAAGACCAGAGAGGACATGATTTTCTATGGAACGAGCTTTCCTATAGAACAAAAAACAGAGGCCTTGCGCCCCTGCCATAATGATCCGGAGCACAAATCATAACTTTCGTTATAATTCCGTGCACCGGCACGTCTTTTCAATTCCTCCTTATTCTAAACCATCTGGGGAAATATGTCCAGTGTTTTTCTGACAAATTCCTGACATTTTTTAAGCTTTCCTTCCATTTCCTTCCGATTTTAGAAACTCCATTGACCCTTTCTTCCGAGCCTAGTAAACTCTATACAGATTAAACAACAGACAGGAGTTAGACTATGAAGCATCAGGAATACATGATTGGAGATATCTCTGCCATCACAGGAATCAGCCGTGATACTCTGCGTTTTTACGAAAAAAAAGGAATTCTCGCCTCCCGGAAGAAGGCCAACGGATACCGGTATTTTACGGAAGAAGATCTGTACCGCCTGGTCCATATCTATTTCTTTCGGAAGCTGAACCTTGACCTTGACACCATCGGGGAGCTGCTGGACTTCGCCCCTATGGATCCCGACTACCAGGGGACTTTGTGCCGGCAGGTAACGGAAGAGCTGGAAGCCATCGCTTTTCACAAACAAGCCCTCTCCCGCCTTCTCTCCATAAAAAAGATTTATGAATCCATGGAAGAATGCCTGAATCAGTTCCATCTGGCGCCTTTTCCTCAGTCCAGGATTCTTTGTACTCTGGACTCTCCGGCAAAGGGACTGAGTCAGTGGTTCTCCCTTTCCCGCAAACACCCCGGACTGGATATGGCCTATCTCTATGACTGCTACCAGTATCAGTCCGGCTTTTCCTTAGCTGCCCCGGACTCCGGCCCTGACAAAGAGCAGAGCTATGAGACGGATCTGACCTACAGCCATACGCTCCTTTTGCTCTATGATGATGTTGCTAAGCTCCTGGATCCGGATTACGATCTGTCCGGCTGTGAGCCGACTCCTCCTTCCTCCTGCATTCACACGGTTATGGAGGCAGACTCCTCAAAGCCCCCTGCCTCTCTCATCACCGCCATGCGCCAGTGGGCCTTAGACCAAGGACTTATCCCCTCGCCTCAGGTCTTTTCCACCGCCAATTTTTCCCGCATCTGTCAGAATGGGGCCGCATACTGCCAGGAAATCTTCGTCCCTGTATTCGTAAACAAATCGAAATAATTCATTCATTGACTCTGGAGCTGCTCTAAGGTATACACTTGCCTCACAATAAACAACAAGATACCCGAAAGGATATCTCACAGGAAATGGAGGAACATCTATGAGAAAAAACAGGATGATGTGTTCTGCCTTTGGAGCAGGCTTAATTATGACTTTTGGCATCGCCATGACTGCTTTTGCCGCCACAGGATGGCAGAAGGAGGGGGATGAATGGCGTTATTATGAGACGGACCAGACCCCGGCATCCAATGTGTGGAAAAAATCAGGAGATCACTGGTTCTATCTGGGGGACGATGGATTCATGGTCCGCAGCCAGCTCATCGAGCACGGGGACAATTACTATTATGTCAATTCCGATGGGGCACAGGTCACCAATCAGTGGCGCAAACTTCCCAATGAAGAGCCGGACCATGAAGATGATCCCGATGAAGTCTGGTACTATTTTCAGCCTAACGGAAAGGCATACACAGCGCCTCAGTCAGGACGCACCTCTTTCAAATCCATAACATCCGGAAACGGAAAAACCAGCAAATACGCCTTTGACGAGAAGGGCCATCTCCTTTTCGGCTGGGTAGGCGGGGAGTCCCAGCGTCTTACTGGTGAAGATGCCTGGAAAGAAGGAATCTACTACTGCGGCAGTGCCGATGATGGCGCCATGGCTCAAAATGAATGGAGAAAACTGGAAGTAGAAGATCCTGACAGTGATGATGAATTTTTTGAGGGGGAATATTGGTTTTACTTCCAGTCCAACGGAAAGAAAACCGTAAACACCAAAAAGAATATTAACGGAGGCAAATACCTTTTCTTAGAGAACGGCAATGCCAAATACCAGTGGCACTATGCCACGGACTCCAATGCTTCCGCTGCAACTCCACAAAATTCCTACTACAAAGATCCCAGCCAGTGCTGGCTGGCAGTAGGATGGTTTAAAACCGTTCCCAGCGAAGACATTGATCCCCAGGCATATTATGACGATGAGCCCTACTGGTTCTACGGCCTGAAAAACGGAGGCGTGGTAACCAACCAGATTAAAACCATTGACAAACGGCCTTACGGCTTTGGAAACGGAGGCATAATGCTTCACGGTCTTTATAAGATGGAGGTGCAGAATAAGAAAATCATCTCCTATGAGAAGATTGAAAGCGAAGCCGATCTTCCTTCGGCAGACGACACCTGCTCTGTCTACTACTTCGGAGACAGCCCCAAGGAAGGGGTTATGCAGACCGGGAAAACCACAGTTACCCTGGATGGAGAAAAATACACCTATCACTTTAAGACATCAGGCGCCGGCACGGAAGGCATCTACGATGGAGCGATCTATGAGAAAGGCCGCCTCCTCACCATCGATGAGGGAATACGCTACGGAATCATCCAGTTTGAAGGCAAGGAATATCTGGTAAATCAGTCGGGAAAAATCCAGAAGAACAAGAAAAACGTAAAGGATGCCGACAATACCTATTATTCCTCCGACAAAAACGGAATTGTCACACATCAGGGTGACAAAGAATAAATACCATAAGGCTTATGCCACATTTTGAGACTTTTGCCAACACATTTTACAACGCTGTCAGCTCCGATAAATGTGTTGGCAAAAGTCATGATTCTATATATACTAAATACAATCTTTGCGGGAGGTTCCCTCCGGCAGTAGTCTTTGCAGATTCTGCAGATGTTCCATGAGATTTGAACCATTTATTTGACCAGTAGTTTTATTAACAAAACAGTTGAGCTGTGGCAGGATACCAGGTATAATAATAGTCATTGGATACGTTTTTTTAATGTGGAGACAGAGGAGGATTTAAAAATGATCAAAACAAAGAATCCGGGAATTCTGCAGGCTATCGGACTGCTGCGGCGGCTTAGTTTAAGCAATCCTCTGCGTTTAAGGTATGAGGCATATCTGAAGCAGGTGCGTGATGAGCGTGCATGGAAAGCTCATGTGTGGAAGGAAGCCATGTCAGAGGGGATTGCTCAGGGAAACGCTGTGCCTTTGGCTGCGTTTGGCAGCGCAATGTCAATCTACAGACGAATTTGACAACAAAATTCATGCAAAGTAAACCTTTGCGGTCTACTCCCTGCTGCCTGACTCCATTCCGGCTGGATTTCAGCCGGATTCTGTTCCTATTAGAGCAGGCTGGAAAATCAAGGTATGATATGCATCATACATATATGTTCAGTCCCGGGACTGGACATGAAAATAGTAAGGAAGCTCCACCAGAAGCATTACGATCCATCCGATGGCACAGGCAAATGCTACTCCGTTGAGTCCCATTCCCGGTGTCAGCAGATACACGAAGATTACCCGGAGGCTGGTCTGGATCAATGTGCCTAAAAGCGTCATCTTCATGTATTTTCTTCCTCGGAAATACCCCTGAACCCCGTTAGTAAACCCGGGAAGAATGTAGAACAATGCCATAATCCCCAGATATCCGCTGCCCAGGGCCACAATCTCTCCTGCCTCGCTTCCCACAAAAAGCCTCATTAAGGGGCCCCGCAGAGCCAGAATAGCTCCGCAGATCAGGATCCAGTAGCAAAACTCCAGGGCCATGCCCGTCCCAAATCCCTTCTTGATCCGCTCCTTTTTTCCCGCCCCTTCGTTCTGGGCCACAAAGGTGGTGATGGCGTTGGCAATGCTCTGTTCCGGCGTAAAGGCATAGGCGTCAATCTTATTCACCGCATTAAAGGCCGCCATAACATCTACCCCCATAGGATTCACAGCCCCCTGGATCAAAAGCTTTCCGATGGGCTGGCATGACTGCTGCAGAGCCGTAACGCTGCCATACTGAAGAGTCTGCCTTAACAGTCCCCGATCCACCTTAAACTCTCCCGGCTTAAGCTGGAGAAGGGGTATCCTGCGGTACACATAGGCAATACACAGCACTGCCGACAGCGCCTCGGCCACTACGGTAGTCACGGCGGAACAAGTAATCCCAAAGCCCAACAGCCCGATAAAGATTACATCCAGAGCTCCGTTGAGCACAGAGCAGAAAGCCAGGAATTTCAAAGGAGTCTTGGAGTCTCCCACACTTTTTAAGGCGGAAGAAACGGCATTATAAAAAAAGGTAAAGGGCGCCCCTAAAAAGATGATTCTTAAATAGGAAGAGGAGGTGTCAAGAATCTCCTCAGGCACATACAGCGCCTTTAACAGGGGTCTGGTAATCAGAATACCCAAGGCTACCACAATCAAGGAGAAATACACCCCGAACACCGCCGTGGTAGCCATCTCCTTTCTCACCATCTCCTCCTCCCTGGCACCGAAAAATCCGCTCATGAGCACGGAAGCCCCAATACAGATCCCTGAGATTCCCAGAATAATAATATTCATCACCGGGCTGGCAGTCCCCACTGCCGCCAAAGCCTCTTTCCCGATAAACCGCCCCACAATAATGGAATCCACAGCATTGTAGGTCAGCTGAAACAAATTCCCCAGAATCAGAGGAACCGCATAAAATATCAAGTGCCTGGGGATACTCCCCTCCGTCATGTCCTTTACCATACATTTCTCCTTCTTACAGAGGCCTGTCTCTTTTTCCATAACTACAGCTTAACATATGACAGGCATATTCTCAATTACATCTTTTCAGGGGGCGGGATTTCTGCTATAGTAAGCTTATGCCAATCCCAACAAAAACGTACACACTTAGGAGGCTCCCATGAACCGCTTCATCACCCTGACCGAAGTTTCCGACGGAAAATTATACAAGGCCGACGACCTGGTGAAAGCCGGGTGCGGGGATTGCCTGGGGTGTTCCGCCTGCTGTGAAAGCATGGCCGACACCATTATCCTGGATCCTTTTGACCTTTATCACCTGACCTTAGGCCTTGGCGCCCCCATAACATCCCTTATGAACCGCTCCATAGATTTAGGCGTAGTGGATGGCATAGTCCTGCCCCACATTAAGATGCAGGGGGCCCCTGACCGGTGTCCTTTTCTCACAGGGGCCGGCCGCTGTTCCATCCATAAGTTCCGCCCCGGCTTCTGCCGCCTTTTTCCCTTAGGACGGTACTATGAGAACCGGTCCTTCTCCTATTTTCTCCAGGTAAAGGAGTGCCGCCGCCAGAACCGAACCAAGGTAAAGGTCCGCAAGTGGATCGGTATTCCTGATTTTGACCGGTATGAGACATTTATCTGCGACTGGCATTACTTCCTGAAAGATCTTCAGGACCCTCTTTCCAAAAAGGGTCCTGAATGGGCAAAGCAAGTGAATCTTCTGATTCTCAATGAAATGATTTTTAAGCCGTATGATGCAAACCAGGATTTCTACCCCCAGTTTTACGACAGGCTGAAATCCGTCTCCACCACACTCCAGGCCGCTTCCACGCTGTAGCGGCTTTTTACATATTCTTTTGCCTTCCGACTCATGTCCAGGCACGTTTCCGGCTGACTGTAGCAAAGAGCGGCAGTATGGGCAAATTCCCTGGGATCGTCGACCACTGCCATAACCTGGTTTGCGCCGGCAATTCCTTCTGCGCCCACAGTGGTGGTAATAATGGGCGCTCCGTTGTAGAGGGCTTCCACTACCTTTCCCTTGACCCCAGCCCCGTATCGTAAGGGCACTGCCACCAAACGGACCGTGTCGTACAGCCTTTTTAACTCCTCCTCGCTGACAAAGCCCTTGATCACCACGCCGTTTCCCGGCTGTTCCAAGGCCCTGATCTCCTCTGTAACCTTAGAACCCACCACATAGAACGGAGGCAGAGTTCCTCCTGCCGCCTTCACCTCCTGGCAAATCAGGGGGTAAATCTCCCTCACAAACCACAGCACCCCATCGGCATTGGGCGGATGGGCGAATCCGCCTACAAACAGGATTCCTTCCCTTTTCTCAAAGTCCTGGGGAATGTCCTCCCGAAACTCCTCATACACATAAGCCACAATATCCTTAACGGGAATGTCCTCATCCACCGCTTTTATAGCGTCCCTCTCCACATAGGATGGATAGTAGGACACTGCCGCCTTGTACATAAGCGACAGCTCCACGCTTCTCCAGTAGGCCGCCGCCTGATGATTCTTGGGATCTCCGGTGATCTCATACTCTCTGCTTTCCCTTAAGAAATGAAGGTCATGGCCGTAATAGATCACCTTGATCTTGGTATTTTCCTTAATATAGTCAATATATTTGGAGGCAATGTGGGGGCGGTTCAAATAGGCAAACTGAATATCGTCCCCATGGTCCTTTAACCAGTTCCAGATTCCCACCTGATAGTCGGCGCCGTAGAGAATCTCGATTCCCATCTGCTGAAGTGTGGTGGAGTAGGGCTCCTCGTGGAGGAAATTATCCCCTAAAAACTTCACTGCAAACCCCATTTTCAGGAACATTTTCAGGTACTGGAAAGTGGTCTTGGAGCCTGCGTCCCTGTCATAGGTAGGCACATAATGGTCCACCACCAGAATCATCGGCTTGCCCATGCTTCGCTCCCTTGCCCTGAAGGGGTCGGGATTGCCGTTGTTCTCGCACTGGCCTGCCAGCTCCAGGGCCCATTTTTCCTTAAGCTTCTCGTTGTTCACGGTTTGATACCGCTTAAGGCCTGTGCCCTCCACATCGGTCCCATTGGAAATGCCCTCAAAATGAATGACCTTGGAGAGAGGCTGGTACACCACCCGGTATCCGGCCCTTCTCACCTCAAAGGCCAGATCCGAATCCTCGCAGTAGGCCGGGGCATACCGCTCATCAAAGCCTCCGATTTGGTTCCACAGATCCCTTGACAGCAAGATGGCTGCCCCGGAAATATAGTCCACATCCTTCACATAATTGTATTCCGGCTTGCCGGGATCATCCAGACGGCCGTAGTTCCAGCCGGAGCCATCCCCCCAGATAATTCCCCCGGCCTCCTGCAGCCGCCCGTCCGGGTACACCAGCTTGGAACCCACCATTCCGATGGATTGGTCGGACTCTATTAAGGCCACCAGGGAGCTAAGCCAGCCCTTCGTCACCTGGGTATCATTGTTTAGGAACATGAGATACCGGCCCTTTGCCGCCTTTGCCGCCTGATTGCAGTTTCTTAAAAATCCCTGATTAGTCTCGCTGCGGCAGATCACAAGCCCCTGGGCATACCGCTCCAGCTGTCTTGTGGCGTCCGTGGACACATCGTCCCCAATGATCACCTCATAGGATACATCCTTTGTGTGCTCCAGAATGGACACCAGACAGTCATAGGTGTAGTGAATCTGATTGTAGACCGGAATCACAATAGACACTACCGGGTTCTCTTCCCTTGAAAATACCAGCCTTCCGTGACTGCGGTACTGGCCTCCGATGAGAAAATCCCCTTCTCTTAGGTTCTTGCCCTCCTCTGAGCCGTAGAGCCTGGCTGACCGAAGGGGATGAAGCACATATTCCTTGAGATAGGACAGTTTTTTGCGCTTCACCGTTCCCTTGGGGTATTTTTCATTGAATTTCTCCCCCAGCTTTCTTCTCACCTTAAAAATCAAGGCTTCATGACGGTTTAAATAAGCCAGGGTCTTTGCCATCTCCCCGATCTCATGGCGCAGGTCTCCTATGATAATCTCCAAATTTGTCACATGGTTCTGGGTCAGGCGCTGAACCTCCGTCATTTTGCGGATGGTAACGTCTTTTTCCCCTATCTGAAGCTTAAGCTCCTCAAGGCGGGCCCTGGTTCGCTTTAGTTCCCCATCCACCTTGGACAATTCCTTTAAGGTTTTGGCCTTCACGTAATAATTTTCCAGATAAATCTTCTGGTTCTCCCCGTGGACATATTCCTGAAAATGCTTCTCCATATCCTCAAAGATTTCTCTTTGATCCCCAAAGATTCCAAACTCTTTAAGCCATGCCCTCTCGTCCCGGTAACCGGTGAGAAGACTTTTGTACCGGCGGAAAAAGTAAAACAAAATCCGGTATTTCACATAGTCCACAGGAACCGGAAACAAAAACACCCACTCATAGTCCAGGCAGTACCATCCGTTTTCCGTGAGAAGAATGTTCTCAAAGAGGGCGTCAATATTGACAGCCTCAAGGCTTAAGGCTCCCTCCCCCAGCTTCCCCGGCTGTTCCCCGAAGACCTCAAGGAACTCTTTGGTCATTTGAAAGGGTTTTACACACTCCGCCTTACTTTCCAACACCATGTTCATGGCCTCTTCCACGGCGGATTTCGGGGCTCTTCCCCCCTGTATCTCACGGCCCAGGCGCTGGGACAAGGTCTCCCCCATAAGATAAGGAAAGCCGGCGGCGCTCCCTCCTTCCTTCATGGAGGGCGGAGCAAAGGCAAGATGGACATGCTGCCCGTTGAGAATCCGGCAGGCCCTCTCAAAAGCCTGGATATGATCTCTCCCTGCCTCTGTCAGAGCCATCTTCTCCACCCTTCTGGGGTTGCCCCAGATCACGGTCTTGATCTGAAAGTCTTGTCTTCTGGTTCTGTTGTATTTAATATATTCCACGGCCTCCCGGCCCTTATGTTCCTCCTCACGCTTCCAGACTGCCAGGTAGGAATTGGCATACTCATCGAACTTCCCCTCCTCACAGACCCGGTCAAATCCTTCCCCCACATCCAAAGCCAGATAAGGCGGATAATCGTAGGCCGTCACCGTGTCCGTCAGCTCTCCCTTCCCGGGAAGATACCCTTCGGAAAAAACAGTCACCGGCAGACGGTAATCCGGCATGGGATAGTAAAACCTCACGTAGCCTTTATCCCTGCCTCCCTCCAGCATTCTCAAAAGCCTATCCTTGGTAAAACAAAATTCATCCCTTGGGGCCCCGGCCCAGTACTTCAGTCCCAGAGGATTGCACACTGCCGCCAGAATCTCCCCGCCAGGCTTTAAAAGCCCCCTGGCAGCCTCCAGCGTTTCCTCTGCGTTCTCCCCAAGGCTTCCCACAAACACCACATAGTCGTACTTCTTCCCGCACTGCCTGCCATACCCGCAGAGCTCCCCCTGAAGGTACCCGATATTCTCCCGTCCCCCCAGGGTCACATGGCGCAGCCGGTTGACCTTAAGGTTGTCCTCGGACTCATCCAGCACATCCACCCAGGATACCTTCCCGGAATACACCCCGGTGAGAGCCCCGTACCCGGATCCAACCTCCAGAAGAGTCCCTTCCCTCTTAAAGGGATACCACTCCACCAGATTCTCCCGAAGCCCTGACAAAGCATAGAGATAATCCAGCCTCACATGCTCCCCAAGAATCCGGTGCACATCCCCCTCATACCGCTCCAAAACCCTCCCCAGTTCCTCACTAATATCCCGGTTTCTCTCACTCATACAACCAAACCTCCAAAATCTCCAAACAAACCCTTAAGAGCGGCATCACCTTACCTTGTGCGCCTCCACCTCCGACTCCATATCATACACTCCCACCGTATTTTTATTGGAGATCACCGTAATATTGGCCACATCATAGAGCCTGTGATACACCACATGCTCCCCCTGTTCAAATCCCGTACAGCTCATGGACAGAAGGTACTCCCCGCCCTGAAGAGTCATTTTCTGGGTAAAGCACACCTCGTACTCGTCCCCTGCCTCCACAGGCCTGATATCCGTGCCCTCAAACATAGTGTTGGTGCCGGTTAAGTCCGTGCCCTTCTTATCCTTTATGGTATAAGTAAAAATGGGGCTCTCAATGGAGGCATAAAACCGTATCCTCTCTTTGATGGTAAAATGTTCCCCTTTTAAAAGAAGATTGGTCAGATTGCCTCTCTCGTCAAAGAGCCCTAAGTCATAAATCTCAGCCCGCCCGTCCCCATATTCCGTGCGGTTCTGGTTGATGGACAGCTTTTCCTTCATTAGGCCTTCCCTGGGTTCCTGCATCCTGCCCTTCTCTTTTTCATTTCCCTCAGAATCTGTGTTCTCCAGTTCCTCCTTAAGGGAATCTATCTGATTGGCCAGAATCTTCTTATACAGATCCACCATATGGCCCGGACTTCCCTCCGCCATAAAATTCCCCTTATTCAGGAGAACCACTTTATCACAATACTTAATAATGCTCCCCATGTCATGGGTCACCATAAGAATGGTGGTTCCCTTTTGGCGGATCTCCTCCATACGCCGGTAGCATTTGGACTGGAAGAACACATCCCCCACAGACAGGGCCTCATCTACAATGAGAATATCCGGCTCCACATTGATCGCCAGGGCAAATGCCAGGCGGACAAACATACCGCTTGAATACGTTTTTACGGGCTGGTACACAAAATCCCCGATATCGGCAAAATCCAGAATATCCTGGAGCTTTGCCTCCATCTCCTTTCTGGAGAATCCCATCATGGTGCCGTTCATATAAATATTTTCGATTCCGGTATAATCCGAATTAAAGCCTGCCCCCAGTTCCAGAAGGGCAGAGATACTGCCCTCCACATCCACCGTTCCCTGGGTAGGCGACAGCACGCCTGTGATGATCTTTAAGATGGTGGACTTGCCGGAGCCGTTGGTTCCGATAATCCCAACGGTCTCCCCCTTTTTCACCTCAAAGGAAATATTGTTCAGGGCATAGAATTTCCTGTGGTATTCTCTGTGATGGGGATGAAGAGACTCCTTAAGCCGGTCAATGGGCTTGTCGTACATTTTATATATTTTCGTTACATCTTTTACGGTAATCGCATTATCCATCTTGATTCTCCCTGGTTACAGCACGTCAGAAAAATGGGGGCGCAGCCGCTTAAATACCTTTAGCCCCGCCAAAAACAGGCACAAAGTGACTCCCCAGAAGTATAGGGTCAGCCCCGGCCTCTGCCAGAACCAGTTCTCCAGCAACATACTGTCCCTGTAACCGGCCACAATATAGTACATGGGGTTAAATTTTACCACCCTGCACAGAAGGGGATAGATGCTCCTTCCGGCAAACTGCTGCTCCTGCCACATAATAGGCGTCAGCCACATGCCGAACTGCAGACAGATGCTGACAATCTGGGCCATATCCTTAAAAAACACCTGGATTGCACTGGTAAAATATACCAGAGCCATAAGGTAGGCCGTGAGGGCAAAGGTATAATACACGGTCTGAATCCAGGTAAGCCTGGGCATCCAGCCAAAGCACAGATACAGAGCCGCCATGATCAGTACAAAAATAAAATGGACAATAAGGCAGGAGATCATCTTGATCACAGGCAGAACCTCCACGCGGAAGACCACCTTTTTCACCAGATAGCTGTACTCGAAGAGGCAGTTGGTTCCCGCATTTAAGGCCTCGCTGAAATAAAACCAGGGCACGATTCCAGGCACCAGCCACAGCACATAGGGAACTCCCTCTATGGGATTGGCGCTTCTAAAGCCCACCCCGAAGACAAAATAATAGATGGCCACCGTCACAACAGGCTGGACAAACATCCACACCACGCCGAAATAGGACCCTACAAAACGCTTTTTGAAATCAGCCTTTGCAAGATCCGCAATCAGTCTGCGCTTCTTTACCATGTCCTTCATCAGGGATATTACATAATTCATAGAATCCCTTCCTTACACTTCCTGAAATTTAAAGGTCTCTTTCAGGCCGCCCCACCTCTGATCCTTCTCCGATATAATCAGCTTCATATCCTCTTCTATGGGCCACGAAATTCCGATCTCAGGATCATCCCATGCCAGGCCGCCCTCATCTCCCGGATGATAGAAGTCCGTACACTTGTAGGCAAACTCCGCCTCCTCAGACAGCACCAGGAATCCGTGGGCAAACCCTTCCGGAATATAAAACTGCTTCTTGTTCTCTGCAGACAGCTCCACCCCGAACCATTTACCATAGGTCTCGGAGCTGGCGCGAAGATCCACAGCCACGTCAAAAACCCTGCCTCGAACCACCCTCACCAGCTTGCCCTGAGGAAACTGCTTCTGAAAATGAAGGCCCCTCAGCACGCCTCTTGCGGACATGGACTGGTTATCCTGAACAAACACCAGATCAAGCCCTGCCTCCTCAAAATCCCTCTGATTATAAGTCTCTACAAAATATCCTCTTTCATCCTTAAATACCGTAGGCTCTATGACATAAAGCCCCTTTATCTCACACGCCGTCACCTTTATCTTACCCATATTCCGTACTCTCCCTTCTGTATATTTGTACTTTAGGTAATTGTGAAACTCAGCCGAATATTCTGACCGTATATGACAGGAAAAGACATTTGCACCATGAAAATGAGACCATAGAACACAGGAGGGACTAGCCCCGACTGGGTTCTGCTTTCTTGGGCTCATTGGAATGCTTGGTGCAGCAGGCTTTGGATGACATATATGGTCAGAATATTCTTTTAATTTTAACCTTCGCACATTACCCTACAATCTCATACTCACAACCGAATACAGCCTCAGCAGCACATACCCGTTGGCGCAGCACATTAGATACAATATACTACGGTTTCCATTCTTTGTCAAAATTATGGTGTCATTTTTAAAAGCCATGAGAAGCACGGGAAGAAAAGGCAGAAAATATCTTCCCTGCACGCCTTCGATGACCTGGGAGCTCATGGCCGTCCAGGCAATGAGCATAGACAGCATGGCCGCCGCAGTGCAGGCAGCGCAAAGGACTGACACCCAGACCCTGTCCTTCCCGGACATTCGGAGCATCTCCCCCGGCTTTTTCATGGCCAGGCACAGAAGGCAGACCGTAAAGAACACAACTACAACATAAGGCACATTAAGAATCTGATCCAGATTGCCCAGATATGCCCCGATCATAGTCAGATGATAATGCTCCGCCTGCCACACTATGGTCTGGTAAAACATCTGGATGAGCCGGATGGGATGATGAATCAAATAGAAAAGGCTGTAGCCCGGCTCCTCGGCCCATGCCACATAGCTCTCCGTCTCTGTGGCATAGCTTAGGATCGTCCTGGTGTTGACTGCCGCCATGGCAATCCCCCATGCCCCAAGCACTGCCGCCGCCGACAGCACCCAGCCCTTCCAGCCTCCGAACCTCTTCACGGGAATCAGAAGGCACAGCCCCATAAACACTCCGTAGATCATCTTGCAGGGTCCTGCTGCCGCCATAAGGATCATAAGGACTGCCACATCCCGCTTCTCCACCTGTTCCTTCTCATAAGCCAGATCCAGGCACACCGCCGTAAAGTAGAACAAACATCCCATAATCATCACATCATAGGACAGCGAAGCAGACAGATGAAGGGTCATGGGAAGAAGGGCCGTTCCTACCATGACTTCCCCTCCGAAGGGAATCCGTCTTATGGCAAGAAATGTCATACCCACAAAAAATAAAAGGTTGAAAAGCCGTCCCAGATACAGAAGGCCTAGGGTATTAAGGCCAAGAAGCCTGGCAAGGGCCATTCCGAAAGCCTGGGGAACAAAACCTGCAGGAGTGGTAACCACCGGGGAATGGATGGACACCATAAGGGTATCTGCATCCGTCCCTTCCGGATAGATTCTGCCGGAGAATCCCTGCTGCCTTATGGTCCGGTAGGTGTCCTCTGTCAGAGTTGCGCCCAAGACCCAGGTATTCTCTGCAGTCTGAGGCTTCACCCTCAGATATCCGTCCTCCCCCGCCTCATACTCATAGCAGCCACCCACATCCTCCAGCCACATATCCTCGGCCCGCACCAGCACATGGCCGGAGGCGGAATTGGAGGGCTGTCCCAGAAAACAGCTGGAAAGCTGGTATGCGGTAACATAATGCCGCAATTCGTCAGGGGCTGACAGAGGCGGAAGCACCAGCATATACAGGATTCCAAAGGACAGGCCCATGACCAGATAAATCCGTTCCAGAGAAATGCCGCCCTTATGTCCCGGCCTCCACAAAAACCCTCCTATGGCCCACAGGCAGAACATCACCATGGCTCCAAGGCACAGATACCCTGTCATCAGCCAGGTATCCCTGCTCTCCAGGGCCCCTGCCCTCACATCCAGAAAATGCCATACCCCAAAGGCGGCCACGACTGCAGCCAGCCACATCCAGGAGCTATTGTTCTTCTTCATGTTTCCTCTCCTCAAGGGCCATCTGCTGCACCAGCTCCTTGATCTTGGTCTCAAGCTGGGAGATCTGGATGGTCATATCAAACACCTTCACAATCAACAGAAAAATGGCCACTAAAAACAAAAAATTGGCGGTGGAATAAATCCCCAAAAGCCTGGCGCACAGATCCGCCGCTTTTGGGAAAATACTGTAAACCACCAGCACCATGGCCAGGACGATCCAGAAGATGGTATTTTCTATCTGCACCTTGGACTGTCTTATTTTCCTCATCATCAGGAGAAAGGTCCCCACTGACACCAGAATCAGGGCAACCCGCAACGTCGTCGTCATCATGTGCACTGCCTCCATTTCCTTTCCCAATACTGCCGGTTCATGGTACACCTTAGAATCACCTGCCTGGGCAGGCTTTTATAGCGCTTTCCCGTAAGATACCCCAGGTATTTGCAGCCACTGACCATCACCAGGGATGGCAGCAGCCAGAATCTTCCCGTTCTCATGAGCCAGGCGGCGGTCTGCTTCACCATGCGGATTCCCTCGCCCTCACTTGGAAGACCCTCAAATACTTCCGGATGGTCTGCCTGAGACACTGCCAGGTCAAAGTTGCGGCAAAACTGCTCCACGGCCGTCAGGTTATGGCTGTGAATCACCATGGCCCCGGGCTCATATGCAATGGCATAGCCGGCCTTTATCACCCCTGCCCCATAGATCATATCTTCATTAAAGATGGTGCTGTAAATAAATCCATGAAGATCTTCAAAAATTTCCTTCCGGTAGGCACAGCACACATTGGACGCAAAGTAAGTCTTAATGCCCAGGCGAGGCAGATCCCTTAAGGTCTTCACTGCCCTGCAGTCAGGATAATTAAAATTTCTCGTGTAGCGCTCTATGGTACGGCAGTCCTTTCTTGGCATCTGCCTTCCGTAGGCCATAGCCACAGTCTCCCCTGCGGGCCCCTTCTGCTCCAATGCCTCCACCAGCCGTTCCACCAGATATCTGTCTCTAGGCACGGCATCATCTGTCATAAAGATCATGATTTCCCCCTGGGAATACCCTGCCGCCAGATTCCTTGTGCCTCCGTGGTCAAAGTCCTCCTTTGTCACATGATGGACCTCCAGCCCCTCCACGGGCAAGAATCCCGCCTGGTCCCAATACCGCTCCTCCGTATTCATGACAATAATACGGTTTATGGGATATGTCTGCTGCTTTAACATCTGCAGAAGACGGCTGAAGGTCTTATCCGGCTTGTACACCGGTATCAGCACGTCCACCTTAAGTCCTGGTTCCTTCTTCATGGCCTTCCTCCTGCCTGTCGTATTTTCCTACCGATTTCTGCCCAGGTCCATGCCTCGAATGCCGCCGCCATAACCGCCATGAGAATGAGATAAGCCCACGCTGCTCCCACAATCCCCGCCTTTCTCACCAGCACCGGAGCCGTCACAGCCGCTATGAAAGTCAATGCCCCGTAGATCCCAAAGATCACCTTCTGCTTTCTCATAATCACCAGGGCATAATAGTGAAGATTTAACAATGCATAACAGGCCCCGCCCAGAACAATGAGGATAAAGGGCACATGATAGCAGATAAGGCGCCCCTCATAGGCCCCGCCCAGAATTCTCTCCATAATCCACAGCACAGGCCGCCCAAGCCCTGCCGCCAGCACCACGGCCAATATGCTTAAAGCTCCGATAATTTTTATAATCCCTGCAAGCTTTCGGACAAATTCCCCTGTCCTTTCTTCTTTCCATGTCTCTGTCAGGCCGGTAAGCACCGGGCGGATCACGAATCCCGCCGCCAAATTGATCACCGACGTAGGCATGAATATAATATTAAAATATCCGGAGGCCGCATCATCAAGATTGGCGTCAATGGCATACTTTGCCGCCGAAAAAATATAGAAATCCAAAAAAACGGACACAAACAGCAGCACGGTCTCCCGGGTCAGAGGCCTTAAGCGCCCCTTCTCCCAGGAAAAATCAACGCCCGGAAGCCTTTTTATGACCGCCTCATCAAACAGTATCACCCCCAGTATCTGGGCTCCCACTGCCGCCCCGCAGGCCAGAAGCAGGTGCTTTTTCCATGTCAGCACCCCCAGAAAGATTCCTACGGACAACAAGGTCCGGAAGGTATTGGACTTTCCCGTGAGATGAAGATTGCCGCTTCTCTGAAACTCCGATTCATACACATCAGCAAACCCATCCAGAGTCTTATAGCACACCAGAAGAAGGATCACCGCTGCTTTTTCTGCCTTATAGCCGGACAGAAGAAGGTACAAAATTCCTGCCCCTGCCGCCAGGATACAGGTCCGGTACCGATGATGGAGATAATCCCCGAACCGGTACTCCTGTCCTCCATCGGTGATCTGAAAGGGGCGGATGCCAAAATAAGCCAGAATAAACATCTGCTGGCCGAAGGTGCTGTAGCCGAAGGCAAATATTCCCCCTTCCTCCTCCCCAACCACGGCCATAACCAGAAAGGACAGAACCATGCTGGCAAAGGCGTAGCAGAAGCTGCCTGCTATATTCCAGAGAATATTCTCCTTTTCTTTGTCAGGCCCTGTCTTCATAAGGAGGGCTACCCAGCTGTCTGCCATGGCTTTCTCCTCCTGAAATTCTGTATCAGCAAAATAGAAATCAGCATTCTGGCCATGTACTTCGCCGCCACCGCAGGCTTTAAATAGCTCTCCCCTCCGGCCCGCTCTTTGATCTCCACCTGCACCTCCGCCACCCTGGCTCCCTGTTTCAGCAGGTAGGAGATGGTGTCCGGCTCCGGCCCGTAGTTTAGGTTCAGGGCAAATTCCCCTATCATCTCCCGGTTAAACATCCGCATACCTGAGGTAGGATCCTTAAGGCGCACTCCTGTGGTCAGACGAATCGCGCCGCCGATCAGGCGGCTTCCCACCATTCTCATGGAAAAATCCTTTTTCCTGCTGACAAAGCGGCTTCCGATGACAATGTCATACCCCTCCTCCATCTTCTGTCCCATAGTCTTGATGTACTGAGGCCGGTGCTGGCCATCGCCGTCAAACTGAATGGCATAGCCGTACCCCTTCCTCCAGGCATATTTCATTCCTGCCTGAAAGCATCCGGCAAGCCCTAGATTCACCGGCAGATCCAGAAGAGGATAGCCGTGGGCCCGGCAGATGCCGGCGGTGCCATCTCTTGAGCCATCGTTGACCACAATATAGTCAAGCTCCGGGCAGTCCCGGCGCAGCTCCTCCACCACAGCCTCAATATTAGCTTCTTCGTTATAAGCCGGAATAATCACCAGCACTTTGTCCCTTATGGTTTCCTTATCCTTCATCGGCTCCTATCCTCTATCACGTCGCACACCTGATCCACTGCCTCCAAAGGCAGATCCCCATAGAGAGGAAGGGTCAGGATCTGTCTGGAGATCCGGGCCGCCACCGGCGTATCCTGGGCACGGTATCTGTCCTTATAGCAGTCATAGCTGTTCACACATGGGTAAAAATATTTCCGCGCAAATATATTATGTTCCTTCAAGGCCTGGAATATCTCATCCCGGTTCCACCTGTCTTCCTCAAACACCACAGGCATATAGGCATAATTGCTGCGCACTCTAGGGTTCTCGGGGCACAGCCGGATTCCCTTTATCCCCTCAAGACGGCTTCGATAATGCATAACCAGGGCCTTTCTTTTCTCGATCTCCTGATCTACATAGCCCAGGTTGCACAATCCCATGGCCGCCTGGAACTCATTCATCTTGCCGTTTGCCCCCACATACTCCACGGTCTCATAGCCTGTGATTCCGAAATTTTTCAGCTGGTAGAGACGGGCCGCCAGCCTTTTGTCCCCAAAGGCCACAGCCCCTCCCTCGATGGTGTTGAAGACCTTGGTGGCATGGAAGCTGAACATGGAGGCATGGCCCCACTGTCCCACGCCTTTTCCGTCAAGCTCCTCCCCAAAGGTGTGGGCCGCATCATAGATCACCTTTAGATGGTGCCTTTCTGCTATGTCCTGAATCCCCTCCACATCGCAGACATTGCCGTAGACATGAACCGGCACAATGGCACAGGTCCGCTCTGTGATCAGTCCCTCCAAAAGGTTCACGTCCATGGTGTAGTCCCGGGAGTTAATATCGCAGAACACGGGAGTCAGGCCGTTTCTCACTATAGCATGGGTGGTGGAGGAGAAGGTGAAGGGAGTAGTGATCACCTCCCCCTTTAGGTCCATGGACTGAATGGCCATCTCCAGCGCCGTATGGCCGTTGACAAACAGCTCCAGCTCAGAAACATTGAGATAGTCTTTCAACCGTTTTTTTAACTCCTCGTGATAGGCTCCCATGTTGGTGAGCCAGCGGCTGTCCCAGATAGGCTTCAGCATTTCCACATACTCTTCCAGAGGAGGGAGAAAGGATCTTGTCACCAGAAGAGGCTCTTGTCTTTTCTCCTTTTCATCCTTCTCCCATACCATACTCCCCATACCTCCTTGCAATATACTGCTCCTTTATATCTGCCGCAGCCTCCATCTCATGTCCTGTAAAGCACCTTAGATGGTTTGCCGTCATGTCGTATCCCGCCATACAGGAAAATGCCACCCCGCCGGAAAACCGGGGGTTGCACTCCAGAAAATGCCACTGCTTCCTTCCGTCTTCCTCCTGCTCGATAAACTCAAAGTTCACGCACCCTCGGATTCCGATGGCATCAGCCATGGCACGGCACTGCTCCTCCAGGCCATGGTCTCGAAACACAAAGACCGATACCCCGGCCCCGTTGTGGGTTCTTATAAGCTCCCTTCTGGCCACGCACACTACCTTCCCGCTTCCCGGGTCTCTCACCGTATCCACAGTAACCACCCTTCCCTGGATATGGGGCTGCACCAGATACCGTTCTGCCATGTCCTTGGAAAGCTCCACACCCAGCCTCATCTCACCGGGGCTTGCCACCACCCTTAGGCCCTGGCTGCTCCTTCCATCCACGGGCTTCATCACCAGAGGATAGGAGAGATTGTCATAGCCGGCAGGGCCTTCCTCCTCCATGACCTTTTTCAGCTCCCTGCCCGGTATGGGCCTGCAGATATGAAGAGGTGTCAGAAAATCCTCCATCTTCTTTTTGTTTCTGCACAGGGTGACGGCGTCATGGGGAGAGATGCACAAAATCGCTCCCAGCTCCTTTTCCCTGTCCGGCCATGCCTGAAGCACGTCGATCTCCGCGTCCGTGAGAGGCAGCACATAGCCTGCCTTCTCCCTTCTGCATAGGTCTATAAGAAACTGCCTGTAATTCTCCTGATCCGTGGCATAGGGGGCCTGGTAAAATACATCCACATCTTTAGAATTTACCACCCACCAGGCAGGATAGATGTCACATCCCACCACTCTAAAACCCATCCGCCTGCATCCTTCTATGACGGCCTGGGCGGAAAAAGAGCCTATGGCTGTCACAATGATTGTGTTTTTCATGTTCATCTCCTTACGAATGTCTCTTTTGTTCCTTCACCAGATTCCACAGGTAACCAAAGCTTTTCATCTTTAAGGCCCAAGCCAGGAAGAGATACACTGCCATGCCTATCATGACCTGGACTCCCAGCCTGGCAGCTGCCGGCAGCATTCCAAGCCATGCTCCCGAGGCCATGACCGTCAGGCACATGACGGCCGATAAGGCGGCCGGAGGCATTACATCCTGCCACTGCTTAAGGATACTGTAGTTAAGAAGCCTGCGGTTGGGGGCTGCATTGATGAAGGTGCACAAAAAATCCTGAAATGCCTTCAGCCCTACCATGACATACACGGAATACCTCATACCTATGACAAGAGCCAGAATACTTAAAGTCTTCTTTATGATCTCCAGCTTCAGAAAGATATCACTGCGCCCTAAGGCATTGATGGCCTGAAGATTCGTAATATGAATGGGCCAGAAGCAGTATGCAATGCACATAATCCTGAGAAAGGGCACGCAGATCAGCCATTTTTCCCCCAGGAGGACAAGCACCAAGGTATCTGCCACCCCGAAAAGTCCCATGAGCATGGGGAGGACCACAAAGGAACTGATCTGAACGGCCCTGCGGGCCATCTGCCTGATCTGGGCCATGTCGTCCTGTCTTGCAGAAAATGCAGGAAGAAGCACTGCCTGAATGGCCGCCCCAAGGTTGCCGGCAATCAGCTTGGGGAACTGCTCCCCTCTGTTATAGCTTCCCAATAATTCTTCATTATAAATCTTTCCTATCAAAAGTCCATACAAATTATTAAATATTGTGTCCAAAAGAGAGGCGCAAAGCAGCTTCCAGCCAAAGGAGAACATGGTTTTTATGCGTCCCATGGAAAAAAACAGCCTGGGTTTCCAGGACACTGTGAGAAAAAGCACCAGCATCAAAGCCAGATAGTAGGCGATCTGCTGGCCTGCCATGGCCCACACTCCCAAACCTCTCCAGGCCAGAAAGATGCTGACTGCCCCCGAGATCACCGATGCTGCCAGGGTGGATAAAAACAGTCCTTTAAATTCCAGGGTTCTGGACACATAGGCCGTCTGCACGGAGATAACAGCTCCCGGGAAAAGCACCACGGCCAAAACCCTGACAATGGGTTTTAATTCCTCTATGCCATAAAAAGCGGCAATCTGACCTGCCGCTCCATACAAGATCCCATATAAAACCAGAGCCGCTGCCAGCTCAAAATAACAGACCGAGGAAAAATCCATCTGATCCGCGTCCTTTTTCTGCACCAGAGCCGTACTGAAGCCGTTCTGGACAAACACATTGGCAATGGTAATAAAGATCATAATAATCCCCACCACCCCGTACTCCGAGGGGCTTAGGAGCCTGGCCAGAATAATTGCAATCACAAACTGGATTCCCTGGGCGCCTCCGTTCTCCAGAAGCTTCCAGAACAACCCCTTTGCCACCTTCTCCTTCATACCTGCCTCAGCCATTGGCCTTCACCTTGCTTTCCTCTGTTTTCCTGGCCTGTGATACCAGTTTTGAAGTCCTGCATACAGTCCCGGCAGCCTGCTCTCCATCCGGATAAAAAAGCGGGTTCTTAAGGTCAATTCTTTATACAGGTCCCTATTCTTCCCGGCCAGAATCACAGGGAAATTCTTTCTGTTGACCTGGGTCAGATAATATAAACGCCTGACTGCCCGTTGAACATGTTCATGGAACCGGCCCCGGCTTTCTCTGTCAAACCCCCGATACATCTCCTTCATGGCCCCTGCATATTCTTCCTGCTTTCTCTCATAATCTCCCTCTTTCATCTGAGTAGTCCATGAAGCGGCTCCACCCAGGCGGTACACGCACATAGGCTCATCCATGTAGTAGGCCCAGCCTCTTGCCGCTGCCATAAGCTGCAGAGGAATATCCGCAATGGGAGCCTGAACATAAAAATCCGGCAGTTCCTTTACCATCTCTGCGTAAAACATGAGAGAGGCCGTAGGGTAGCCAGATGTCTTGTCAATGATCTCCCGGGGGGACACCTTCCTGCTGCCTTTGTAAGGCCGCATCCGGTGTTCCGTAAAAGCCCGCCCCTGAACCTCCACCCTGGCGCTGTGGAACACCATGGAACAGCCCGGATGAGCCTTTAGAAAATCCACCTGCTTCTGAAGCTTGTCCGGGCAAATCCAGTAATCGTCCCCCTCGCACATGGCAATATAGGTTCCCCGGGCCCTTGGAAAGTTAAAGGTCCCGCTTATATTGGTAAGCCCCTTGGAATACTGATTCTCCTTCTGGAGAATAGGCTTTATAATCCTTGGAAAACGGCGGGCATACTCCTCTATAATCCTGGCAGTCCCATCGTCCGACGCATCGTCATGAATCAGAACTTCATAGGGAAAATCCGTCTTCTGATTCAAAAAACCCTCAAGGGCGTCTCTTATATACTCGTTTTGATTGTAGGTGATACAGCAGATACTGACCAATGGTTTTTCATAATCCAGGTCCATCCCCATCTCCTCCTTCCCTGGCCTCCAAAGACAAAATCCGACATTTTTCTGAATATATCCTTACGTTTACCTTGCCATTACCTTTCATTTTACAATATCACCCATAAATTGTAAATCAGATATGGCATTTTCCTTTTAGATGTGATAAATTAATTAGGCACAGCCTTACGGCTGGCGGCAAATTATAATCAGGAGGAAAATCCAATGAATAGATTCAAACAGTTGGGACTAACTCTTTTTCTTACGGCTGCAATGATCATCGGAAGTACAGTCAGCGCAGCGGCTTCCACAGATAATTACGGTCCCGCATTTGACCCCCGCTTGAATCCTGAACTTCAGGAAACACAAAGCGAATCCCACGTCGGACCAGGAGCAGAAAGCCAGGCTCCTGTCGAGGAAACAGTGCCCGAGACGGAGCCGGTCCCTGAAGAAGTCCCGGTGAACAATGTGCTGACAGTTCCCCATAGAACTCCAAAGCTGCAGACTACAATCCTTTTAACCGATGTGCGTCAGTGGTCCCAGCCATTTATCAATGATCAGTTTATCTCCGTAGATGGCCATCCTTTTTATGCTATTTCCACATTCCTTACGGAGATTCACGGAGATTTTCTTTACCGTGCCTACACCTCAACCAACGGTTGGACCAACTGGGTGCTGAACGGGCAGTCCACCAGCCTTACGGCAGACAGTGCCCCCATCGAGGCGATTCAGTGCCGCTTCAACGGCCCTGTAAACAATGATTATGACATCTACTACACCGCCACCTTAAGCAACGGCCAGCAGACCGGCTGGGGCAAGAACGGCCAGACGGTAGGAACCATGAATCAGGGACTTTACATTACCGGCTATCAGATGGCCTTCTATCCCAAGGGAACCAATCCCGGACTGAACATGTCCAATCCTGTTGTATCCGCTCATCCCGATGGGATCCAGTATATCGATGGCGCTATGCGTTACATCCACGGCGATGGCTCCAACTATACCGGCTGGGGATGGCTGGGCAATGACCGCTACTATTTTGTAGACTCCTATCCTGTTACCGGCTGGCAGTATGTCGACGGATACAAGTACTACTTCGGGGAGGATGGCCGCATGTATACCGATGTGGAGCCTATTATCGGCGGCAACGGTCCTTTCCAAATCCGCATCAACAAAGAGATGAACTGTATGACTATTTTTGCCCAGGATGGAGGGAACGGATTCATCATTCCTGTTAAATCCTTCCTGACCTCCACCGGCGACGATACGCCTCTCGGCACCTTCCGCACTCCGGAGAAGTACCGCTGGCGTCTCATGATCAATGACGTGCATACCCAATATGCTACCCGTCTGGGACCGGGTCTTCCTATATTGATGCACTCCATTATTTATGATAAGCAGAACCCCTACACCGTTTGGGCCAGTACCTACAACAACTTAGGAATTGCCAGGTCCGCCGGATGTATCCGCCTGACCACAGCCGACTCCAAGTGGATCTATGACCATTGTGCTCTCGGCACCTCCGTCACGGTGTACAACAGCTCCATTCCGGGACCCTTTGACCGTCCCGCTATTGCCTCGGAGATTCCTTTTGAACAGACTTGGGATCCCACAGATCCTTCTGTGACCCCGGAAGGAATCGCAGCAGAGACTGCAAGAATCCTTGGAACCAACTGATTTTCCTACATAGACAGGGGCGTCCCCATGGGTGGTTACATTCCATCCGCTGGGACGCCCCTGAAATTTTCTCATTTCTTATCCCTGCGGTACATTCCAATACCTGTTCTCAAACTATCCCTTGAGAAAAACTCAAAACAGTGATAGACTTAAACAAAAATACGGAGGTTTCTCATGAATATAGTCTATGTGTCCAACGAAAACTATGCCAGGCATATGGCAGTGTCCATGGTTTCTCTCTTTGACCGAAACCGCAGCAGAAAGGAACTGACGGTCTATGTATTCTCCATCGGCATCACGTCCAAAAGCCGGCGTCTTCTTCAGGATATGGCGGATGGCTACGGCAGGACTATCCGTTGGATTGATCTGGACAATCTCCGGGAGCAATTCGATTTTCAGATCCATACCCAGGGGTTTGATATCAGCGCCATGGGGCGCCTCTTTGCGGGGAGCCTGCTTCCTGGCACTGTCACCAGAGTGCTCTACTTAGACTGCGATACCGTAGTCACCCGGTCTCTCAAAGAGCTGTGGAACACCTGCCTCCATGGAAATGTGGCAGGCGCCGTTATGGAGCCCACCATCTACGAGCCGGTAAAGGAGAAGATCGGATTGGGCAGTCAGGATGCCTATGTGAATTCAGGAGTCCTTCTCATTGACCTGAAGCTGTGGAGGCAGCAAGGAATCGAGAGGCAGCTCCTCGACTTCTACCGGGAAAAGGAAGGCCGTCTCTTTGCATGTGACCAGGATCTTATTAACGGAGTGCTGAAGGGAAAGATCTGCTTCCTCCCTCCAAAATACAATTTTTTCTCCAATTACCGATATTTTTCCTACAAGGAGCTGGTGCGCCGCTCAGAGACTTACAAAGCCGTGGGCAAAAAAGCCTTTCAAACTGCCAAAAGGCATCCGGCCATCATCCACTATGCCGGAGACGAAAGGCCCTGGGTCAGAGGGAATTTCAACCATTATCGGAGGGTATATGAACATTATCTCTCCCTGACTCCCTGGGCGGGCACTCCCAAGGAGCCGGGACGGGAGCTCTATATGGCTGCCTATCATCTTATGAACTATGTCACGGTTCTCTGTCCGAAAATCCGGGAGATGATTAGTTCCGGGTTCGGCATGAAGATGGTGGAGGCCAGAGGCATCTCAAGGGAGAAGGAAGATGCGCCAAAGAAAATCGCAGTCCTTCTTGCATCTTACAACGGCAGAGACTATATTGAAGCCCAGCTGGATTCCATTCTGGCTCAGACTGCCTGGGATCTTAAGATCATTGTCTCCGATGATGGATCCACCGATGGAACCAGGGAATTTCTGGAACAGTACCAAAGATATTATCCTGACCGGGTATTCTTAAAGCACCGTCCTGACCAGGGCCCCTGGGCCGCCTTATGCTCCCACATGCCCCGGCCCGCCAGGAATTTCTTCTGGCTTATGTCCCAGACAGATGAGGATTATATTCTGTTAAGCGATCAGGATGATGTGTGGTACCCGGATAAGGTGGAGAAACTTTTGGAACGCATGAGACAGGTGGAGACTGCCGGGAAGCCGGCTCTGGTGTTCTCAGATATGGAGGTGGTAGACGAAGATCTCTGGCAGATCAGCCCCAGCTTTTTCGCCTACAGCCGCTGCAATCCCCGGCGGACTTCCCTGGCGGAAATCCTGGCGGAAAATCCCGTAACCGGCGGCTCTCTTATGATGAACCGTCCTCTTTTAAAGCTGTGTTCCGGGATGCCCCGAGCCTGTTTTATGCATGACTGGTGGATCGCCCTCTGCGCCTCCTGCTTCGGAGTGATCTCCTGTGTGAGGGAGCCCCTCTCCATGTATCGTCAGCACGGCGGCAATGCCCTGGGGGCAAAAAGGACGGGAAGTCTTGAAGACCTGAGAGAACGGCGCCGCAGACAGAAAGAGGTGGAGGACAATTACCGCCTGATGTTCCTGCAGGCCGCGGCGTTAAAACGAGAATTTAAGGAACAGCTAAGTCCCGCCCAGCACCGCACCCTTGGCGCCTTTTTGTCTCTGCCCCGAATGAATGGTGCGGACCGCTTAAAAACCATTGTCCGATACGGCTTTTTTAAGAGTTCCCTGCTCCAGACGGCGGCTCAGATTATCACCATACCCTCCGAATTCCAAATAACAAACAGCCGTCCCAAAAAAGAAACGACTGATTCAAGTGCCGGGAAAGGGGCAGATATCCATGAAAATTAACTGTGTAATCGTCAATTACAATGACGCCCCAGCTACCGAAAAGCTGGTCCGCCGAATCAGTCCCTATTCCTCCTTAGAACAGATTGTCATTGTGGACAATGCCTCCACCGACGATTCACTGACGCGGCTGAATCTGCTGGCAGGCCAGAACAAGAAGATCTCTGTTGTCCAGGCTCCCTGCAACGGCGGCTATGGGGCCGGCAACAATCTGGGGGTCCGCTATGCCGCAGAGCACAACCATGCCACCCATGTAATCATCGCCAACCCTGACGTGTCCTTTGACGAGTCCTGCATTCTGGGGCTGGCCCGTATTTTTCAGAACCACCCTGACGCTGGGGTTGCTTCCGCCCTTATGGAGGACAAGCATTACAAGCCCCTTAGAAGCTGCTGGAAAAACTACGGCTTTATAAGACAGCTTCTGTACATGGGGCCTGTCAGCCATCGGCTGTTTGGCTTTGTCCTTTACTATCCCCGCTCCTATTTCAAAGGCAGAAAGGCGGTGTGGGTAGATGCGGTTCACGGCTCCATGCTCATGGTAGACAGTGCCTCTTTCCTGGAGTGCGGCGGATATGATGAAGGAATTTTTTTATACCAGGAGGAGATGGTATTGGCAGACAGAATGAAGACGCTGGGCCGCCGCACGGCGCTGCTTCTGACAAAGTCTTACAAACATGAACATTCCGTATCTGTCAGCAAGACCTTTCAGAAAGAACTTGAAAGGCAGCGTCTTCGGGAGACCAGCGTCTTATATTATATGAAGCATTACCTTTATATTAATCCCTTTCAGGAGTCTGTGGCAAAGCTATGGTTCTGGGGGATCCGCATGGAAGTACGGCTCTTTCGTGCCCTTTTCAGCCGTCCGTCTTCATGTGAGGCAGATTCCAATGGTAGTAGGCCGCCAAAAACCGAATGACCACCACAAGAATGGACGAGAAAATCATGGCTGGAATCTGACCGAACATCCGGTAGATCCAGACACAGCTGACGGCGCCTGCCACAGAAGCACAGGCATAGACATGCTTTACAAAGATATAGGGGGGCACGCCTGCCATCACGTCTCTCAGCAGGCCTCCTCCCACCCCTGTAAGGGTTCCTAAGAACGTGAGCAGAAAGGTATTTTCCAGGTATCCGTTGTCAATCCCTGTGGTAACTCCTACTACGGTAAAGACTCCAAGGCCAATGGAATCCATAACCAGCATGGCCTTATCATACCAGATACCCAGTCTTCCCTTTAAAAGCCCTTTTCTAAAGTACAGGCTAAAGAATACCACCATAGTGGTAACCACTGCCACTCCCACATAAATCGGCTGAATCAAAGCCCCCGGCACATTGCCCAGGATCATATCCCTTGTCATGCCGCCGCCTACGGAAGTGACCACACCCAATACGCACACTCCGAAAATATCCATCTGACGGTTGATGCCCACCATGGCGCCGGAGGCGGCAAAGGCAATGGTTCCCATTAGCTCCATACAAAATACAATCAAACCTTGAATCTCCATTGGTGTTGTCCCTGACGACCCTTTCTCTTAACGTTTTCTG
Source organism: Hungatella sp. (assembly GCA_022796015.1). Classification (GTDB taxonomy): domain Bacteria; phylum Bacillota; class Clostridia; order Lachnospirales; family Lachnospiraceae; genus UBA3402. The sequence goes on along the minus strand of JAAWHU010000016.1, from coordinate 13,279 downwards.
TATCCTGTCTCAAAATCTACCAGGTTCTTCATTCCGCCGAGATCCCCTGTCAGAAACTTCTCCAGATTTCCGCCGGCAATTCTCACGATCCGCTCAAACGTCTCCGCAAGATGATACTGACCGGAAATATGGGGGGTAATCACCATTCTGGGCGCATCCCACAGAGGATGATCCTCAGGCAAAGGTTCCGGGTCCGTCACATCCACGCCGCAGCCCCCTAAATGCCCCTCCGCCAGGACGTTACAAAGTGCCTCCGTGTCTATGGCATTGCCCCTTCCCACATTAATAAGAAATGCTCCCGGCTTCATAAGGCGCAGCCGCCTCTCGTCCATGATCCGGCAGGTGGAAGGGCTGTTGGGCAGTGACAGCGCCACAAAGTCGGCTCTTGGAAGCAGTTGGTCCAAGCTCTCCGTCGTATAAAGCTCATCAAGATAATCCGGCTTCTCTCCCGGCGTCCTTCTGACTCCTATGGTATGGCTTCCCAGAGCCTTCATCCGCTTTGCATACTCTCCGCCGATGTCCCCCAATCCAACTGCCAGTGTAGTAGAACCATACACTGACGTAACCGGGCCCTGATCCTTCCACAGATGATCCTGCTGGTTGCGGCAGTACTGGTAGAACTTATTCTGGAGGACAAAGGACATTCCCACCATATACTCGGAAATCGCCAGCCCGTAAGCCCCCGTGGAATTAGTCAGAATTGTCCCCGGCCTCAGCACCCCCGGAACACAATAATTATCCGATCCAGCAGAATTCAGCTGTATCCACTTTAAGTTTTTGGCCGCCTTCAGAAGCCCGGGGGCTACGTTGCCTATGATAATCTCCGCATCCCGAAGATCATCCCCTGTCACTGCCGAGGGGGCGGTATACAAAAACCTGCATCCCTCCCCTATCTTCTCCAGATATTCCTTATGCCTGTCCTTTGCAGGTATGGTTACCACGATATTCCTCATCACTTTCCCCTATCCTTTTCTGATTGTAAGCCCCTTTGCAGTTATCCCTCCAGCTCCATCAGCATCCGAATCCGTCTCTCATGCCTCTCGCTTCCCTCATACTCTGCATCCAGCCAGGCATCTGTAATCATCAGGGCCATCTCGGCCCCTATAATTCTGGCTCCGAATGCCAGCACATTGGAATTGTTGTGCATTTTGGACAGTCTGGCTGTGCAGGGCTCGCTGCACACACAGACCCTGACTCCCTTCACCTTACCTGCCGCCATGGAGATTCCCACACCTGTGCCGCAGATCACAATGCCTAAGTCCGCCTCTCCCAAAGCCACGGCCTTTCCCACCTTCTCTCCGTATACGGGATAATCACAGGACTGGGATGTGCTGCACCCAAAGTCTGTCACTTCAATGCCTTTCTCTTCCAGGTGGGCCTTGACTATATTCTTCATCTCTACGCCGGCATGGTCGTTACCGATTGCAATTCTCATAATGTCTGTTCTCCTCATCCAGCAAAAAAATCCTGTATTCTGTCTATTCTTGATGTCATGCTTACTAAAAGAAGGTCCGCTGCCGTAAATGCGGCCATGGCTTCCAGCACCACTACAGCCCTGGGCACCACAATGGGGTCATGGCGGCCTTTTACCACGGTTTCCACCTCTTCCCCGCAGCAGTTCACGGTCTTTTGGGTAAGGGAAACAGAGGGAGTCGGCTTAAAGCTCACCCGCATCACCACCGGACTGCCATCGCTGATCCCTCCCAGGATCCCCCCGGCGTGGTTGGAAGCCTTGGTCACGGCGCCGTCCGCGCCTCTTATAAAGGGATCGTTGTTCTCTGAACCCACCATTCTGGAGGCCCTAAACCCGCTTCCGATCTCCACGCCTTTTACGGCGCCTATGGACATGGCGGCATGGGCCAGTCTGGCGTCCAGCTTCTCAAAGACAGGTTCCCCCACCCCAGCCGGCAGCCCCCAGATCATGCACTCCGCCACACCTCCGGCAGAATCCCCCCGTTCCATAAGAGACTCCAGATATTCCTGAGCCCGAAGGGCTGCCTGGGCATCGGGCATACACAGCCCGTTATTCATCCGCTCCTCAAGGTCAAAGCGGGCATCGTCAATCTCCACTTCCCCCACAGACCTGGTGTAGGCAGCCACATAGACTCCCAGACTTTCAAGGAGCTTGGCCCCTATGGCGCCTGCCGCCACCCGGCCTATAGTCTCCCGCCCCGAGGACCGACCGCCGCCCCGGTAATCCCGAAAACCATACTTTTTATCAAAGGTATAATCGGCATGGCCGGGGCGGTACAAATCTTTTATGGCATCATAGTCATGGGAGCGCTGGTCGGTATTGCGCACCATAAGGGAAATGGGGGTTCCCGTAGTCCTTCCCTCAAAAACCCCCGATAAGATCTCCACCGCGTCTTCTTCCTGCCGCTTCGTGGTAAACCGGCTTTGCCCCGGCTTCCTCCTCTGAAGATACTTCTGAATGTCGGCTTCACAAAGAGGCAGGCCTGCCGGACAGCCATCCACCACCACTCCCAGCCCCTTCCCATGGGACTCTCCCCAGGTGGTCATGGTCAGCAGGGTACCCCATACAGAACCGGCCATACTAGCGCACCTTCACGATGGCACAGCAGTTGGGCTCGTCTACCTTTAAAGGCTTTCCGCTCATAATTAAAAGGCCCTTCTCATAATCCACCTTAAAGAAGGTGATGGTGCCGGATTCGTGATTAAAGCAAGCCAAATGCTTATCGTCCGGGAAGATGGCAATATCCTTAGGGTAGGCGCCGCTGACAGGCAGGCAGCACATCAGCTCCAGAAGACCTGTATTCTCGTCCCTCTTAAAGATACTTACCGTATCGTCCCCTGCGTTGCTGCAGAATAAGTATTTCTCGTCGGAGGAGAACCGGATGGCACAGGCCGCTGTCAGCTGGCTTAAGCGTTTTCCAGTGGTGGGTATGGTCTGGATCTTCTCGATCTTAGGTGAACGCTTCCCTGTCTCATAAGTATACACATCTATTACATTCTTTACTTCATACATGAGATAGATGAATTTTCTATCGGAACTGAATATAAAATGCCTGGGGGCGGATTCCAGGTCACAGGGAATGGCGTCTACCAGCACCAGATGTCCGTCTGTGAATTTGTAGATCTTTACCTGATCCACACCTAAATCAGCCACCATAACAAACTTTCTGTCAGGCGTCATTCTGGTACAGCTGATGTGGGGACGGAAGGTTCTCTCCGCCACACTGCCCAGGCCCTTGTGATACACTCCTGCCGCGATGCTTCCTATGGTTCCATCAGGGTTTAAGTTCATCACCGTGGCTTTGCCATCATGATATCCTGACACAAAAAGGAACTTTCCCTCCGGCTCCACAGACAGCTGGCATCCCCTCATGCCTCTGATATTGGCCGTATTTAGTCTGGTAATGCTTCCGTTCTCATGGATCCGGTAGGATACCACTCCTTCGTCTGCTATGGAATACAGAGTTTTGCCGTTGGCTGCCGGCACCAGATAAGAAGAATTGTCAATCTCCATCTCACAACGTTCCTTAAATGTTCCATTCTCAACATCCACATCATAAACAGTGATGCCCTTTGCATTGCCTGTGTAGGAATAGGAACCTACATATGCCATATATACACCCTTCATCTTACTGATCCTCCTGGATTTCCTGAGTTTATTAAGCTAAAAATATAATATCATAGATTTCATAAAAAATCTATTGACAGCGGCATATTTTTCTGTATAATGGGATTTGCACTTTGTTTATTATTACTAAACTTTTTAATTATATTTATTATCAGTTAGTATTAGTAAACTTTTAGTTTGATACCATGGTAAAAAGGGAAGGAGCGCCATCATGGATATCGGTTTAAAGCTGAAAGAACTGCGGATCTTAAAAGGACTCACCCAGGAAGAACTGGCGGACCGGTCGGAGCTGTCCAAGGGATTTATCTCCCAGCTGGAACGGAATTTAACCTCCCCCTCCATCGCCACTCTTATGGATATTCTCCAGTGCCTGGGAACCTCCATCGGTGAATTTTTCAACGAGTCGCCGGAAGAACAGATCGTATTCGGCAAGGCAGATTATTTTGAAAAAAAGGATTCTGAATTAAAAAATGAAATTAAGTGGATTATTCCCAACGCCCAGAAGAACATGATGGAGCCCATCCTTCTGACTCTGGAAGCCGGCGGGGAGACCTACCCTGACAATCCCCATGAGGGGGAAGAATTCGGCTATGTCCTTCAGGGCAATGTGTCTATCCATATAGGGAACAAACTCTACCGGGCAAAAAAGGGGGAATCCTTCTACTTTGTTTCCGATAAAAAGCATTATTTAACCAGCAAAGCCGGGGCGGTGATTCTTTGGGTCAGCTCCCCGCCCAGCTTTTAACATAAGAGGAGGACAAAATATGGGAAGTCTCATTGATTTAGTAGGCATTTCAAAAGGTTTTGACGGGACTCTGGTATTGGACGATTTGAATTTGTCTGTAAAGGAGAATGCCTTTGTCACTCTTCTCGGCCCAAGCGGCTGCGGCAAGACTACTACTCTGCGCATCATCGGAGGCTTTGAACATGCCGACAAGGGCAAGGTTATATTTGACGGGCAGGATATCTCAAGCCTGCCTCCCAACAAGCGCCAGCTAAACACTGTATTTCAAAAATACGCCCTGTTTACCCATATGAATATTGCGGAAAATATTGCATTCGGCCTTAAGATAAAGAACAAGCCTAAAGCCTATATACAGGATAAGATCAAGTATGCGCTGAAGCTTGTGAATCTCGACGGTTATGAAAACCGCAGTGTGGATTCCTTAAGCGGAGGCCAGCAGCAGCGTATCGCCATCGCCCGTGCCATCGTCAATGAACCCCGGGTCCTTTTGCTGGACGAACCCTTAGGGGCCCTGGATTTAAAGCTGAGGCAGGATATGCAGTACGAACTGATCCGTCTGAAAAACGAACTGGGGATTACCTTTATTTACGTGACCCATGACCAGGAGGAAGCCCTCACTATGTCCGATACCATCGTGGTCATGAACCAGGGCTACATCCAGCAGATGGGCACCCCGGAACAGATCTACAACGAACCGGAAAATGCCTTTGTAGCCGACTTTATCGGCGAGAGCAACATTGTCCACGGCACCATGATACGAGATGAGCTTGTGGAGATCTTCGGGGCCAGGTTCGCCTGTGTGGACAAGGGTTTCGGCACCAATGCTCCTGTGGACGTGGTGATCCGCCCGGAGGATATCGACCTGGTAAGTCCTGAGGAGGGAACCCTCACGGGAGTATGCACCCATCTGATCTTTAAAGGAGTTCACTACGAGATGGAGGTTACCACCCCGGACGGCTTCGAGTGGCTGGTACACAGCACGGATCTGTGCCCCGTAGGCAAAGAAGTGGGCATCCATGTGGATCCTTTCGACATTCAGATTATGAACAAACCTGCTTCAGAGGACGAGGAGGCCGTGGGAGTCAATGAATAAAAAATTATTATCCGGCCCTTATCTGGTGTGGATGGTTGGATTTACGGTGATTCCCCTGCTTTTGATCGTATACTATGGCCTCACGGACAAAAGCGGCGCCTTCACTCTGGCCAACATTGTCTCCATAACTACGGCGGAGCACGCCAAGGCCCTGTGGCTCTCCTTAGGGCTTTCCTTTATCAGCACCATGATCTGCCTGGTTCTTGCCTACCCTCTTGCCATGATCCTTCGGAAGCGGGGCGTGGGCAGAGGCAGCTTTGTGGTATTTATTTTCATTCTGCCCATGTGGATGAATTTCCTGCTGCGCACCCTGGCCTGGCAGACCTTACTTGAGAGAAACGGCGTGATCAACGGCATCTTAAAGGCCCTTCATCTCCCCGGCCAGTCTCTCATCAACACTCCGGGGGCCATTATCCTTGGTATGGTGTACAACTTCCTGCCTTTTATGGTTCTTCCTATTTATAATGTGCTGTGCAAAATAGACGACAACACCATCAACGCTGCCCATGACCTGGGAGCCGACTTTTATCAGACCCTGGTGCGCATCTGGATGCCTCTAAGTATTCCCGGCATTATCAGCGGAATCACCATGGTATTTGTGCCGGCTCTCACCACATTCGTAATATCCAACCTGTTAGGAGGCAGCAAGATTCTTCTCATCGGCAATGTGATCGAGCAGGAGTTTACCAGAGGAAGCAACTGGCATCTGGGCTCCGGCCTGTCCCTGGTGCTTATGATATTCATTCTTGCCAGCATGGCTCTCATTGCCAAATACGATAAAGAGGGGGAGGGTACCGCATTTTGATGAAAAAGACAAAAGACCGTTTCAAGCAGATTGTGGAAAATTTTTATCTGGTGTTTATTATGGTGTTTCTCTACGCGCCCATCGCCACTCTGATCGTGCTTTCCTTCAGCAACTCCAAGTCCCGCACCCAGTGGGGCGGATTTACCCTGCGCTGGTATATAGAGATGTTCAAAAGCGCCACCATCATGAACGCTCTGCAGAATACTCTGGTGATTGCCTTTGCCTCCGCCCTCATTGCCACCATCATCGGCACGGCGGCGGCCATTGCCATAAGCAGCATGAAACCCTTTCCCAGAACCGTGATTATGGGAATTACCAATATTCCCATGCTCAATGCGGATATTGTCACCGGCATCTCCCTGATGCTTGGATTTATCGCCTTCGGCATCTCTCTGGGGTTTAAGACGATTTTAATTGCACACATTACTTTTAATATCCCCTATGTGATATTGAGCGTTATGCCGAAGCTGAAGCAGACCAACAAAAGTGTCTATGAGGCGGCTATGGATCTGGGGGCATCTCCCATCTTTGCATTTTTCAAGGTGGTGTTTCCTGACATTCTCCCGGGTGTCCTGTCAGGATTTCTCCTGGCATTCACCATGTCCCTTGACGACTTTATTATCACCCATTTCACCAAGGGTGCAGGTATCAATACCTTGTCCACGTTGATCTACAGTGAGGTGCGCAGAGGGATTAAGCCTTCCATGTATGCCCTGTCTACGGTGATCTTTGTGACGGTTCTGGGGCTTTTGATTGTGACCAACTTTGCGCCGGGAAGGAAGAGGGAGAGCAGGTAAGGGGGATTTTCTTTCAGTATCATCTGTTGGAACATGAATAATGATATGACTTAATTAAGGAGGAAAACTTATGAGAAGAAAAAGCTTTGCCCTGGTTTTAGGGGGTATCATGGGAATTGGGTTAGTTCTTGGGGGGTGCAAAGGCCCTTCCGGGAGTGAAGGAAGTCAAGGCGCCGGAGAGGTGTATGTATATAACTGGGGGGAGTATATTGATGAAGAGGTAGTCTCCATGTTTGAGGAGGAAACCGGCATCAAGGTGGTGTATGATATGTTTGAGACCAACGAGGAGATGTACCCGGTTATTGAGGCAGGGGGCCGGACTTATGATGTGGTGTGCCCTTCGGATTACATGATTCAGAAGATGATCGAGAACCATATGCTGGCAGAACTTAATTTTGACAATATTCCTAATCTGGAACACATCGACCCGGAGTATCTGGAAAGATCTAAAAGTTTTGATCCGGAAAACAAGTATTCCGTGCCTTACTGCTGGGGGACTGTAGGGATTCTTTACAACACCTCCATGGTGGCCCCGGAGGATGTGCCTACAAAGTGGTCTGACCTTTGGGATGAAACATTCAGCGGCGAAATCCTGATGCAGGACAGCGTGCGGGACGCTTTTATGGTGGCCTTAAAGTCTCTTGGATATTCTATGAATACTTCTGATCCCGGGGAACTGGAGCAGGCCAGAGATCTGCTGGTTAAGCAGAAACCTCTTGTTCAGGCTTATGTCATCGATCAGGTAAGGGATAAGATGATCGGCGGCGAGGCTGCCCTGGGGGTTATCTACTCCGGGGAAATGCTTTATATCCAGGAAGAAGTAGCAAATCAGGGTCTGGAATACAGTTTGGAATATGTAATCCCCGAGGAAGGAACTAATGTATGGCTGGACTCCTGGGTGATTCCGTCTAATGCCAAGAACAAAGAAAATGCAGAGGCATGGATCAATTTCCTCTGCCGCCCCGATATTGCAAAGATGAATTTTGAATATATCACCTATGCCACTCCCAACAAAGGCGCATTCGATCTTCTGGATGAAGACCTAAAGAACAATAAGGCCGTATTCCCGGATATAGATTCTCTTGACAACTGCGAAGTATTCCAGTATCTTGGAGATGAGGTGGATACCATCTACAATGACCTGTGGAAGGAAGTAAAATCAAACTGACCCCCCATAGGAAGGCGGCAGGCCGCCGGAAGGGAGCTTTATTATGGAAGCTTTAGAATTATTACTGCGCCATGTTGTGGACATGGCCATCGTCTGCTTTGAGTTTGTAGGCGTATTTGTCATTATTCTGGCAGGTCTTAAGGGAATTCGGGACTACATAAAAAAGAATCCTCAGATCCGCCTGAACCTGGCTACAGGCATGGCTTTAGGGCTGGAGTTCAAGCTGGGCAGCGAGATTCTGCGTACCGTTATTGTCCGGGAGCTTTCCGAGATCGCCACGGTAGCTGCCATTATTGTCCTTCGAGCCGCCCTTACTTTCCTGATCCACTGGGAGATTAAAGTGGAAAAGGCCGATGAAGAGGCTCTGAAATAGGTCCGGCACTGACCCGGCTTCCGGTTCCAAGCTCCGTTTTTGCCTTATTTCGGTATTTTAAGGGTGTGGTAGCCGTATATTTTTTAAACACCCTTTCATAGTAGGTAACAGTCTCATATCCCAGAATCTCTGCAATCTCCGTGATGGAGCAGGCGCTGTGAGCCAGCAGATTCTGGGATTTTTTAATCCGGCTGATATTTTTATATTCATTGACCGTAAAGCTTGTAACCTCTTTAAAGATCCGGCTTAGATATGACCGGCTCACATAGAACCGGGCGGCCAACTCCCCAAGGCTCTCCGGGGTCTCCGGGTGTCTGGTCAGATACCGGGCCACCTCGCGGACCTTCTGATGTTTCCATGTCTGGGCGATGGGAGGCTCCTGATACCATGTCTTCTTCTGCCGGCATCTGGAAAGTGTCAGAAGAATCTGCAAAAGCAGAAGCCTTGCCATGACCATACCATGTTCCTGCCGGCTTCCCAATTCTCTCTCAAGGCTGAAAAACAGGCCTTTCACCTCATCCTTCTTGTCTTCCGGTATCCCGATGACCGCCGCTCCCGGCTCAAAAAGCTCTTCCAGACCTCCTGTCCTGCACACCTTAAGAAAGGGCCTCAGGGGCTCCTCCTGAATCTGTAACAGAATGCGCTCATGGCGTCCCTTTCCTGTATCGCTGGTCTTATGAATCTGTTCCGGCCGAATGAACACCGCATCCCCTTCCTTCACCAGGTAGGTCTCCTGGTCGATAAAGTAATATCTCTCCCCTTCCAGGAGGTAATAAAGTTCATAGGTATTGTGAAAATGCCGGGCTGCCATGGAATATTCCCGGTCCCGCATAACTCTGTCCATCTCGATTCCCTCTGCCGCTCCCCGGAATCTGATCTGCTCCATATTCTTCCTCCCTGATTAATTGGGGCCGGATGCTGCACCATGGCCGCCAAAGTGTAGCCAATAGTATGATTTATTCTATATTAGCTACGATTTTATAAGATTCTTATACTATATTATAGTATGATATGTAATAGAAGGAAAGTCCTTTTCACAAAATCCACCCTTTATCAGGAGGTATCATTATGATTTATCATCCAACTGCCGACAAGGTCACTGACTTAACCATCGCCTACATCGGAGGAGGCTCCAGAGGCTGGGCATGGACCTTCATGACAGATCTGTCAATGGAAGCTTCTTTAGGAGGTACCATCCGCCTTTATGACATTAATGAAGATGCCGCCAGGCGCAACGAGATCATCGGCAATCACTTGACAGCCCGGCCTGACACTCTCGGAGATTGGAACTACACCACCTGTTCCTCCCTTGAGGATGCCCTCACCGGCGCTGATTTTGTAGTTATCTCCATTCTGCCCGGTACCTTTGACGAGATGGAATCCGACGTCCATGTGCCGGAACGCCTGGGCATCTACCAGTCTGTGGGAGACACAGCCGGGCCGGGAGGCATCATCCGGGCCTTAAGAACCATCCCTATGTTTGTGGAGATTGCCGAAGCCATCAAAAACTTCTGCCCTCATGCCTGGGTCATCAACTACACCAACCCTATGACCTTGTGCGTTAAGACTCTTTATCATGTCTTTCCCCAGATTAAGGCTTTTGGCTGCTGCCATGAGGTCTTCGGAACCCAGAAAGTATTAAAGGGCATCTGTGAACAGACCTTTGGTCTGGAGCAGCTCCATCGCCGGGACATTGAAGTCAATGTGCTGGGAATCAATCATTTTACCTGGTTTGACCAGGCTTCCTACAAAGGCATTGATCTGTTTCCGGTATACCGCAAATTCATTGAAGAACACTTTGAAGATGGCTACCATGATCCGGACCGCAACTGGATGAACAGCACCTTCAACTGCGCTCACCGGGTAAAATTCGACTTATTCAACCGGTTCGGCCTTATAGCCGCCGCCGGGGACCGTCATCTGGCAGAGTTCATGCCGGGCCGTGAATATCTGAGTGATCCTGACACCGTGAAGAGCTGGAAATTCGGCCTTACCACAGTGGCATGGAGAAAAGAGGATCTAAAGCGCCGCCTGGCCCGCAGTGAACGCCTGGCAAAGCAGGAAGAGGAGATCAAGCTGGCGCCTACGGGAGAGGAAGGAATCCTTCTCATGAAAGCCCTCTGCGGCCTTGGACGGATCGTCAGCAATGTAAATATCCCCAATACTTCCCTCCAGATTCCCAATCTTCCTGCCGCCGCCGTAGTTGAGACCAATGCTGTCTTTGGCCGTGACTCCATTAAGCCTGTGGCTGCCGGCGCTCTTCCTGAAAAAGTCCTCTCCCTTATGACTCCCCATACGGATAATCATGAGAGAGTCCTGAAGGCCGCCTTAACCTTTGACCGCAGCCTGATCTATGAAGCATTCAGCCATGATCCTTTAGTAGAAGGACGGGCAAAGGACAGCGATATCCGTCAGCTGGCGGATGACATGATAACCAACACCCTGCCTTACCTTCCCAAAGAGTGGCGCTGAATTTTACACCTCTTGACGTGGGGTATTCCTATGCAGAAGCAAGGCCTTGGCCTTTGCTTCTGCTTTTTTATGTTTTTCATGAAAACAGTCCTTAAAATTCCATGTTTATTTATACAATTAGCACAATATTGCCAGTTCATAAATTGATAATTCCTGTTTCTTTATTGATACTTGAAAAATTTTACAGGTCAAGTTATGGTGGATTTACACAAAACAAGTGACATAAGCATCAAAAAAGGAGGACAACATGAAGAAAAGAATTTTAGCAGCAGTACTCACCGCATCAATGGCAGCGGCGCAATTAACGGCCTGCAGTTCCGGCAACACTGACACCCCCGGTCCCACCGGCACCTCGGCATCTGAGTCCAAGGCAGCCGACGGGAGCCAGGCTCCGGCTTCCGGGAATGCGGATTCGGCTCCGGCTGAAGGCAGCGTCACAGGTTATGCCAGCCTTCCCAAATCCGATGTGGTGGATGGAGAGGTGAACCAGCAGACATTTCCGATATCAGAGGAAAAGATTACGCTGACCATGTGGTATCCTCTGGCCAGCTCCTTAGGCGAACTGGCTGATTACAATGACAGTGAGTTCTGGCAGTGGTATGAGGAGAAAACCAACATTCATATTGACTTTGTTCTTCCTGCCACAGGTACAGAGAAAGATAATTTCAATCTTTTGTTCGCATCAGGAGATATTCCGGATATTGTCTACAGCTGCCCCTCCAAGTATACATACCGAGGCGGCGAGGACGCTGCCATCGAGGACGGCTACTTTGTCAATATGGCCGAACACCTGGATCTGGCTCCCAATTATGTAAGCTGGCTTACCAACCATGAGGATTTCGGACGCGCCGCCTTCACGGACACAGGCAAAATGTACGGTATCTGGGGTATTTGGGACACAATATATGAAGACACTATGGCCGAGCAGGGACTTGCCATCCGCAAGGACTTCCTGGACAAGGTAGGCATGGAGGTTCCCACCACCTATGACGAGTGGGAGACCGTGCTGAGAGCGTTTAAGGACGAACTTGGCATTGAGGCGCCTTTCTATACCTCAAAGTACGGCATTGACAACGGCGAATTCATAGCCGGTTTTGATACGGCTCCCTATTTCTATCAGAGAGATGGCGTAGTTCAGTACGGCCCCCTTGACGATCAGTACAAAGACTATCTGGAAATGATGCACAAGTGGTGGGAAGAAGGACTCCTGGACAAAGACTTTGCCACCCGCTCCAGTACCGGTATCTCCTCTGACAAGGACATGATGCTCAATGACAAGATCGGCGCTTTGGTTGACTGGGCTACCCGTATGTCCGACACCTATATTACCCGGGGCGCCACCAATCCCGATTATTACCTGATCGCTGCTCCTCAGCCCAAATTAAGCGCTGACAGCCCCGACCCGGCATACCGGTATTATTACAACGGAAGCGACCATATGCACGGCTACTGCGCCAACATAAATGCCGACAGTCCTCATATCGAAGAGGCAATCCGGTGGGTTGATGGCCTTTTCGCAGAAGATGTGTTTCTCAATGCCAACTATGGCCTGGAGGAGCAGGAGGGTACTGTATGGTATAAGGCAGAAGATGGCCATCGTATCGGCAACTACGACTTCCGCTTCAAGAACCCCAACGGTCTCTCCTCTGCTACTGTCCTTGCAAAATACTGGGTTAAGACTCCTCCCGTATTTGTGGAAGCTGCACAGGTTGAGCAGGCTGACGCCAACAAACAGGAATCCTACAAGATCTGGAGCCAGTATAAGCCTACTAATTTCCTCCCGGGAAGACTGACCCTGACCACAGACGAGGGCAACGAGTATGCTTCCAAATACACGGATATTGAGACCTATGTCCAGGAATGCAATGTGAAATTCATTATGGGGCAGATGTCTCTTGACGACTATGATTCCTACCGGGATACTCTGCGCAGTATGGGTATTGAAGACTGCATCGCCTTAAAGCAGGCGGCCCTGGAACGCTACCTGGCCCGTTAGCCCTGTTTAAAATATACATAAATCCATCCTCTAAAATAAAGAATTCTTTTGTATATTAAGCACAATAGTATCGGTTCACAAATTGATAATCACTGTCTCTTTTTTGATACTTGAAATTTATCTTGCGGGAAGTTATGGTGAATTTATACAAAAAGAAGGAGGATCATGGTATGAAAAAGAAACTTTTGGGATTATCTACGCTACCGTCAGGCCGGCGAAGCTTCCACCC
>JAAWHU010000015.1 GCA_022796015.1 Hungatella sp. | reverse complement strand
TACTCTCGTAATCGTTCTGAATTTTCTCAAATCCTAGGCCTCTCAAATCCGGCCTCTTTTTCTTGAATTTTCAGGGTCTTACATACTGTTCAATCTTTGATTTTCAAGGTTCGTCTGCTGCCTTGTCTCAGCGACAGCTTTGATAGATTACCACATCTATTTCCTCTTGTCAACTACTTTTTCAAATTTTTTTATTTTTTTCTATTATCTTTGTAAAATTCCTAGTTCTCATTGTCCTATGAGAAAAATTCCAGACTGAAGGAGCACGTTCCTATGAAATTGAAAAAGTATCCTGAATTCTCCACCGCAGTGCCTTCCTGCCTGTAAGGCTCAAAAAAAGGACTGCCGCACGCTCTGCGCCAGTCCTCTTCTCTATGCTTTAGAATCCAGGGTAAACCAAAACTTCACCCCATCCTTCTCATTTTCCACTCCGCACTCTTTATGGTGGGAATCCATAACCGCCTTTACAATGGACAGGCCGATACCGCTGCCTCCGTAGGCTCTGGTCCGGGCTTTATCCACCTTGTAAAACTTTGTCCAGATATTGGGCAGATCCTGGACCGGAATGGGATCACCGGTGTTCTTCACATTCACCTTGACCGTCTCCTCCATCTCCTCAATAGTGATCTCAATCCGCTTCTCCCCTGACAGGTGATTTAAAGCATTGCTCACATAGTTAGTTATTACCTCCTCGATCTTAAACTCGTCAGCCCACACATAGACAGGGTGATCACCGGAAAAGAGGATCACCGCCTCCTTCTGCTCTATGAGGATTTTGGTGGAAACCAGAACTCCCTTGATCAGATCCACAAGATCGAACCGCTCCATGGATGCCTGGTCGTTGCCGGATTCCAAGGCGTTCAGAGTCAGAAGCTGACGTACCATCTTGTTCATCTTATTGGCCTCGTCCATAATCACCTCACAGTAATAGTCCCGGCTTTCTTTCTCCTCAGCCATGCCCTCCGTCAGCCCTTCTGCGTACCCTTGGATAAGGGCGATGGGAGTTTTCAGTTCGTGGGATACATTAGCAATAAATTCCTGCCGCATCTCGTCAATCTGGTTCTTTTCCTCTATATCTCTCAAAAGTTCATTGTTGGCGGATTTCAGTTCTCCGATGGTCTCCTTCAGCTTGTCGGAAAGTGCGTTCATGCTGTTGCCCAGAATGCCGATCTCATCCTGGGAATTCCCCTGGTATTTGGCCTCAAAATCCAGATGAGACATGCGCTCCGAGATCTCCGATAAGCGGAGAATCGGGGAAGTGACTCTCTTCATGGTAAAATACATAATAACGCTGCCCAAAGCCATGGCTGCAATCCCCACGTAGATCAGGAAACGATTGGACAGCTGTACGCTCTCCCTGATACTGGCTAAAGGGATAGACATAATAAAGATGGTCCTGTTATCCGAATAATATCCCCAGCTCTCCAGGTAAAAGGACTTGGAGCGTATGTCAAATGATTTCTGAATGGTGTAGCTGTCCCCCTCCATAATAATCTCGGTTCTTGGATTATTGTGGCCAAGCATGTACTGAAATGCCCGGTCCAGCATAAATTTAATATCCCTTGTGGAGGCGGCAATGGGCTGACTGGTAAAACTGTCCACAATCAGTATGGTAATATTGTACTGGTCGTTAAGACTTCTCAGCAGTTCGATGATCTCCGTCTGTTCCTGACCGTTGATGCCGTTGGTAAACTCCTCGCCAAGGCTTTCCCCGACCTCCCGCTTCTCCATAACCAGCTCATTCAGCTTGGAGTAAGCCAGCTCCAGGGCATCAATCTTCTGGTTCACATAGTACCCCTCCAGCATCCAGTTGTTGGCCCCCCAGATCCCTAAAAGAATAGCAGCCATAAGACCAATAAAGATCACGGTAAAACGAACTAATATGGATTGTTTCATAACCTTCACCTCAATTACCCTGTCACCTCAAACTTGTACCCCATCCCCCAGATAGTCTTGATACAGTCTCCCTTATCCCCCAGCTTGCTGCGCAGCTTTTTCACATGGGTGTCAATGGTTCTGGCATCGCCGAAATAATCATAGTTCCACACATTGTTGAGAATCTTTTCTCGTGACAGGGCGATTCCCTGATTCTCCACAAAATAAGACAGCAGTTCAAACTCCTTGAAGCTTAAATCCACCGGACTTCCATCGATGGTCACCTGGTGGGCGGCTTTGTTGATCTCTATTCCGCCTACGTTGATCGAATCACCGGCGGATCCGTGGCTCCGTCTGAGAATGGCCTCCACTCTGGCCACCAGAATCTTAGGACTGAAGGGCTTGGAAATATACTCGTCGGCTCCTATATCAAAGCCCTGAAGCTCATCCCGCTCCTCTCCACGGGCCGTCAGCATGATAATGGGGACCTGGGAATACTGTCGGATGGTCCTGCACACAGTCCAGCCGTCCATCTTGGGCATCATTACGTCCAGAATCATCAGGGCAATATCCTTCTGGGCAAAAAACAGATCTACGGCCTCCTCCCCATCTGCCGCTTCTATAACCTGAAACCCTTTTATTGTCAGGAAATCTTTTACCAGTTTTCTCATTCTGGCCTCGTCATCCACCACCAGCACCTTTAATGCATCCATGGTAAAACCCCCTTTTCATTTTGATCAATGAAATGAAATACAATATAGTAAGGCTATTCTAGCAGATTCTTATTCACATTTCTATATTTTCACAGAGATTTCACAGTTAGAAGCAGTCCCAGCGCCCCAGGCAATTTAAAACGGACGCCCATATGAAAATCCCCCTCCATCGCATTTCTGCGGCAGAGGGGGAACTGTATTTTTCTATTAATTGGGCTCGATTTCCCGTTTTTATTCCAGCACGCCCTTCAGATACTCTGCAATCTCCGGTACCTGGCAGTTGGCAAAGAAATACTCTTTAAACTTCTCCCCGCTTATGGCAGTCTTTAAGAAGTCCTGGTCTATCTCTTTTAAAATAGTCATCATATCCCTGTGGGTGATCTCCTTCACGCCATCCAGAATCTTTTTATTTCTCTGCTCCGGAACCACTCTCTCCTTGGGATATCCGCCGCCGCTCTCGCAGCCGAACAATTTCTCAAAAATGTACTGCAGTCTCAGCTCGGCTCCCCATCCGAATCCTTTGGCAAAGGGAAGAGCCACGGCATTGCCATCATTAATCTGCGCAAACATGTATCCATCTTCTGCATCCACAATATGTCCGCACAGTACTCCCGGAAATGCGTTGCATGCCAGCATGGCTCCTTCGCCGGTGCCGCATCCGGTAACCACGTAATCTGCTGCCTTGGAGTTCAGCAGAATAGCGGAGAGAAGACCGCACATTACATAGGTAAGCTGGGTCTCATCCTCAGCCGTGTACATGCCGTAATTATACACCGTATGGCCCATGGGTTCCACGATCTTCTTCAGATTTTCACAGATCATGCCGTTCTTTGCCGCCTGGCTGTTCTCATTGATTAATGCAATTTTCATAGTTTATTCTCCTTTCTCGGAAACCTCAATTCCAAGCTCTTCCAGCTGTTTTTGATCCACCGGCGCCGGTGCTTCTGTCATGAGACAGGATGCATCCTTCACCTTGGGGAATGCGATGACGTCGCGGATGTTATCGGCTCCTACCATGAGCATGGCCACACGGTCAAAGCCGTAGGCCAGACCTGCGTGAGGCGGAACACCGAATTTGAAAGCATCCAGAAGGAAACCGAACTGCTCCTGGGCCTGCTCCTTTGTGAAGCCTAAAACCTCAAACATCTTGGACTGAATATCCGACTGATGGATTCTCACAGAACCGCCGCCTAACTCCGTGCCGTTGAGAACGATATCGTAAGCTTTGGCCCGCACTGCTCCCGGATCCGAGTCAATCTTTGACCAGTCTTCCTCCATAGGCATGGTAAAGGGATGATGCATGGCCACGAAGCGTTCCTGTTCCTCGGAGTACTCAAGAAGGGGGAACTCCGTTACCCACAGGAATTTAAACTCGTCTTTTTTCAGAAGTTCCTGCTGTCTTGCCAGCTCCAAACGGAGATTGCCCAGAACATCCCACACTACTTTGTCCTTGTCTGCGGCAAAGAGAAGAAGGTCTCCCGGCTGTCCATCCATAGCCTTTACCAGACTGTGAAGTTCTTCCTCTGTCATGAATTTGGCAAAGGAAGACTTGTAGGTGCCATCCTCCTGAACGGCCAGGTATGCAAGACCCTTGGCGCCGAAATCCTTGGCAAACTCCACCAGGGCATCGATCTTTTTCCTGGGCATTGTACCCTGCCCCTTGGCGTTGATTCCCCGGACGCTGCCGCCCTGGCCCAGGGCATTTTTAAACACTGCAAATTCGCAGTTTCCTACAACGTCTGATACATTCTTTAACTCCATCCCAAAGCGCAGATCAGGCTTGTCAGAACCAAAACGATCCATGGCCTCCTGCCAGGTCATTCTTGGGAAGGGAAGGGGAAGGTCTATGTTCAGCAATTCCTTAAACAGCTTATGCATGAGCCGCTCATTGACATCAATCACATCATCTACGTCCACAAAGGAGAGCTCCATGTCAATCTGGGTAAACTCCGGCTGTCTGTCAGCCCGCAGATCCTCGTCACGATAGCATCTAGCCAGCTGGAAATACCGGTCATAGCCGGAGCACATAAGGAGCTGCTTAAACAGCTGGGGTGACTGGGGAAGGGCATAGAAAGACCCTGGATGAACACGGCTGGGAACCAGATAGTCTCTTGCCCCCTCCGGCGTACTCTTAATGAGAGTGGGGGTCTCGATCTCCAGGAATCCCTCTTCCGCCAAAAATTGTCTGGTAAGAACTGCAATGCGGCTTCTGAACATCATGTTTTTCTGAATGTCAGGCCGTCTCAAATCCAGGAAACGGTATTTTAGACGCAGTTCTTCCTTAGTTCTGGAATTCTCCTCAATGGGGAACGGCGGAGTCTCGGATTCGGAGAGAATCCGAAGGCTTTCAGCCCTCACCTCAATGGCGCCTGTGGCCAGATTCTCATTGACGCCGCCGGATCTTGTTTCCACCCTGCCCGTAACGGCAATCACGAACTCGCTTCTTAATTTCTCTGCCTTGGCAAAGCTCTCCCTGCCGCAGTCGCTTTCCTCAAAAATAATCTGCAGGATACCGGTCCGGTCCCTGAGATCCACAAAAATAATACCGCCTTTGTTTCTGCTTTTCTGCACCCAGCCCATAACGGTGACCTTCTCACCTGCATTGGCTGTTCCAAGCTCCGCACACCTGTGGGATCTTTTCAGTCCCATCATTGATTCTGCCATAGTTTCCTCCATTCCCTTTCATGCTGCTGCCATCACTTCAAGGCTTCTTTATAAAATTCTCGGATCTCCGTGTATCCGTCCTTGGTAAGCTGCTCCTTCTGGAACTTCTTGTTCTTATTCATCTGAGCTACCAGAACCTGAGTCCCCTTAGCCCTCTCTCTCATGGCTTCGTTAATCACCTCTCCCAGGCGCCTGCTGTCCAGCCCCTTTTCAAAGAGATATGCCATCTTGGTTCCTTTTGTGGGAACCTGGAAATTCTGATCCAGAAGGATGGTGACGATCCTCTCAAATCCGATAGAAAAGCCGCAGGCCGGAGTCTCCATGCCCGTAAACTTGCCGATCATCTTGTCATACCGTCCTCCGCCTGCCACGGAGCCCCCAAAGCCTTCCATGGCCACCTCGAAAATCGTCCCTGTATAGTAGGACATTCCTCTGACCAGAGTGGGGTCAAATTCAATGTTAAATTCCGCCACAGCCACATCCTTCACCGTGTCCATAATGTGGGCCAGACCTTCTGCCACGGACTGGGGCATAGCGTCTTTCAATCGCTCTCCAAGGGTTCTCACACCGTCGGAATCCTTGGCGGCTTCGGCAAACAGGCCTAGATACTTGTCCACCTGATCCTCCCCGTATCCTGCTTCCAGAAGCTCTGCCTTCACGCCCTCCAGGCCTATCTTGTCCATCTTGTCAAGGATAATGAACACCTGGTCATAGGACTCTTCCGGAAATCCGCAGTAAGCGGCCATACCTCTTAAGATTCCCCTGTCATTGACGCGGACCGTAAAGGAATTGTTGGGACAGATCTTTCCCAGGGCAGTGGTGGTGGCCAAGATCAGCTCGATCTCTGCAAGGGAAGTGGCGTCTCCTAATATGTCAATGTCGCACTGGACAAACTGGCGGAAACGCCCTTTCTGGGGACGGTCCGCCCTCCAGACACTTCCCATCTGCAGGGCCTTAAAGGGCGCTGGAAGCTGGGCTGCATTGTTAGCGTAGTATCTTGCAAGGGGCAGCGTCAGATCGTAGCGAAGGCCTCCGTCTACTAAGTCTGTTTCCGACTGGGCTGTCTCTAAGTTCAGCTTTTCGCCTCTCTTTAAGATCTTGAATATGAGCTTCTCGTTGTCCCCGCCCTGCTTGCTGGTGAGATTCTCGATGTGCTCCACACAGGGAGTCTCGATCTGAGAGAAGCCGAATGCCCGGTAGGTCTCCTGGATCTGGCTCATCACATAGCTGCGGATCTGCATCTCCTGGGGCAGAATATCTTTCATGCCGGTTACCGGCTTTTTCTTTAATGCCATGTCTGTTCTCCTGTTTTTTATAATAATGTGTGTCTGGGCATGTTTTGTGTAAATGATTATACTATTGTCTCTGGAAAATGGCAATGGGTTTGGGGGAGAAAGATTACATCTGCCGGTTCTCCCCAGGTAAATATTTCTTGGATAATATTTCTTTACTGAAAAATTGACATTTCCTCATTTTCACATTACAATATATATTACAGTCGTAGGATTTAAGAGAGGGAATTACAGATGAATAAATTGCCGCAAATTTCGGAAGCAGAATTTGAAGTGATGAAAGTCATATGGAAGCACGCGCCCATCAGCACCAATGAAATCACCGAAAAGCTGACACAAACTACAAAATGGAGCCCTAAGACAATACAGACCTTGATCAAGCGGCTTGTAACCAAAGGAGCGCTTTCCTATGAAAAGCAGAGCCGGGTATTCGTTTACACCCCCTTGATCCAAGAAAAAGAATACATCGGGCAGGAAAGCCGCTCTTTTCTGAAGCGGTATTATGGCGGAGATATTACAGCAATGTTTTCTGCATATATCGAAGATGACAGACTCTCCGAATCAGAAATTGACACCCTCCGTTCCCTTCTCGCAAAGGGTTCAAAAGACAGGGGGAATGAACATGGCTGATTTTGGAATACGCTTTTTCCTATGCAATATTTTTATCTGTATTATCATAGGCTTTCTTGTTATGGCAAAACGGGCATTGAAAAATTATTTAACCAGCCGGATGCAGTTCCATCTATGGTTCCCGCTCCTTTGGATTCTTGCAGTCCCCTTCCTTCCCTTTCGCCCCGCCTCCTTTGCGCAGATTCTCCCATTGCTTGGCCCATGGAAAACCAGGGTATCATCAAGCAGGGGGACGATTACAGAGGTTTTCCTAAATCCAAATACCTCCGGCACTGCAAATCCGATAAATGACTTTGCACTGTCTGTCAGCAGAGAAACCCCCTCCATTCTTGGACTAATTTTTTGCGGTATATGGCTGGTTGGCATCCTGGCTATGGTTTTATTAGAGATAACATCAGTATCCCGATTAAAGGCCATGGAAAAGTCTGCCCTTCCCCTGCAGAACAAGGCTGTCCGTATTTTATACCATAACTGTTTAAGGGAGCTGAACATCACAAGAACTATTCCCGTATACAGCACGGCCTTCCTGAAATCACCTATTATGGTGGGAGTATTCAACCCCCGTATTTATCTTCCAATCCATCTTATATCGGATTTTCATGCCTATGCAAAGGGGTACAAAGGGAGACCTGGAGAATGTTTTAATGCTGCGGATATGCGGTATATGCTATTACACGAATTACAGCATTACAGGCACAAAGATACACTGGCTGGTTTCTTTATGAACCTTTTCGGCGTACTCTACTGGTGTAACCCATGTGTCTGGTATGCATTGAAAGAAATGCGGGATGACCGGGAGGTTGCCTGTGATACATCTGTCCTGAACCTCCTGGACGAATGTGATTATGAAGATTACGGAAATACGCTCATTAATTTTGCCGAGAAGGTTTCACTTGCGCCGTTCCCCTTTGCAGCCGGGATCAGCGGAGGCATGAAGCAGCTGCAACGAAGAATTGCCAATATTTCCACTTATAAAAAACCTTCTGCTTTCAGACAAGTAAAGGGATTTACTGCTTTTGTTACCATTAGCGTTATTCTTTTAGGGCTTGCCCCAGTACTTTCCACCTATGGAGATGACCAGAGCAGGTATCCATGGAATATGCCCTCTGACAAGTTTTCTACGCTTGACCTGTCTGCCTGGTTCCGTGGATATGAGGGAAGCTTTGTACTATATGATCTAAACGGCGATACCTGGAAGATCTATGATCTGGAGCAGGCCACTTTAAGGACAGCCCCAAATTCTACTTATAAAATCTATGATGCGCTGTTTGGACTGGAAGAAGGCGTGATTGCACCAGATGATTCCTTCATGGCATGGGATGGCACCCTCCACCCATTTGAACCATGGAACAGAAATCAGGATTTACTTTCTGCCATGCAATCCTCTGTCAACTGGTATTTTGAGGAAATAGACAATCAGATCGGCGAGTCTGCTGTTCAAGGCTATCTCCAAACAATGGGATATGGGAATGAGATTGTAAATACAGCGTTTTCCCCATACTGGATGCAGGGGGCGCTAAAAATCTCCCCGGTAGAACAGGTAGAACTTTTAACAGCCCTGCACGGCAACCGATTTAACTTTGCCCCGGAAAATATAGATGCCGTAAAAAATTCCATCTGCCTTTTTTCGTCGGAAGGCAAAAGCCTTTACGGGAAAACCGGAACGGGACGTGTGGACGGTCAAGATGTAAACGGCTGGTTTGTGGGCTATATGGAAACTGCTGACAACACATACTTTTTTGCCGCCAACATCCAGGCCTCAGAAAATGCCACAGGCAGTAAAGCATCTGAAATCTCCCTCTCCATCCTATCCCATATGGGTATATGGAAACCATAAAACGGGTATATTGGAACTTTCGTCATCCAGAATTTTGTTGCCTAAATACTGAAAACTGCCGTCTTCTGAGAACCGCACTGTAAGCTCATGGGTTATCACCGCATCATCACATAAAATCATGCTGCACACTGCATCCACAGTGAAAGTAACTGTCCCATCTTCATTTTCCCTGATATCCGTAACCTCTGGAAATGAAGTTCCAAAATAGGTAGGAGTATAATTAAAGCAGCCATGCCTTCCCCATACATAAGTCTGTTTTTCTCTGTCAAATGCCGCATAATCCTGTATTTCTTCTGCTGTTACCGGAAGATATTCCATAATCAGACACTCAAACTCATCTTTTGGTATCCCGTCCCGATAATCCTCTGAAGGAAACTGCTCCTCATATTTCATTGCATATAAATACTCATACATCCCATTATAATCCAAATGCTCCATGTGGTCTGCATCCCAATCAGAATATAAAAGATTGTTTCCCTGATAGCCTAATCCAAGCACACATTTTTCCGACATTTCCCTGTTTTCTTTTGTTTGCGGCTTTACCCTGACCATACAGCTCCCATCCACTATTTCAGTAACCTCCGGGTATTCCGGTACGCATAATTCATAGCAGAAATATCCTTTTTCCGTAAATCTCCATTCCTTGATCCGGGTATTGGAAATATATGCTATCACAGGCTTATCATCATCGCCCCATGCGGCCTTTGCGGATAAAACATACATATCCTTTCCATCATAAGAGTATTGATATCTCCCGATGCCGCCATCCGAATGTACTTTATAAATAATTACAGAACCGATTCTTCCTGCTAAGGAAGCATTTAAAAATTCCTCCGCCTCCTTGTAGTTTTCCATATTAGAATAGATTTGTGTTGTTGTAACCGGGTATCCGGTATCTTTCAGTTTTTCCGCCATCTGCTCCATGACTTCCTCTGCAATAACTACATTGGACGCACACCCTTTATCTGCATTTTTGTATAACTCCGATATAAGCCCCATCATTTCATTGCAATCATCCTCTGCTTCTGCCCTTTGGCGGGCATCTATCGGAAGATTATAGCCCTTTTCTTCTTTGCTGCCGGCACTGGCCTCTTCCCATTCTTCCTTTGTCAGCCGATTTGAATGCCACCAAATATTATAATCTCCTTCTGGGAAGATGATCTCGTTCGATACATACTGAAAACTGTCCTCACTTAATGGACGGATTACGGTTGTGTGGGAAAACTCCTTAGACACATTTCCATTGGGATTTACTGCATTGATATGAAGCGTAACGGTTCCATCCTGGTTCTCCGAATAATCCACTACCTCAGGATACGCAATATCCGGATATTCCACCTCATAAAAACCTCGTGGCCTGTACTCATAGGAGGCAAGCTCTGAAATATAGGTTGTCTTTGAACGAAGAGTTTTGCTATCCGTGTTGAAATATGCCCCAATCACATTTTCAAACAACTCTTCTGGTACTTGGTAAATCCCTCCGGCCCCTAAATTTTCATCCTCTATATAAGGCACTGGCTGGCTGTGCATCATTGGATAGAGCCTGTCAAATAAATCGTAAAAATCCAAATCCCCAAAATCGTCCTCGCTCCAATTACAGAGAAACAGGTTGTTCTGCCCATAACCAACTGGCAGAATATACTTTCTGTTATATTCCCTGCACTTTTCATCCAAGGGCAAAATCCGAAGCATCGTATGTTCCGGTATGTCACTTAATGTCAATATATAACTTTCATCTGAAAACCAGCTCCCCTCAAAGATTAGATATCCTTCCGCTGTATACTGCCAGAAGTCCGCCGGGTAGCTTACTATGTCCCTGGTCTTCAAAGATCCATCTTGGTCATATTGATAATATCCTCTGACAATCGTTACATTACCATCCTCTGTTTTCAAATCAAATTTACAAAACCCCATCTCCATAACCATTATAATTGTCAATTCATCCTGATCTTTTTCATCTACTGCTTTACAAAATGCCAGCGCCCTCTCTGCCTGTGCCATGTCAATCTGATTCCCGCTATCAACAGCTACATAACCCTTTTCACCAAGCCTGGCAACCATGCGCCCCATAATATCCAGACTTCCCAATCTATTTGTATCTGCTGCTTCATCATAAATATCACTAAGAATCTCAGCTATGTGCTCTGTATCAGCAGAATCATTTTTATTGAAAGAATCTACTTCACTGTATTGCTGGGTTATCTCAAGATCTGATGCCTCCGGCGTCCCATAGCTGCACCCGGCCAATATCAATAATATCAGCGTTATCATTGCAAACAAGGGAATTTTTTTATTCTTTTCGATTAAGCCAGCCTTCCAAAACCTGTTTATTGTTTCCAACAGCATAATCCCTTCCTCCTCTGCCCTTTACCGTTTCACATGAATCTCCATCGCTTCAAATCTTACTAATGTAAGATTTATTTAAATATTACACTAGTAAGATTTAAAAGTCAAGTAAATCTCATACAGGCTGAAAGCGGAGTATCAAAGGCTGACCGCACAGAGCCGCAAAAAATAGGAGTGCCGAAGCACCCCTATCTTCTAAATCCTTTTACAAAATTCCTGGTGTTGGTTTAGTTTCTCTTCCAAATATTGTTATATTATACATCTGAAAATTCTTCCCATATAACTTCTTGATTCTTTTTCAAGTCTGATATCTTTTGAACCATTCCCCAACAAGATCTATCATAAGTTGGTTTAATTATCGTTAATCCTTGAATATGGTCAAATTTTAAATCATTTTTATAATATTGTACCAATTTCCTTGTTTTTTGGTGATTTTCTTTTGTTGGTGTATTATCAGCAGCAAATAAATATAAATATTTACATCCCACTAAATCTGTTATTTTACATATCTGGGGAACAATAACTTCCCAAAATAAACCAACTCCTAAAGGTACTTTCCGTTTTTCAGTTTGATAATTTATATTTTTACAAAAATGACGTAATTCCATAGCCGAGTAACAATTATGTACTTTTAATGTCGATTCGTTATCTCCCAGCTCAATTCCCTCAGTTTTTACTTCTATACGTTCTTGTGCAATCTTATATAATTTATCCGTTTTCTCAGCATCATAATATCCAGACTCAAAATAATTTTTTATGGCTTCATGATCCTTAATCTTCAATGCATCGATAAACATATTAACAAAATCCAACTCGTCAGATGCAAGACGAAAATAATCATATGGCTCATACAAAAGGCCGCATTTCAATGAAAAATACAATGCGACCTCATTATCTATATCTTTAATCAAATAAACCTTTGTTTCACCTTCCGAATCCTCACGCCAAGCATCTGCCTTCAAGAATTCTTCCAAGGAGCTTCCAATATCATCTGCCTTAAAATCATTAATTAATGATTTGTTGATTTGATTGCTTGTTAAAATCTCACATTTATATTGTTGATAAAACTTTCTATCTTCGGCAAGGCTAATTACAATCACCCCTATCTGTAATTGTATTTTATTTAACTCTTCCTTTGAGACAATTCTCTGGCAGCATCTACTTTCATTGCACTTACTTCAAGTTTAACATCTCCATGATCAGACGCATCTAATCCTTTTCTTGAACATTTCCAAGAAAACTCATTATGAGATAAACTACTTAAACGCCATGATGACAATTTAGCATACCTGTCCATAACAGCTTTAACTAAATCCCTTGTTGCTTGGCACACGCATCCTTCAACATCTTGGAATGGCTGTTCTTCCATATATTGGGTTCTGACACTTTTTAATATAGGCCCATACTTCCAACCAAAAAAATCCTCCTGAAACAAAACTTCTCCACTAAGCATAAGCGATTCTCTCTGTGCAAAATACATTAACTTGTGCATTTTCATTTCATCCATCTTTTTGCCAAAACAGCTAAAATATTCATCATAAAATTCTTTAGCAACAGCTAATGCCTTTTCCATAAAATCCCTCCTTACTTAGTATTCTATACATATTATTTCTCTTTGGTCATAGTATTATACTATATTTTTTGTCCAAAAACAATCACTTCGACAAAATAGTTTCTTAAATATCTATTTCATGATTGAGTCCTGTCAGGTAAAAGCTTCCGTTTCCTCTCAATCATCTCGTCGATTCGTTCTATGAAAGAAGCCACATCCTTCACATTCTCCGCCCGCTCAATCCGGTTCTCCTCAGGAAAGACCACTTTGGTGGTGGTCCCGGCGCCGGCAGCCATAATGGTCTGCTTCTCCTCCATAATCAAAATATTATAAAGGCAGGCCTTCCCCGGCCGGGCATACCCCACATTCTCAAAATTCCCCGCCATATTTTTCTGACGGTAGAGATAATAAGGCTCCATGCCCATATCCGCCGCGTACCGGGCAGTTAAGTCGATCATCTCCTGAGTCCCCACGATCGTTAAGTCCTTATACACCTCTTTCATAGTGTTCAGCCTGGCAGCCCGCTTAATAGCCAGAGAATGAACCGTGATGCTGTCAGGATTTAAGGCCCTGACCTGATTCATGGTGTCTCTCACATCCTCCATATTCTCATTTGGAAGCCCCACGATCAGATCCATATTGATATTGTCAAAGCCCATGTCTCTGGCCATAAAAAAGCAGTCCTTCACCATCTCCACTGTATGGCGGCGTCCGATTAAGTCCAGAGTTCTCTGCTGCATAGTCTGAGGATTGATGGAGATCCTTGTGACGCCGTGGCATTTTAACACCTGAAGCTTCTCTCCGGTGATGCTGTCCGGCCTTCCTGCCTCCACTGTCAGTTCCTTCACATGGCTTAAGTCGAAGGTCTCCTCAAGTGCGCCGAGAAGCCGGTCCAGTTCCTGGGCTGATAAGGATGTGGGAGTCCCTCCGCCGAAATACACGCTGTCCAAAGTCCTTCCTTTCATATCCTCTGCCACTGCCCTCATCTCACGGAACAAAGCCTCAAGATAAAGACCTACCTGATTCTTCCATTTTCCTATGGGAAACGAGGTAAAGGAACAGTACAGACAGGTAGTAGGGCAAAAGGGAATGCCGATATAGAGACTATATCCCCTCTCACAGTCCACCGTCTGAAGGAGCTGTTTCTCGTGAAGGGCCGTTCTGAGGGCGAGATCAATCTTATCATAGCCGGTAAAATACGTGCTCCTCATGAAGGCGGTAATCTCATCCACCCCTTTCCCTTGGGACAGCTTCGTCATGATGATCTTGGTGGGGCGGATTCCTGTAAGGGTTCCCCATGGAAGAAGCTTTCCCGTCTCCCTCACCAAAAGGGCATAAAGCCTCCTCTTAATTCGGCTTTTGGTCTCCGTGCGGTCCCTGTAATTCACCTCCAGGGCTTCCCCTGCCTCGGCCATCTCCGCCTTAAGCGCTTCTCCCATATCCGAAGGAAGCTCCACCGGCCCCGCCTGTCTGCGGTTGACAATCCTTATGGAAAAATATCGTTGTTCTCTGTCCACCATGCCTTCCACAGAAAGTCCTGCCTCAGGTGATGGTTCGTATACAAATGTCTCCCCGGGATAAAACGCCATAAGCAGCTCCCGAATATCCTGCTCATAGGCTCTGTCATTTAATATAATTTCTATCATGTTTTTTCCTAACGCCTGCCGTGGTATATAATGTTGTATTTTTTCTCATGGCCAATGGTGGTATCCTCATCATGGCCGGGATACACGTTTGTGTCCTCCGGCAGCACCAAGAGCTTTCTCCCGACAGAGTCTATAATATCCATGGGGCTGGCAGTGGGAAGATCGGTTCTTCCCACGGATTCCCGAAACAGGGTGTCGCCGCTGAAAAGCACCTTCTCCTCCTCTATATAATAGCATACCCCTCCTGCAGTGTGTCCCGGCGTATGGATCACCTTCCAGCTTCGCCCTATCAGTTTCAGGGTTTCCCCATCCCGAAGCCATCTGTCCGCAGATACAGACACCGCCTCTCCAAAGGAAGCGCTTAAATTCATATCCGCCTCCCCCAAAAGGGTCATCTCATCCTCCCCCGCCATAATCGGGATATGGAAGGCCCTCCGGATATCTTCTGCTGCCAAAATATGGTCAAAATGTCCGTGGGTCAGCAGAACAGCCTGGGGGCTAACCTTCAGTTCCCGGCATTTGTTAAGGATAAAAGGCGCATTATCGCCGGGATCAATGATAACTCCCGGACTCAGCACATCCTCCCCCTCCTCCTTAGGCTCTGTATACACAATATAACAGTTCGTACTCACCATCCCAAGAACACAGCATCTTATTACCAACTCATTCATACGTTCCTCTCCTCCTATATTTTATACAAAAGAGAGAAAGCAGGCTACCCTGCTGTTCTCTCTATATCAAGCACTCCCTCTATCTGTCTCAGTTTATCCGTTACTTTAGTCAGCTCCTCCTTGCCGCGGATATCAAAGGTCATAATAATGGTGGCCTTGCCCTGTTTACTGGTCCGCACATTCATGGAGGTAATGTCAATCTGACGCTCTGTAAACACCTTAGAAATATCCACAAACATACCGATCCGGTTGTTGGCATAGATCTGTATTTCCGTGGAATATTTTTCTTTGTTCTCCTCTCCCTCGGGCTGCTGCCACTCTGCATCAATGAGGCGTACCCGCTCTGACTCCGGCAGATTAATGATATTGATACAGTCGGTGCGGTGAAGGGACACGCCTCGTCCCCTGGTGACAAAGCCCACAATCTCGTCTCCCGGCACAGGACTGCAGCAGCGTGAAAACCTCACTGCCACATCGTGAATCCCCTTAACCACAATACCGCTTTTGGACTTCTTGGCCGTGGGAACCTTGCTTGTCATCTCCTCAATACCATCCAAAATATTGGCGTCCGTCACCTCATGCTTTAGCTTCTTGTCGCGGGCCTCTATCATCTTGTTGATGACCTGGCCCTCCTTCAGTCCGCCGTGCCCTATGGAGGCCAGCACCGAATCCCAGTCTCTAAAGGCATACCGTTTCATGACTTTTTCCATATATTCCGGCTTATTCAGTTCCGGATAGTTGATCCCCTTGGCTTTGCAGTACTTATCGATCATGTCCTTGCCCCGGAGGATATTGTCCTCCTTCAGCTCCGCCTTAAACCACTGATTGATCTTGTTCTTAGCCTGAGTGCTCTTTACCAGTTTGAGCCAGTCCCGGCTGGGGCCTTTGGAGTTCTGGGAGGTAATCACCTCGATCCGGTCGCCGTTCTGAATCACGTAATCAATGTTCACCAGCTTGCCGTTGACCCTGGCGCCTACCATCTTATTGCCCACAGCGCTGTGGATGGCGTAGGCAAAATCAATGGGAGTGGATCCGCTGGGCAGGGCCTTTACATCCCCTGTAGGGGTAAAGCAATATACACTGTCGGAGAACAGATCCAGGTCGCTTTTTATAAGGCTTAAGAACTCTTTGTTGTCCGACATGTCCTTCTGCCACTCCAGGATCTGCCGCAGCCAGCTGAGCTTTGCCTCTTCGTCCCCTGCCGCCACCTGGCCGCTTCCCCTCTCCTTGTACTTCCAGTGGGCGGCAATACCGTACTCCGCCGTGCGGTGCATCTCATAGGTGCGAATCTGAATCTCAAAAGGCTGTCCGTTGCTTCCAATGAGAGTCGTGTGGAGGGACTGATACATATTGGGCTTGGGCATGGCGATATAGTCCTTGAACCTGCCTGGAATCGGCTTATACAGCTCATGAATAACCCCAAGGGCCCCATAGCAGTCCTTCACGGACTCCACCACGATCCGCACGGCAAATACATCATAGATCTGCTCCAGGGTCTTATCCTGCTTTACCATCTTCTTATAGATGCTGAAGAAATGCTTTACCCGTCCTTCCACAGAGGAATCGATCCCCGCATCGGTCATATGGTTTTTTACTTCGTCCACAATCCCGTTGACAAAAGCTTTCCTGGCATCCTTGCTCAAAGCGATCTTCTCCGCCAGGTCATAATAAACGTCGGGCATCAGATATTTTAAAGACAGATCATCCAGCTCCACCTTGATCTTGGAGATACCCAGCCTGTGGGCGATGGGAGCATAGATATCCATGGTCTCTCTGGCTTTTTCCTTCTGTTTCTCCGGTTTCATATACTGGAGGGTTCTCATATTGTGAAGACGGTCCGCCAGCTTAATAAGAATTACCCGGATATCCTTTGCCATGGCAAGGAACATCTTTCTCAAATTCTCCGCCTGGATCTCCACCTTGTCCATGGACCAGGACAGCTGGGTCAGCTTGGTAACGCCATCCACCAGGAGGGCCACCTCGGGACCAAATTCCTTTGTGATCTCGTCCAGGGTCATTACCGTGTCCTCCACCACATCATGGAGGATTCCTGCAACAATACTCTCTTTATCCAGCTCTAAGTCCGCCAGTATGATGGCAACACAAAGAGGGTGAATGATATATGGTTCACCCGATTTTCTCTTCTGATCTTTATGAGCCTCCCTGGCAATGGTATATGCCTTCTCAACCATAGAAATATCGTCGGAAGGATGGTACTTGCGGATGCTGCGGATCAGGTCTTCATATAAAATCTCCGGACTGGTAAAGGAAGCCGGCGCCTCCAGTTCCTGCTCCAGTCTTTCGTCAGTATGGTCTTGTGCCATGGGATTCACCTTCTTAAGTGGTTAATTATTTAACCATTATAAGTTTTCTCCTGGCAAAATGCAAGAAAAACATGGTCTTTTTCTCAATACACCTAATTTTTGTCCCCTCTTTCTTCTTACTCATGGTATAATGTCTGTCGACATTATACCTGTACCGGTTCAGTGTCACACAAAGTGTGACAAAGCACGGCCCGAACCGTGTGCATCCCCTGGAGGGAGCATGTGCAAAGCACATGGTATCATGTCTGTCGACATTATACCTGTGCTGGTTCGGCGGCCGACTATTACAAAAAAGGAGCATATTCCCATGCATTTTCTCAATCGCAACAATCCCTGCTGGTGCGGCAGCGGACTGAAGTATAAAAAATGTCACTATGATTTTGACCAGAGGATTGCCCTCTACCGGCATCAAGGACACATGGTCCCCTCCCGGGATATGATCAAGACTCCTTCCCAGCTCCAGGCTATCCGGGAAAGCGCCAAGGTAAACATTGCCGTCCTTGACTATGTGGCAGAGCATATTAAGGAAGGAACTACTACGGAAGAGATTGACCGCTGGGTTTATGAGCAGACCACCAGATATCATGCCATCCCGGCCCCTCTTCACTTTGAAGGCTTCCCCAAGAGCGTCTGCACCTCCATAAACGAGGTGGTGTGTCACGGGATTCCCTCCCCCCATGTGGTGTTAAAAAGCGGGGACATTGTCAACGTGGACTGTTCTACCAATCTGAATGGATACTACTCTGACTCTTCCCGCATGTTCTGTATCGGGAATGTGTCCGAGGAAAAGAAAAAGCTGGTGGATGTGACCAAAGAATGTATGGAGCTGGGATTAAAAGAAGTGCGTCCCTGGGGATTTTTGGGGGATATGAGCCAGGCCGTCAACGACCACGCCAGGGCCAACGGCTTCCGGGTAGTCCGGGATATCGGCGGCCACGGCGTAGGCCTTCAGTTCCACGAAGACCCCTGGGTCAGCTATGTAGCTCCAAGGGGAACGGAGATGCTTATGGTCCCCGGCCTCATGTTCACCATCGAACCGATGATCAACATGGGCACGGAGGAGGTCTATGTAGATGAAGACGACGACTGGACCGTGTACACCGATGACGGGAAGCCCTCGGCCCAGTGGGAGATTCAGGTTCTTGTTACAGAAGATGGGTATGAAGTAATCGCATACTGATCCCGTAAAAACCATGTTATTTTAAGGCTTTCTTTTTCCAATGGCCCAGCCTGTAGCAGAAGCTGGTAATAGCTGCGCCCAATACCCAGGAGATCAGCAGGGAAATCCAGATACATTCGTACCGGCCTCTGGGAAGGGCTTCTGTCCTGGTAAAGGCAGCTATGCCGTATGCCAGGGGCACCCGGATGGCCACAGTGGTAATCATGGAGATCCACATAGGTGTCATGGTATCTCCTGCCCCGCGCATAATCCCTGACAGGCTCTGGGTCACTGCCATGGCAATGTATCCCACCGCCAGAATCTTCATCATGTTGGCGCTTAGGGTCACCAGCTCTGCCGTATTGGTGAAAATTGCCATGAGATAGGGGCCGAACAGCAGGATAATCCCTGTAATCGTGGCGGATGTGCCCACGGCAATCATGGTTCCCTGCTTTGCCCCTTCTCTGACCCTGTCAATTTTTTTGGCTCCCACGTTCTGCCCGGAATAGGTGGTCATGGCAGTTCCAAAGGAGAAATTAGGCATCATGGCAAATCCATCCACCCTCATAATAATGACATTGGCGGCAATGACCATCTCCCCGAAGCTGTTGGTCAGAGACTGGACAACTACCATGGCCAGGGAAAAAATAGCCTGGGTAATGCCGGATGGCAGGCCAAGACGCAGGACTGTAGTCATATTTTCCTTGTCGGGCTTCAGATATTCCGGCTTTAGGTCAAAGAGGTGCGTCATCCGCTGCAGCTTCAGGACACAGAGCACAGCCGATATCATCTGGGCAATGACGGTTGCCAGGGCGACTCCTGCCACCCCCATGTGAAATCCCGCCACAAACCACACGTCAAGTATGATATTGATCACTGTGGCCACTAAAAGATAGACCAGGGCGGACAAGGAGTCCCCCAAGCCTCTTAAGATCCCGCAGAGAATGTTATAGTAAGCCAGGCCTGCAATGCCCATAAGGAGAATAAACAGGTAAGAGGCGCACCAGTCTATGATGGTATCCGGCGTGTTTAATATATGAAGCACCGGCCTGATGAGCATGGAGCAGAACACCATGAGAAACAGAGAAGCCGCCGCAGTCAGGGTGATGGAGCTCCCGATGGTCTTTGACAGGTTTTCCCTGTCTCTGGAACCATAATACTGGGACACCATAATGCTGGCTCCCATGGAAATTCCCACAAAAAGTACTAAAAGCAGATTCAGCATAGGGCTGGCGCTTCCTACGGCTGCCAATGCATTGTCCCCCACATATTTGCCTACAACGATACTGTCCACAGTATTGTAAAGCTGCTGGGCAATGTTGCCCATCAGCATAGGGATGGTAAAGGCTACGATCTTTTCCCAGGGCCTTCCCTCTGTCATGTCAACCTGCGCAAACAGCTGTTTGAATTTTGATAGCATATCTGTCCTTCTTTCTTCTCGGTAGTAACCTCCATTCCCCCCTCGGCCTGCTGACAGGCGCACCTTCAGCACACCAGGACCAGGGCATGTCAGGCTCATATACTATCTTAATCCATATTAAAAAAATACACAAGAGCAATCTCCGGCAGTATATAACACGTATGTGCTGCCGGTCATTGTTCCACAAGCCTTCTCATCTTCTCCTTAGCTCCCAGTCTGCCGTTAAAAACCACTGCCAGCTCCTCCACCTCTCCGCTTTCCATGGGAATCATCAGAATATCCTCCTCTTCCCCTGTCACCCCCGCCACAAGAAATACCTGCTTTTCTGTTTTTACACACTCTCCTGTCACATCCGTGCTTCCAAAAAGATGGCGGGCCAGGCCTTCGCTGAGAACACAGAAATTCCCTTCTACATCCAGGCCGCACCTTCCTTCAAGAATCTGGGACTGCACAGCCAGCTCCATGGAACCGTACACCAGAACCACGTTAGACAGGTGTTTCCTCCCGGTGCTGACAGAGCTTACCAGCTGTTGTTCTCCCACGCTCCATCCCGCCATGTTTATTATACCCAGGCCGCCCTTTTCCTCTCTTTTCTCCCAGCGCTTCATGGTCTCCACGTCAATGCCAAGTCCCCGGCAGTCCATCTTCACAAAGCAGGGCCTGCTGCATACATAGTCCCAGCAGGCTGCCCCGGCTGCGGCCATGACAGCGGCCGCCAGAACAAATCCCAGCATATATCTGATTATCTTCTTCATGATATGGGCCTCACCCGGTCTCCCTCCCCCATGGTCTTATTCTCCCCTGTAATGATCTGGTCTCCTTCAAAAACAGAACCCTCTATAGCCGCCTCCTGATATCCCTGGTAAATTACCTGAACCTCCACCCGCTCCGCCCGGAATTCTTCTCCCAAGATCGTAGCTATGGGTCTTACCACCAGGCAATAGTATCCTTTTGTATCCTTTCTGAGGCCTTCTAAAGGAATCACCCTGTCAAAAATCTGGGACTGCCTGCTGCAGGTATAGGAGGTCACGGTTCCAAGTGCAAGCTCCTGGGTGTCCAGCTCTGCCCAAAAGACGCCTTCCTCCTCCCCCAGCAGATTCATTGCCGTAATCCGGGCCTCCTTGGTTCTTGGCGTCCCGGGAATGTCAATCTCTATCACATCTCCCAGGGTCAGCTCCTGTTCTTCCTTCACAAAGGCTCCCTCAAACCGGCAGCTTTGTCCGGCCAGGGATAACAGCTCCTCCCCTGTGGCAGTCCTTCCTTCTGCCAGCTCCATATCCGCCACGGTTCCATCCATAAAGGCTTTTACCACGCCTCCCCCCTCTGCCAGCTCCTCCATGTCCTGAAGCTGCTTTTCTTTCTCCGTCCTGTCCAGCTTCAGTTCTCTCATATTGAGTTCAGAGAGTTTTTCCTGCTGCTTGAAGGACAGCTGTCTGGCCTGATCCTGCTTTTGGGCTGCTCCTGCCTGCCATTGGGCTTTCTCCACCGCCTTCTTCAGATTGTCCAAGTCTTTTTGGGCATTTTCCATCCCCTCTTCTTCCTGCTTTATGGCTGCCTCATATGCCTCCCTCCTGGCCTCCTGGACACTGGTCTGTCCGGAGCTGATTCTTCTCTCCTGGTTATCCAGATAATCCATCTGAAATCTGGCGCTGTCCACCTTGTCGTTCCAGGAGTCTCTCATATCCTCCAGGTCTTCTCTGGCTCTTTTCAGCTGTTTCTCAAGACGGCTCTTCTCCTTTTCCTCTTCCTCCGTAAGTGCTTCGATCTCCTCAAGAAGATCCTCGATCTTCCACTCCTGCTCCCTTAAAGCCTCCTCTCTGGAATTCCTCATTGTATCCAACTGTTCCCTTGCCATCTCCCATTCCTTCTCCTGCTGCTGCCACAGTTCCTCTTCTGCCAGCTCAAGTCCCCTCTCATACTGGTCCTTCAGCCTCTCAAGCTCCGCCTCATGATCCGCCTTTTTCTCCTGGAATTCTCTCTGCCCCTCCTCCAGCTCTCTTCTGGCCAGCTCAAGTTCCCACAGGGCAGCTTCTGTCTCTGTCAATCCTTCATAATGCTCCCGGGAAATCTGCTCTTTTTCTATGGCCATATCTATTTTCTCCAGGTCGTTCTCAAGCTCTTCCTTCTTTTCCAGGACAGATTCCAGGTCATACCAGAACAGCACATCCCCCTCCTTCACCTGACTCCCCTGCATTACAGCCGTCTTCTTTATGCGCAGCCCCGGAAAGATCCGGCAGAATTCCTTTTCCTTTACCTTCACCCTTCCCTTTCCCTCCGTCAAGGTCTCTACAGTCTTCCTCTTGGGGACTGTTGTAGTTACCTTGGGAATCGTGACGCTGTCATAAATTCTGGACGCCAGGGTACAGATCACCATAAACAGGAAAAATACTGCCAGAAGCCACGGTTTTATCTGTGGCTGCCTTGTTTGTCTCATGATGCTTCCCCCTTTACTGTTTTACTCCTGATGCTGCTATCCCCTGTTCCAGTTCCTCCTGGCAGTTGAGATAGACCAGTACCGGCAGAAGGCATGTAATCAGCGCTGCCGCAAATGCCACCGCCGCCTTATCCTCTGCAATATTAGGCAGGTACAGGGCCAGAGGCCACAGGCTTTTGTCCTTCAGATAAGTAATAGGCTGCTCCAGGGCGTTCCATCCATCCACAAAGCCCAGCATCATGGCCGTGGCGATGCCGGGATACCCCAGAGGCAGGCCTACATGGAAAAAGCTATAGAACTCTCCTGCTCCATCCAGACGGGCCGCCTCCAGGAGAGCCTCCGGTATGGTCTCAAACGCTTTTGTCATGATATAGACCGGCAGTGTGGACCAGATTCCCGGAAGAATCAGGGCCAGGTGGGAGTCAAGAATTCCCAGATGGTCAAGAACCAGATAGTTGGACACCTGGGTTACCTGAAAGGGCAGAACCATAAGGATTACATAGATTCCAAAGAGCGCCTTTTTTCCCGGAAACCGGAACCTGGCAAATGCCCAGGAGGCCGGGGCTGCCGCTAACAGCTGCCCAGCCGCCATCGGGATCACCTGGATACAGGAATTCCAGAACATGACAAAAAATCCGGGGGAGCGTATCAGAAGCTCCACAAGGGCCTCACCCGATGGGTAGGAGGGAAGAAAGGTGGCTCTCACCCGGTCTCTTCCAAGTCCCAAAGGGGACAAATACCGCCAGTATAATTCATCCTCCGGCATTAAGGAGGCCGCCGCCATAAGGAGGATGGGAGCCCACACCAGGACGCAGGCTCCCACAAGGATCATAGTCGCAGCAGGTTTGGTTTTTCTCATGGCTTGTTACTCCCCCTTCCTTTCCCCGGCAGACAGGATCCTCGCCAAAAGCCAGCCCAGGCCGCCGGGAATGAGGAAGGCCGCCGTTATGATCACTGCCGCCGCCGTCATTTTCTGGATATCCAGGTTCAAAAACCAATGGGCGAACAGATGGGGGATGAGATAAATGGACGCATCCGGATAAGGTCCTGCTAAAAGGTAGGCCTCCCGGTATACCCGGAAGGAATTTACCACGGACAAAATTCCTACCAAGCAAAAAGTCCCGGCAAGACAGGGAACCGTAATATACCGAAACCTGGCCATCGCCCCTGCGCCGTCTATCCTGGCCGCCTCATACATTTCGTCGGGAATCCCTGCAAGGCCCGCCAGCCAGAGAATCATGTCATAGCCTGTATGCTTCCACAGATAGGTAGCTGTCAGTACAGGAAATGCATGACCGGAAAACGCCCAGTCCGTATCCCACAGCTCTCCTGTCAGCCCGGACAACCATTGATTCAGCACTCCATCCCGGCACAGAACCATCTTCCAGATCAGCACCATACTGGCGGCAGGCACCGCCAGGGGAAGAACCATGGTGGTACGGATGATTCCATAATCCCTGGCTTCCTTTGCCTTCCCGGCCAGAAGAAGAGCCAGGCCCAAGGAGACTGCCATGAGCAGAGGGATGCAGACAGCCAGGAACCGGAGGGTATTGCCTGCTGCAAGAAGGAACGCCTCATTCCTCCACACTGCCTGGTAATTTGCCGCTCCCACAAAGGAGCGCCCCATAACGTCCAGAAAGGACCTTCGGATCACATCCAGAAATGGAATTCCCATAAATCCTATGACCCCCAAAAGGCTTGGCGCCAAAAACAGCCAGGGCGTTATCTTCTTTCTCATGGCTTACTCCGCCAGGTAGATGGCCAATTTTCTGAGAATCCCATCTGCCGCCTCCTCCACGCTCTGTCTTCCGTCAAAGTACTCCATAGAACCTTCTGCCACCATGTCCATCACGGTCTCGTCCAGGATGGCAGGAACCGTCAGATGTTCTGTCATATCCGCCACCTCCATGCGGACTTCCAAAGAAGGGTACTCTGCACTGATATGATAATCTCCGTTGCCTACCCCTGTGGAGTAAGGTTTATCCACCTCCGCTATGGCCTTAAGAGCCTTTTTGTTCACGGGAAGTCCATCGTAGAGCTCTTCCTTCTGTACGTCATAGGACAGCAGGCAGCGGATAAATTCTTTTGCCAGCTCTTCGTTGGCTGTGGCATTGTTGATTCCTGCCATGGCTGAAGGCATATAGACAGAGCCTGCCGCCACCATCTTGCTTTCGGGATGAAGGTCCCTGACTGCCGCAGGAATCAGCAGGCCGCCGTATCCATCCATATATTCCAGCCCGCTGTCACATCTTCCTGCGTCATAGCTGGTGGATCTTCCCACGATTCCCGTAGGTGCCACATGGTTGCTCACCCACATGGCTTCCATCTCCTCCTTGGTAAAGGAAGTCTGGCATCCGCTGGCCTCCCCTATGGCCTTCACGGATTTTAGGTACCAGATAAGGGTATCCCTGTCTGCCAGCCCCTTTTCCGTCCCAAAGAGCTCTTCATACCTGACAAATGCGGTCATCCTCAGAAGGTTCTCATAGTTCTCCACTGCCAAAAGCGGTTTTTCTCCCTGATATTCTGTCATGGCCTTTAAGCCGGAGTAGGCATTAACGGCTTTTTCTTCACCGATAATCATGGGGAACCCTATTCTTGCAGGAATCATATACACACAGCCGTCAGTCTCCTTGAACCCTCCAAGAATGTTGTTCAGCATATCCCCGGAATTCTCCAGCTCGGCCATAATGTCACGGATATCCATAAGAATGCCTTTCTCCACATAGGCTTCTATAGGCAGACCATCCAGTATAAGGATATCGGCGCCCTTCCCGCTGAGAAGCTCTGTATTCAATCCCTGGATGATCTCCTCTGTAGCAGTGCCGCCGCTTTCCACTGCAGTGCGCACCTCCACCCGCACATCCGGATGCTGGCTCTGGAACTGGGATGCCGCCTGCCTTACAGTGGAGTTGTCCTGAAGACTGTAGACTGTAAGGGAGGAAGGCGGAACTGCCGCCATATCAGGATCGTATTCGTAGTGAAAAAGCCTGACTCCCTTTCCCTCCTCACTAAATACCCCGTAATAATCATCATGGTCCCCAGCCCCAAAGCCTCTTAAGGACAGGCTTCGCATTCCCATATGGGTAAGGCTGCCATCGATGAGAACCTCCCACATGGTTCCTCCCCGGTTAATATGAGACAGGCCTGCCTCAGCAGCCATATAGATGCCCCCTGCCCCATCTCCAAAAAGAAATTCCGAATGCTCCCTGTCTCCTGTCACCTCCTCACAATCTATGGTCTCCGTGATCTTCCCGGTCTTTAAGTCATATCTGACTCCTTTTCCATCCTGCATGGTTACAAATTCCTGATTCTCATAGAATCCTCTGGCATCACTGGTAGTGCCGGAAAAATCTTTTGTTATAGAAAGCAGCCTCCTTCCTGAGGGCTCATAGAGATAGACTTCCCAGTAATCATAGATCAGAATATTTTCATTCTCCAGAACCTGAATTCTGGGCGGCACCATACCGTAGGTACTCCCTTCTGCCGGCAAAAACACTTCCTCCAAAAGTTCATTGGCTGTCCCATCCTCTTCCATCTTCAGGAGATGAAACCTGTAGCTTTCATCGACTCCTCCTATATAAAAATGTCCGTCCAAGCCGTACTCGATGCAGATGGGATCCAGTCCCCTGTCCTTGGCCGCTTTGCCGCCCGGCCAATCCTCCGACTTTTCCCACGTTCCGTCCTTACACACATACCGGAAGGAATCCGCTACAGAACTCTGGGCCCCCCATGCCGTATCCCACTCCATGGTAAACAACTCCAGCCTCCCTTCCTCCCCTCTGCCGAACCAGAGAAAGGTCTGGTTTTCTATCTCCTCGGGAAGCTTCACCTCCGTCTCCCTGTACCTCCCCTTGGCTCCCGGCTCCCGGGATTCCTCCTTTGCTTCTCTCTTCCCCTTCTCCTCATCTCCCTGGGTGGTTTCCTGTACCGGCCGGGTACTGCCCGCCTCCGGCGCCGTCTGGTTCCTTCCGCATCCCCCAAGGATCCCGGCGGCAAGCCCAATGGCCAGGGCCCACGCTTCCAACTTCTTATAAATTCTTCTCATAGCATCCTCCTTTTCTGGCGCACAGCCGCCTTACTCTTCTCCATCATACCACTCCGTTCTCTAAAAAAACTGGAAGCCCCCAACCTCTTTTTCAAGACTTTTTAGAGATTTCTGTGGTATACTTATTCTTATAATCAGGCCGGGCCGGCATTCCCGCCTGCCTGCCTTTTTCGGAGGACTCCCTATGAAGATCTTGCTTATCGAAGACGACCGTGACTTATCCCATCTGATCTGTCTTGCCCTAAACCAGGCCGGCATGGACACGGACGCCTGCCGCACAGGAAGCGATGGCCTTTTCTATGCAAAAAATCAGGTCTACGACGCCATTGTCCTGGACCGTATGCTTCCGGAGATTGACGGGCTCACCATTCTTGAAGCACTCCGCCGCAGGGGGATCAAGACTCCTGTAATTCTCACTACGGCTCTTGGCACGCTTCATGACCGCATCGATGGCCTGGATGCCGGGGCTGACGATTATTTAGTAAAGCCCTTTGCAATCGAGGAGCTTATGGCCCGGCTCCGGGCAGTGACCCGAAGGCCGGCAAACCTGCATACTTCCTCTGTTCTCTCGGCCTTTGGCCTCTCCTTAGACCCTTGTGAGCGCCGTCTTACTGTAGGGGATGCCTCTGTATCCCTCTCCAAAAGAGAGTCTGCACTTCTGGAATATTTTATGAAAAACCCGGGACAGACCCTGCCCCGCTCCATGATTCTTTCTTATGTATGGGGTGTTTCCTCCGAGGTGGAGGAGGGAAACCTGGATAATTACATCTATTTCCTCCGCAGGCGGCTGAAAGCCCTGGATGCGCCGGTAAAGCTCACCACGGTCCACGGCATCGGATACCGGCTGGAGAAGAGCTGAGCTTCACGAGAGGAGACCAGACACCATGAAAATTCTGCGCAAAAGGCTTACCCGATTATATACCATCACCACGGGAGCTCTTCTTCTCCTTGTTATGGCGGCTTTTTTTCTGTCTTCAGTAAAGGAGGCAAGGGATGGGCAACTGGAGCAGTTTCAGATGATCTGGAATTCTCTTTCGTCCAGATTCCAGTCCTCCAACGCCATCACCCACGGATATCTCGCCCAGACGGAGGCAGATTACCAGACCATCATCCATATGCGGGAAAACGGCATCCCCTTTCTCTACCAGGGCTCCTGGACTCCTGCTACGGACCGTGACATCCTCATCTGCCGGGCAGTGGAAGCTGCCCAAAATCAGGGAGTATCTATGGATGCGGCTCCTGTCTCCTCCCTCATGAACCTTTCCTCCCTCATGACCATAGAAGGGGATCGGGGGGATCAATATTATGCTCGGATTCTGTCTCTTTCTGTCGGAAAAGGAGTGCGGGGGCTCTGTGTTATCACCTACATTCCGCCCTTGGGGGAGTCCCTGAAAGGAATCTTCCTTTACCTATGTCTTCTGGGCGCCGGGGGAGTCCTGGGCCTGTGGCTTATCAGCTGGTATTTTGTGGGCTGGTCCTTAAAGCCTGTGGAGGAAAGCCAGGCAAAACAAGCCAGGTTTATCGCCTCTGCCTCCCATGAACTGCGGTCTCCTCTCGCTGTCCTAAGATCCGCCGGCCAGGCCATAAAGACTGCCCCCGAAGAGACGGATTCCTTTCTTTCTCTCATAGACAGAGAATGCAAACGCATGGCGCGGCTTGTGGATGATCTGCTGCTTTTGGCCTCCGCCGACGCTAAAACCTGGAGTATCCAAAAGGAGGAAGTGGACATGGACACCCTGCTCATTGACCTGTGCGAATCCTATGAACCTGCCTGGAGAGAGAAAAGCCTTTCTCTCCGCTTAATTCTGCCGGATCAGGCTCTTCCTAAGGTCTTCGGGGATCCTGACCGGATCAGGCAGATCCTTATGATTCTCCTTGACAATGCCAAAGCCTACGCTCCCGCCGGCTCCTTGGTTACCCTGGAGGCATTTTCCGACCATAAAAAACATGCCCTGGTCCTTGAGGTAAGGGACCAGGGCTGTGGAATTTCCGATGAAAACAAGCCTTATATTTTTGACAGATTCTACCGGGCTGACAAAGCCAGGAACCATAAAGAGCATTTCGGACTGGGCTTAAGCATTGCAAAGGAGTTGGTGCTGCTTCACCGCGGAAGTATCTCTGTAAAGGATGGGGAACATGGGGGGACATGCTTTTCGGTGATTCTGCCTTTTACTCCTTCATCCTCTCCCTGCAGATCCCGATGACTTTCCTCATAGCCTCCTGGCCCGGAGCGCCTATGGTAACCCGCTTCTCCACACAGGTCTTCAGACTGATGGCCTCATACACGTCCTCCTCAAACACAGGGCTTATGGCTTTAAACTCCTCCAGGCTCATATCATCCAAAGCCATATTCCTCTCAATGCAGTAGAGAACCAGCTGTCCCACGATTCCATGGGCATCCCGGAAGGGCACTCCGTGATTTACCAGATAATCCGCCGCATCTGTGGCATTGGTAAACCCCTTTTTGGCGCTTTCCTCCATCACATCCTTCTGAAATGTCATGGTGGCCAGCATTCCCGTAAACAGGGCAAGACACCCCTTCACCGTGTCGATGGCGTCAAAGGTCAGCTCCTTATCCTCCTGCATATCCTTGTCGTAAGCCAGGGGAATCCCCTTCATGGTGGTGAGCATAGACATAAGGGCCCCGTAGACCCGCCCCGTCTTGCCCCGCACCAGCTCCGCAATATCCGGATTCTTCTTCTGAGGCATAATGCTGCTTCCCGTGCTGTAGGCGTCGTCCAGCTCCACAAACCCGTACTCGTTGCTGTTCCAGATAATGATTTCCTCGGAAAACCGGCTTAAATGCATGGCTGTTATGGATAAGGCGCTTAAAAATTCAATGACATAATCCCGGTCGGACACAGCGTCCATGCTGTTTAAGGCAGGCCCGTCAAATCCCAGAAGGC
This sequence comes from Hungatella sp., assembly GCA_022796015.1. Classification (GTDB taxonomy): domain Bacteria; phylum Bacillota; class Clostridia; order Lachnospirales; family Lachnospiraceae; genus UBA3402. The sequence goes on along the minus strand of JAAWHU010000015.1, from coordinate 19,561 downwards.
CGGCAGTAAATTCTCTGTCCAAGGGGTAAGTGGTTCCCGCCAGGGCGCCGGAACCTAAAGGACAGGTATTCATGCGCCTGCGGATATCCCGAAGCCTGGTCCTGTCCCTGTAGAACATCTCGAAATACGCCCCCATGTGATGAGCCAGGGTCACAGGCTGGGCCTTCTGAAGATGGGTGAATCCCGGCATATAGGTATCCAGATTCTCCTCCATGATCTTTAGGATCTCTCCCAAAAGCTCCTTCACCAGCCTGTCTGTCTCCTGTATCTGGTCTCTGCAGTACATCTTCATGTCCAGGGCCACCTGGTCGTTGCGGCTTCTGCCGGTGTGGAGCCGTTTGCCTGCCTCTCCGATTCTCTGGATCAGAACAGCCTCCACAAAGGAATGGATATCCTCATGCTCCCCGGTAAATACCAGACTCCCCTCCTTTAAATCCTTCAGAATCCCCTTCAGTCCGCCTACAATGGCATCCCTGTCCTCCTCGGACACGATTCCCTGCTTTGCCAGCATGGTCACGTGGGCTATGCTCCCCTCAATATCCTGACCATAAAATTTCTGGTCAAAGGATAACGACTCATTGAAATGATGTACCAGCTGATTTTCCTCTTTTGTAAAACGTCCGCCCCAAAGCTTCATGAATTGGCTCTCCTTTTTTCCATAATTTTCTCGTAAATATCTTCTTCCTCTTCCGCCTCAGCGCCCCTCTTCCGCCTGCGCCCAAGGAAAAAGATTCCCAGAAGGCACAGGACGCTGATTCCGCTGACCATGAGTCCTGCCTTAAGGCCCTCCGGTTCGTAGAACAGCTCTATCCTGTGGGTACCCTCAGGAATGTCCACGCTTAAAAAGGTATCAAAGATCCTGCCTGCCTCCTGCTGTACCCCGTCCACCTTTACCGTCCATCCCTTTTCATAAGGTATGCTGGTAAAGAGGACTCCGGCCTGGGCCGCCTCGATCTCTCCCTCAAGGCTTGTATCTTTCCACTTCACCACCTTAAGGGGATTGGCATTTAAGGTGCGGTATACGCTTTTAAGGCCCTCCGGGGAAAAGCGATAGATCCTGGCATTCAGGCTTTCGCTGTCCTCCTCGTTCTTCACCTCGATCTCCACGCCTGCCTTACAGATTCCAAGCTCCAGGAAAAAGCCTCTGTTTACATTTTTAAAGGTCTGGGTATCTTCCCCTATGGTCACCTTTACTTCCTTCACCCGTTTATTGGCAATATACAGGTAATAATCCCCGGCCTCTTCAGGAGTCATGCGGAAGCTGGTTCCGTAGTTCTCTCCTCCGCTGTCAAGAAGCACTCTCTCGGCGCCGATCACGTCACACAGATTGTTCTGAACCTCCGCCGGACTGCCAAGATCCCTCTGCCAGTCTGTCTCTAAGGTTTTTGACACCAGAAAACCTACAGGCAGGGTTCCCAGGCGGCGGTAAAGCCAGGTTTCCCCGCTGCTGCCTACCGGCTCTAACAGTTCATTGTCCTCCTGCTCCGAGGAGTAAAGGCCGTATTTTACGGAGAACAGGGAATCCACCAGAGGCGTGCTCCCCGTGATGCTGTAGGCATTGGTGTTGCCCTCACACCCCAAAGTTTTAAAAAAATCAGTAAGATTTGCATTGGCCGTTGAGGAAAACAGGGATACGGAGGGAAAATTCATCCACGCCCCGTCATTTTTTGTCTTCCTGGTCACCTTTTCAATCCGATAGAAGGTATTGCTGGGAATCAGAGAATCCGTGAGAACCTTCACATCCTTGTTGTCTTTTATATAGCTGGTTCTGCTGGTGGTAGTCACGCTGGTCACCGTAGTGTTCACCGCCGCATCTATGGAAACCAAAGCCAGAGTCAGGGCCATGAGAACTCCGTAATTGGTTCTGTCTTTTTTATAGAGATAGAGAATTCCTCCGTACAAAGCCAGAAACAGAATCGCCACATAGTAGACATAGAACTCAAAATCTTCTTCCTCCACCAGCTTCTCCGCCAGAAGCACGAAGATCACCGCTCCCCAGAAGGCAATAACGATCCGTTTCCAGGAAGTGGTATCCAGGTTCATGTAGGCCCGGTAGCACATGAGAAGCATTAAAAAGATATAGATAAAGGACTGTCTGCATGGAAGGCTGTTAGGAAAATGGAACCCGTGCCATATAAAATTCAGGGCATTGACGGAAAAACTGGCAAAGAATATGAGAAGAAGGCCGCAGTATATTGCCTTCTCCTTCAGGCTGATCCGGCTGCAGGCCAGATACAGCAGAAAGAACATAAGCACCGCCACGCCGCAGTAGATATTTGGCCAGTGATCCAGCCCGATCTCCGTACCCACATTGCCGATATGCCTTGCAAACATGTCAAATATGGAAAAGTAGGAACTGGCTGTCTTGGGAAATGTGGATTCCGCCGAAGCTGTCAGCTGCAAGGCATAGACCTCAGGAATCAGGACTCCTGCCGCGACTCCGCCGGACAGCAGGGAATATCCCGTAAACTGCCCTATATGAACCATATAATCTCTTGGCCTTTTTCCTCGTCCCATTCCCATAATGAGCAGGGCGGCAAAATAGATTACCATAAAGATACAGGTCATAATGGAGATATAGTAGTTGGAAAGAATGCTGATCCCCAGAGTCACACTATAGAGCAGGCCCTTTTTTTCTTCCACAAGACGCTCCAGCCCCAGCATAATCACAGGGAACAGCAGAATACAGTCCAGCCACATAATATTCCAGCTGTAGGCTGCCATATAGCCTGACAGCGCGTAGAAAATCCCGAAAAAGCCCACGCCGAAATCATCCCGCCCGCAGTGTTTTCTCAGATAATAGGCAAAGGTCAGCCCTGAAAGGCCTATCTTCACCACAATCGAGTAGGTCATAAATTCAATAACCAGCCCCTTGGGACACAGGACTAAAAGCCAGTTAAAAGGGCTGGCCAGGTAGTAGGCATAGAGCGCCGAAAAATTCACTCCCATGCCGATATCCCAACTGTAGAAAAGGCTTCCGCCATGGCTTAATTTGTATTGAAATTCGGAGAAAAAGGGAGCATACTGGTGATACATATCGGTTCTCAAAAAGCTCTGCTCCCCAAAGGGAAAGATCCCTCTCTGAATAAAAATGATGATCATGATTACCACCGGAACGCAAAAAGCAGCCCACAGGCCATCGGAGGGCCTAAAACATCCCTTCAAGGCATCTGCCGGCTTCACAGACCATCCTATTCTTTTTTTCTTTCTGCTTTTTTTAGAGCGCAGGGGCGGCTCCATCTCCTGGTCTATGGGCTCGCCAAAAAACTGCCCCTGCTCCTCCGACATCATGGTCACTTCGTCATGTTCCATATCATTTCCTCTTATCCCCGTCTTTCTTAAAAATAAACAATTTGCTCAGGATATAATTCAGTACCAGAGAAACCGCCGATACCACCAGCTTCCCGAAAAATTCATTCCAGTGCAGAACATCTACCATAAGGATCATCCCCGCCATGGTAAAAACGCCTGTGGCTGCCCGGCATGCCACAAAGGAGACAAACTCCTTCCACAAAAACTTAAGCTGTATATTAAAGCTCCGAAATACGATAAACTTGTTGGTTACAAATGCAAAGAGAACCGCAGCTGCCCAGCTTAAGGCCGTGGAAACCCGATAATCCGCGCCCAACGCCCACAGGATGGTGTAGGCAATCCAGTCCACGGCCGTAGTCAGTACGCCAAAAATAATATAGGTAACGCTTTCTCTGCTCCATAGCTTATTCCATATGGTTGAAATCATGTGCTGCGGCTCCTGTTATTTTAGTCAATCTTAATGATCCTGCAGATCCTTGAGAAGTCTGTCCACGCTTACCAGCTTCACACACAGGGCGAAAAGCTCCATAGCCAGCTTCAAGTCCCCTAAGGGCGGATAGGATGGGGCAATGCGGATATTGCTGTCGTGGGGATCCCTGCCGTAGGGATAGGTGGCGCCTGCCCCTGTCATGACAAGTCCTGCCTTCTTGCACCTGGCCACAATGTTCTTGGCACAGCCGTCCAAGGAATCAAAGGACATAAAGTATCCCCCCTTGGGTGTAGTCCAGGTTCCGATTCCCAGTCCATCCAGTTCCTTGGTAAGTATCTCATTGACTGCCTCAAATTTGGGCCTCATAATATCGGCATGGAGACGCATGTGCTCCACCATGCCGTGAATACCGCCGAAAAACCGCACATGGCGCAGCTGATTCACCTTGTCATGGCCGATGGTCTGAATCCTCAGCTGCTTTTTAATATCGACCAGATTGTTCTGGGAGGCCGCTATGGTAGCAATGCCGGAACCGGGGAAGCTGATCTTGGAGGTGGACGCAAACTTGTAAGCCAAATCCGGGTTCCCGGCCCTCTTGCACTCTGCCAAAATCTCAATGAGGTGATCCTGCTCGTGGTCATAAAGGTGATGAATGGTATAGGCGTTGTCCCAGTAAATACGGAAATCCTTGGCTGCCGGCTTCAGGCGCGCAAAGCGGCGCACCGTGTCGTCGGAATAGGAGATCCCCTGAGGATTGGAGTACTTGGGCACACACCAGATTCCCTTTATGGCCTCGTCCTCGGCCACTAGCTTTTCCACCATATCCATATCCGGCCCTGTTTCCGTCATGGGTACTGTGATCATATCGATTCCGAAATACTCCGTAATGGCAAAATGACGGTCATAGCCTGGTACGGGGCAGAGGAATTTGACCTTATCCAGCTTGCACCATGGAGTGCTGCCCATGACACCGTGGGTCATGGATCGGGAAATGGTATCATACATAACATTCAGGCTGGAGTTGCCGTATATAATAATCTGATCCGGGTGGACCTCCATCATATCCGCCAACAGTTCCTTGGCTTCGCTGATTCCATCGAGAACTCCATAGTTGCGGCAGTCTGTTCCATCGTCGCAGGTCAGATCGTCGTCACTGCTGAGTACGTCCATCATGCCCATGGACAGATCAAGCTGATCCACGCTGGGTTTTCCCCTGGACATATCAAGCTTCAGGTCCTTTCCCTGGAACTCCCGATACTTTGTCTTTAATTCTCTCCTCAAAGTCTGCAGTTCTTCCCTTGTCATCTCCGCATATGGTTTCATGTTGGTCTCTTCCTCCTCATTTTCGTCCATCAACCTCTGCTTCTAGTTAATTTACCTTATCTCTCCTGTTTCGTCAAGAGTTCTTTTACAATCTTGTTGACCATTCCCGGGTCCCCCTTGCCCTTCATAGCCCTCATGGTCTGCCCTACTAAAAATCCTATGGCCTTTTCCTTGCCTCCCAGATAATCCTTCACGGACTGGGGGTTAGCCCTGATTACTTCCTCCGCCGCCTTTTCCAGGGCTCCCTGATCATTTACTATCTTAAGCCCCTTCTCCTCCACATATATTTCGGGATCTGTGTCGTGAGCAAATATCTCTTCAAAAACAGTCTTTGCCACAGTGCGGTTGATCATTCCTCTGTCCACCAAATTAATGAGTCCGGCCAGGTTCACAGGGCTGAAACAAAGATCCTCCGGGGCCTGGTCATGCTCTTTCAGAAGGCGCATAGCCTCCACCATAAGCCAGTTGGATACCTCCTTTGGCTTCCCGCAGGCTGCCGCGGCCTCCTCGAAGAGCCAGGCCATATGCTTGGATGAGGTGAGAATCCTGGCGTCATATTCCGGAATCTTAAATTCCTCCTGATATCTCCTGATCTTCTCAGGCTGCATCTCGGGCTGGCGGCTCCTGATCTCCTCAATCCATTCACGGCTTATGACCACAGGCATTAAGTCCGGATCCGGAAAATACCGGTAGTCCTGGGCATCCTCCTTGGAGCGCATAGGGTAGGAGTTCTCTTTATTGTCGTCCCATCTCCTGGTTTCCTGAATTACCTTCTTTCCATCCTCTATGCGTTCGATCTGCCTTTTTCTCTCCCCCTCTATGGCCCTGGCTATGGCTTTAAAGGAGTTTAAATTCTTCATCTCCGTCCTTGTCCCAAGCTCCAAGGCGCCTGCCTTCCGAACAGACAGGTTCACATCAGCCCTCATGGACCCTTCCTGAAGCTTGCAGTCAGAGGCCCCCAGATACTGGATCATCATTCTCAGCTTCTCCAGATAGGCCATGACCTCGTCCGCATTTCTCATATCTGGTTCTGACACGATCTCAATGAGAGGTACCCCGCTTCGGTTGTAATCCACCAGAGAACAGTCCTCCCACTCGTCATGAATCAGCTTTCCTGCATCCTCCTCCATGTGTATCTCATGGATTCCGATTTTTTTCGGCCCTGAAGGAGTATCAATCTCGATCCATCCGTCGTGGCAGATGGGAAGATACAGCTGGGAGATCTGATAGTTCTGAGGATTATCCGGGTAAAAATAGTTCTTTCTGTCAAACTTGCAGTACTGGTTGATCTGGCAGTTGGCCGCCAGTCCCACTGCCATGGCATACTCCACCACCTGTCTGTTTAAGACGGGAAGGGAACCCGGCATACCGGTGCACACCGGACAGGTGTGGGTGTTGGGAGCTCCTCCGAATTCCGTGGAGCATCCGCAGAAAATCTTTGTCTTTGTGGCCAGCTCTACATGAACCTCAAGACCGATTACGGTTTCATACTGTCTTCCCATCTATCTGCCCTCCTTTGCCTGTTCCAGCGTATAGCCTGCGCGGATCATCTTTTTCTCCTCAAAACAATCCCCTATAAGCTGCACTCCTATGGGAAGCCCCTTCTTGTCCTTCCCCCAGGGCACGGTCATGCCGGGAAGCCCTGCCAGGTTCACGGAGATGGTGTAGATATCTCCCAGATACATTTTCAGCGGATCCTTTAAAGACTCTCCCAAACGGGGAGCCGTAGTGGGAGCCGTGGGCCCCAGAATCACGTCATACTGTGCAAATGCCCTGTCAAAGGCCTGCTTAATCAGCGCCTTGATCCGCAGAGCCTTGAGATAATAGGCGTCATAGTAGCCGGAACTTAAGACAAAGGCCCCCAGCATAATCCGCCGTTTCACCTCAGGCCCGAAACCCTCAGAGCGGCTTTTCTTGTACATCTCATGGAGGCCCTCATAGTCTTTGGCTCTCAGCCCGTACTTGACCCCGTCGAACCTGGACAGGTTGGAACTGGCCTCCGCCGAGGCGATGACATAGTAGGCCGGAACGGCATATTCCACCAGGCTCAAGTCAAACTCCTCCACAAGGGCTCCTTTTTTTCTCAGAACATCTGCCGCCTCAAGAACCGCCTCTCTCACCTCATAGTCCAGGCCTTCTCCAAAATAATCCCTGGGAAGCCCGATCCGCATTCCCTTTACATCATTCTCCAGGGCTGCGGTAAAATCCAGATCTTTTCTGGGAATGGAGGTGCTGTCCTTCTTATCATAGGAAGCTATGGCCTCCAGCACTGCGGCGCAGTCTGATACGGTTTTCCCCACAGGCCCGATCTGGTCTAAAGAAGAGCCGTAGGCAATGAGCCCGTACCTGGACACCGTGCCGTAGGTGGGCTTGATTCCCGTCACGCCGCAGAAGGAACCAGGCTGTCTAATGGAACCGCCGGTGTCGGAGCCTAAGGCATAGAAGCACTCCTCTGCTGCCACCGCCGCACAGGAGCCTCCAGAAGAGCCTCCGGGCACATGGTCCGTATTCCATGGATTCCTTGTGACGCCATATGCCGAGGTCTCTGTAGTGCTCCCCATGGCAAACTCATCCATATTGGTCTTCCCCACAATAACGGCACCCGCCCTTTCTAAGTTCTCCACGGCCTGCGCCGTATAGGTGGGCACAAAATTATATAAGATCCTGGAACTGCAGGTAGTCCGCAGCCCCTTGGTGCACAGATTATCCTTAACCGCCACCGGCACCCCCGCCAAAGGCCCTGTAAACCTTCCATCCTCGATTCCCCTCTGAACCTCCCCGGCCCTCTTTAAAGCCCCTTCCTCATCCACCGTCACATAGGCATGAATGGAAGGCTCCTTCTCCCTGATTCTTTCCAGCACTGCCTCCGTGGCTTCCACGGCACTTATCTCCCTCTCCCTGATCCTCTTCCCCAGCTCCAGAGCGCTCAATTCCAATATCCTCACACCGATTCTCCTTTCCGGTACCTTTCCAATATCTGCCGTTCTCTAATCTACGGTCCGCGGAACCTTAAAAGCCCCATCCTTCTGTTTTGGCGCATTCTTAAGAATATTCTCCCTGTCGTCCCCGTTGGACACCACATCATCCCTAAACACATTGTTCATAGAAAATACATGGGACATAGGCTCCACCCCATCCGTATCCAGCTCATTCAGCTTGTCGATATAATCCAGCATCCGCCCCATATCCTCCTTCGCCGTCTCCTTCTCCTCCTGGGACAGCTCCAGCTTGGCTAAAATCCCCACATATTCTATGATGTCGTCACGAATCACATTTGCCATGTTTATCTCCTCCATTCATTAGTGTGCTGATCCTTCATTCCCGCTCTAAGGTTCCAGCCTGGTAACGTCTCTGGGGAAAAGAGAGGTTTCCCGCACGTTCTGCTCGTCTAAAAGCTTCATGGTCAGCCGCTCTAATCCGATTCCCAGTCCTCCGTGAGGCGGCATCCCGTATTTGAATATCATGAGATAGGAGGCGATATCCTCGGGATCCATATGCCGTTTCTCCATTTTCGCTAAAATCTCTTTATAATCATGGATTCTTTGTCCCCCTGTCGTCACCTCCAGGCCCTTGAACAGCAGGTCAAAGCTTAAGGTAAACTTTGGGTCAGCCGGATCGTCCATAGCATAGAACGGCCTCTTTTTCGCAGGATAGTGAGTGACAAACACGAAATCGCTGTCATACTCTTCCTTAAAATACCGGCCTATCAGCAATTCCTCCTCAGGCTCTAAGTCATAAGGATTTTTGATCCTCCGGCTGTATTTTTCCGACACCAATTCCTTGGCCTTGTCAAAACGCACGGAAGGAATCCGGCTCACATCAGGAAGAGATACTCCCAGCATCTTCAGCTCTTTTTCATACTCTCGTCCTAAAAGCTCCATGGTATACTGGAGAAACCCGGTCTCCATGGCCATCACGTCCTCAAACCCTTCAATATATCCCATCTCAAAATCCAGACCTATATACTCGTTGAGATGTCTGGCAGTATTGTGCTTCTCCGCCCGGAACACGGGGGCTACCTCAAACACCCGGTCATAGACTCCCACCATAGTCTGTTTGTAAAACTGAGGGCTCTGTCCCAGCTCCGCCTTTTTGTTAAAATAGTTAAGGCCAAACACGTTGGAGCCGCCTTCCGCCCCTCTGGACACAATCTTCGGCGTATGGATCTCCGTAAATCCCTGACAAAAAAGAAAGTCCCGAAATCCCCTTACAATCCCTTCCTGAATCTTAAATTTGGCCCTCTCCCTCACATTTCTCAGAGACACAGGCCTGAGTGCCAGCCTGGCTTCCAAAGAAGTCTGCATCTTATATTTATTCACAGCCATGGGAAGTACCTGGTCCGGTTCCGACAAGACATCCGCCGACCTCAGGCGAATCTCAAACCCATAAGGCGCCCGTTCTTCCACGGCTACCACACCGGTTACCTCCACTGCCGCCTCTTCTTTCAGCTTCCGCAGATCAAAGTCCGCCTTTGCCTCCTCGTACACGCACTGCACCAGCCCCTCGGCCTTTCGGAGAATAACAAAAGCCACCTCGCCCATATCCCGGATATTATGGATGGCGCCGTTTATTTTTACGGTTCTGCCCTCATAATCTCCTTTTAGGATCTCCTGAATTCCTACAGCTTCTCTTTTCTTCACTCCTGTCAAAAATTCCATAAGCTTCCTCCTTACCTGAGCAATCCTATTCCGGAAGCCGGCAGTGAAACCAACATCTGCAACACAAAAAGTCCCGCCCCGGAATACTGTTACATACTCCGGGACGGGACATTCTATTATTATCATGTTCCGCGGTACCACCCGCTTTGAGACCGGTCCTGGCAAAAACCGGCGCTCCACTCTCGACATATAACGGATGTCAGCCGTGCGCCCCTACTTACTTTGACTTCCCGCCTTCCCCGCCGGCATCATCCGCCCTCCGAGAAACATCTGCAAAAACCATAGGTTCAGGACACCAGCTCCGGAGTGTTCCCTTACAGCCTGAAGCAACCTGACAGCGCTCTCAGCCGGTGACGCCGTCTTTCTGTCGAAGCTTGGTAGGCAAGAGTCTCCTTCTCAGCCTTTTGGTGCTTTGCCGCACTAAATTGGTATTATACTAGCACAACCTATTTTTTATTGCAATATGTATTTTTCACAAAAGAAATAAAATAATTCAGATTTTAGGGAACATTAAATCCATAACATGAATTCCTTCCACTCCGCCCTGGCTCAATCCTCTCAGACAGGAGTTACAGTATACCGCCACCCGATTCGTGTGATACCTTTTTTTATTCTCCTCCATCAAAAGCTGCTGTTCCTCGGGAGCACAAAGCTTCAACTGCCCTTCCATCTGATCCACAAAGTAATGGGGCGCTATCCGGATATTATCCTCCCTCATAGGGTTATACCGAAAAACGCCGCAGAACCGGCTCTCGTCTCTGTTTTCCTCCAGCTCCACCACCTTCATATTCATCTTTCTGAGAATACTGCGTACAGCCTCATGAAGCTCATGTTTTCCCTTAGCACGCCAGCAATCCTGAAGAGTAATCTCCTCCCCATGGTAATCCGGCCATGGGAAGTGCTGATCCTTATCCAGAAACTGGAAAATACTCACGTCTTCCCTCTCTGTATTCTCACGGATAATGGCGGAACAGGACTGGCAGACAGTCAGAGGTATATCCTCTTCTGACAGTTTCTTATGACCGGGGCGGCAACAGCCTATGGTCTTAATTCCATAGACATCTGCCAAGTACTGCCTCACCCTTCTGCTAGTGTCCGGGGAGGCTTTGGTAAAGTTACAGCTGGGAAAATAGGCATACATTTTAATAATTCTCCGCCTTAATCTGGAAATAGCTCTGAGGATGGGCGCATACTGGGCATACTTCAGGCGCCTTCTTACCTACGCAAATATGGCCGCAGTTGGCACACTGCCATACCATATCTCCTTCTCTTGAGAACACTAAGCCTCCCTCAATATTGGCTAAAAGCTTTCTATATCTCTCCTCATGCTCCTTCTCAATGGCGGCCACGCCTTCAAACAGCTGGGCAATCTTGTCAAAGCCTTCCTCCCTTGCCTCCTTGGCGAATGTGGCGTACATATCTGTCCACTCGTAGTTCTCGCCTTCTGCTGCTTCCTTTAGGTTATCCATAGTGGAACCGATCCCATCGTTTAAAAGCTTATACCACATCTTGGCATGCTCTTTTTCATTGTTTGCCGTCTCCTCGAAGATAGCCGCAATCTGTACATAACCTTCCTTTTTAGCCTTAGATGCAAAATATGTATACTTGTTCCGCGCCTGTGACTCCCCTGCAAATGCTGTCATCAGATTTGCCTCTGTCTTACTGCCCTTTAACTCCATGATAGATCCTCCTTTATAAATTAATATTAATAACTATTACTAGTTTATATTGTTTTCCAAATTATGTCAATACCTTTTTCATGCCTTTCCGGCCGTAAATAATAGTCTTGAGATTTTTTACATAATATTATAAAATGGTGCCAGTATACTTTTCAGTCAAATCAGGAGGAACTTGTGCATGTCACTACCGGAATTATTTCTTATTGCCGTAGGCTTATCCATGGACGCATTTGCCGTTGCGATCTGCAAGGGTCTGTCCATGCAGAAGATGAATCCCCGGCACGCTCTGATCATTGGTTTATACTTTGGCGGCTTCCAGGGCCTGATGCCTCTTATAGGCTATGCACTGGGGGTACGATTCCAGAATGCCATCACCTCATACGACCACTGGATCGCTTTTATCCTCCTGACCGCCATCGGAGGAAACATGATAAAAGAATCCTTAAGCCCCGAGGAAGATACCTGCGATGCCTCCATCGCCTTTAAGGATATGGTAATCCTGGCAGTGGCCACCAGTATTGACGCCCTTGCTGTGGGAGTTACCTTTGCTTTTCTCAAAGTGCAGATTATCCCGGCAGTGACATTTATCGGCGTTATAACCTTCCTTTTCTCTATAATCGGTGTGAAAGCAGGCAATGTATTTGGTTCCAGATATAAGTCCAAAGCGGAATTGGCCGGCGGAGTGATTCTCATTGCCATTGGCCTTAAAATTCTAGTGGAGCATCTGTTTTTTTAAGATGCTCTCCCTACCTGGCATTACTTTTAAGCTCCACAAAAGGCAGGGTCTCGGGATTCACCTTCACCGTAATATCCGTAATATAAAGCACCTCATAATCAGATATCACCCGATTCTTAAGTTCTTCCAAAAACCGGTCTTTATTTTCCATAAATACCGCAAGATCACTGCCTTCGTAACGTGCCGTTATCCGCAATTCTCCCTGACTGACCGCAGTTTCTTCCTGGTCCTCTTCTGTTTTCTCATTCTCGTGAAATCTTACAAAGGGCTTGGCCCTCTTCTCATTATAAGTCACTTCACATCTGACCACATCTGCAGGCACCTCCTTGTCGGCTTCAATAGCCGTCACAAACATTCCGCCCAGATATAATTCGTCATCAAAGATCAGATTGCCGTTGTCCGGATTAAATTCAAAGTCAAACTGTCTGGTCACCAGGCTTTCTTTTCCGATTATATGTTTCCCTCCATAGGTCAGGGAAGAATATTCCACCATGGCAATCCCTGTGCCGACGCCGCCCAAAAGCACGCCTCCCAGAAAAATCCCTGTTAAAATCATCTGTATCCTGCGCATGATATCACTCCTCCCCTGCCTCTGCCTGTCCGTCTTCTGTCTGCCCCCATTCTTCCCGCACCTCACAGTCCGAATTCCTCCTATGGGGGATGGTATCCTCAAAAGCCGCCTTTACCGGAACTCTCCGTTTCCACAAAAAACTGATTCCCAAGCCTGCCGCCGAGAAGGTACACAGCACAAGTCCAACACATCCCACCAGCACCCCTGTCAGAGGATATCCCTGCATCAGAAGCACTGCAATAAGCCCCAGCCCGTAAAGCCCCAGAAGGCTGACCCCTGTCATGAACAGGGAAAACAGAATCCAGCAGCTGTTCCACATCATCCGGACTCCCCACAATATTACATGGATTGCCAATCTGCACAGATTCCCCAGACCTCTTCCTACCCCCACGGCCAGGGCCCTTGTCCTAATGCCTGCCGCTCTCATCATATTCTTCCCCTCTTTTCTCTTTTGAATGCTTTCCCCGCCATATTTTCGGCTTTCCCATGTCTTTTTCAGCCAGGAAACAGGACGGCAGAACCATTTGGCAAGGTCTCTGACCTTCTGACGGATGTTCCTGTCTCTGCCTCCGGGTTTCCTCTCCCGCAGAAGACCACTGCCTGCCTGTTTTATCTTTCCCAACAGCCCCTGGCCTTTCTCCTTGTGCCTGCCCTTTGTCTTTGCCTCCTCCTTTCCCTTCCCCGCACCTGATACATAATCGGCCCGCACATGATAGGCCTCCAAAAGCTCTGCTGTCAGCTCCTCAAAGCCTCCGAAATCTGCAATAGCCTCCTCTTCAGTCAGCCCCTTTTCCATCTTCATATCGATGTGCTGTTCGTATTCATTCAAAATATCCCGGAGCTCATCCTCCTGCAGGACGGAAAGGGATTGCTCTAGCCTTGATAAAAACCCTTGTTTATCCATAATACTCCCCTCGTAAAAAATCCTATGTCTCCTCACCGGGCATGTTCTGCTTCAGAAACCGCCATACCTGTTCCGACAGCTGAATCCACTCTTTCTCAAGCTGATCCCGATACAGAATGCCGGCCGCCGTCACATGGTAATACTTCCTGGGAGGGCCCTCCGTGGATTCCCTTAGATACGTCTCAAAATAATGTTCATTGGTCAGACGCTTCAAAAGAGGATAGATGGTTCCCTCATTGACATCCACCACTTTGGAGACCTCCTCCACCAGCTCATACCCATACCGATCCCGCTGCCGGACAGACTCAAGCACAATCAGTTCCAGAACTCCCTTTTTAAATTGTGCATTCATATTGGATTCATCCTTTCTACAGGTTCTATATTATACCTACTACCTTGCAATGTCAAGTACTAATTTTTTAACAGTACCTACCCGGAAATGTAAATATTTTTTAAAGATTCTTTTGTTTCTATTATTTTCCAAATCTGATATACTAAATTATAGACAGCTTATATCATGCCGGGAGGACAAAACAAGATCATGACAAACCCTATCAGAACATTTCTGGCGTGCCTCGGAGCCGCCGTAATTCTCACTGTCTCAGCCGCCGCAGATACCTGCGCCGCCGGACTGGTAGACCCCATCCGTATCTGGGGCCCTGTGACCAAAGCAGACTCCGGAGGAGAAGATGTGAAGTTTTTCTTCATGAATAACCTTTCGAGACAGTCTCATAGCGGCGAGATCCAGATTACGGTTTCCAATGTCTATACCCGTGTCCTTGACGCTGCCACAGGCCTGCCCTATCCCTATGAGGAGATCAAAGAAGGCGCTACGGTCTATGTCTATATTGGGCCTGCCCTATCTGCCAACCGGGTCTCCATGGCCAATGCTTCCCTTGTCCTATGCAATATTCCTGCCGGTTACAAGGTGCCTGATTATACCAAAGTAGATCAGTTAACCTGGAGCGAAGACAAGGCCATGGCCACCCTTCTGACTACGAACGGCGCCCAGTACACGGTTCCTGCAGCTTGTGAGACCGTGCCTTACTTAAGCCGTAATATTGTCACCATCGACGATCTGACGCCGGGAAGTTCGATCCTTATCTGGTCCGATAACCAGAATACGGCTTCCAAGATCATCAATTTCTCCTGTCCCGGCATAGCGCCGGAGGAACTCAGCGCCAAATCCGGATGGCAGGAAGCAGGCGGCAACTGGTATTATTATAAAGAGGATGGGGCCATGGCCTTTGGCTGGACTACCATCGCCGGCAGCCGCTACTATCTAAACCCTGATACCGGCATTATGCACACCGGTTTTCTCACCATCGATGGGAATACCTATTACTTCCAGCCTGATGGCAAGCTGCTGACGACTCCTCAGGTCTTCATCCCTGACGAATCGGGGATTCTTCGGCCCCAAGGCCATGAATAAAGATTCCGCTGCGCAGCTTGGGTTCAAACCAGGTGGACTTAGGCGGCATAAGCATCCCTGCATCTGCCACGGCGAACAGCTCCTGTATGGTGGTAGGATACATGGAAAATGCTGCCTTCATGTCCTCCCTGACTCTCCTCTCCAGCTCTCCCAGTCCCCGGATACCGCCGATAAAGTCAATTCTCTGATCCACCCTGGGGTCTCCGATTCCCAGTATGGGGCCTAAAAGGTGATCCTGGAGGAGGGACACGTCCAGCCCCTTAACGGGATCTTGGCTTAAAAGATGATCTTTGATTTTTAAAAGATACCACTCTCCCTGGATATACATGCCGAATGTCCCCTTCCGTTTTGGAGCATAGGCTTCCTTCCCTATCTTTGCCACATCAAAGCTCTCGTGAATAGCAGTAAAGAATTTTTCCATGGTCAGGCCGTTCAGATCCTTTACCACCCGGTTATAGGGCATGATCATCAGCTGATCCTCGGGAAAGAGGACAGAGAGAAAATACTCATAAGGCTCATCTCCTGTTGTCTTTCGCCCCATGGCCCGCTGTGCCTCTCTCCGCCTAAGCCCCACCTTTACTGCCGACGCCGCCCTGTGATGGCCGTCAGCAATGTATGTGGCGTCCACCTCCTTAAAAGCCTGTTCAATGGCTTGTACACGGGCTGCGTCCCCGATTCTCCAGACCCTATGGCCGATTCCATCCTCCGATACAAAGTCATAGAGAGGGCGCTCTGTCTGGACAGACTTCATGATGGCTTCCAGTCCTGAATGTCCCCTGTAGGCCAGGAATATAGGCCCTGTGTGGGCATTGGTCACCTCCACATGGCGGATCCGGTCCAGCTCTTTCTCCTCCCTGGTATTTTCATGCTTTTTAATAACGCCATTTTCATAGTCTTCTATGGAAGAGCAGGCCACAATGCCTGTCTGGCTCCTTCCCTCCATAGTCAGCTGATACAGATAGTAACATGCCTCCTTCTCTACAAGAAAGGTTCCATCCTGAATCCTCCTGTCCAGGAGCTGCCTTGCTTTCTCGTATACCTGCTCATCGTAGGTGTCCACCTCCTCCCCAAACTGGGTCTCCGCCCGGTCAATATTCAAAAAAGAAAGGGGATGTCCCTTTACTGCCTGGCAGGCTTCCTTCCGGCTGTACACATCATAGGGCAGGGCTGCCACCTGAGATACCACCGCCTCGTCAGGCCTGATACAAAAAAACGGTTTCACTTCCGCCATATCGTTTCTCCTTTAAAACAGGGGACCTACACTGGCGGCAGATCCCCTTTTCTTTGCTCTACTTAACTACACGTACCCGGCACACGCCCTTTATGGCGTTAAGCTTCTGAATGGTAATATCCTCAACCTTGTCTTCCAGGTCAAGGAGGGTGTAGGCGTATTTATCCTTGCTCTTATTGGTCATGTCTGAGATATTCACCCCATCAGCCGCCAGGATTCCCGTAACCTGGCCGATCATGTTGGGAATATTTTGATGAAATACGGCAATACGGCTGGCTCCCCGGCACACGCCCATATCACAGCTGGGGAAATTCACGGAATTGTGAATGGTGCCGTTCTCCAGGTAATCCATAAGCTCTTTCACTGCCATTCTGGCGCAGTTGTCCTCAGACTCCTCCGTGGAAGCCCCCAGATGAGGAATGGCAATGCATCCCTTCATATTAACAGACTTGGGATTGGGGAAATCTGTCACATATCTGCCCACCTTTCCCTCTCCCAGAGCCTTTGCCATGGCATCATCATCTACCAGAAGATCCCTTGCAAAATTCAGGATTACCACTCCGTCCTTCATCTTGTCTAACGTCTCCTCACCGATCATTCCCTTGGTGGCGTCCATAAGGGGAACATGGAGGGTGATATAATCACACTCTTCATAAATGGTGTCGGCAGCGGTAATATGTTTTACGTCTCGGGACAGCCCCCATGCGGCATTGACGGAAATATAGGGGTCATATCCATATACCTCCATCCCCAGTCCGGCGGCGGCATTGGCCACCTCGGCGCCGATGGCCCCCAGACCGATGACGCCCAGCTTTTTGCCCTTGATCTCATATCCGGCAAAATCCTTCTTGCCTTTTTCCACAGTCTTTGCAATATTGGGGTCGTCCTTAATGCTCTTGCACCATTTGATGCCTCCTACCACGTCTCTGGAGGCAAGGAAAAGACCTGCCAGCACCAATTCCTTCACGCCGTTGGCATTGGCTCCCGGAGTGTTGAACACAACGATTCCTTCTGCTGCGCACCTGTCCAAGGGGATGTTGTTGACTCCTGCTCCTGCCCGGGCGATGGCCAGCAGGCCTTCTGGAAACTCCATATCATGAAGGGCGGCGCTGCGCACCAGCACTCCCTGGGCCTCCTCAAGGGAATCCGTAAGCGCATACTCCCCTGTCAGTAAATCTGTTCCGCATTTGGAAATGTTATTGATACAGTGAATCTTTCTCATGCCTTATGCGCCTCCTCAAACTCTTTCATAAATGCAACCAGCTTCTCCACACCTTCTATGGGCATGGCGTTGTAGATGCTGGCTCTCATACCGCCTACGCTGCGGTGCCCCTTCAGGTTCACAAATCCTGCTGCCTCCGCCTCTTTTACAAACAGGGCATCCAGTTCCTTGTCTCCCGTAACAAAGGGAACATTCATGAGGGAGCGGTCTTTTTTCTCCACGGTCCCCTTAAACAAGGTGTTGTTGTCCAGATAATCATAGAGAATCCTTGCCTTTTTCTCATTGTATTCTTTCATGGCTGCAAGACCGCCTTTTGCCTTCAGCCACTTAAATACTTTGCCGCAGATATAGATACCGTAGGCCGGAGGCGTATTGTATAAGGACTTGGCGTCTGCATGGGTCTTGTATTGGCACATGGTAGGCGTTCCGGGCAGCACATCTTCTGTGATCAGGTCCTCCCGGATGATCACGATTACCACCCCGGCCGGTCCTATATTTTTCTGAACGCCGCCATAGATCACGCCGTATTTTGTCACATCCACAGGCTCCGACAAAAAGCAGGAAGATACATCGGCTATCAGAATCTTACCCTTGGTGTCAGGCAGCTCTTGAAACTTTGTCCCATAGATGGTATTGTTCTCGCAGATATACACATAATCGGCATCCTCGGAAACAGGCAGATCCGAGCAGTCCGGAATATAGCTGAAGGTCTTATCCTCGCTGGAGGCAATGGCTGTTGCTCTGCCGTATTTCTGCGCTTCCTTGAAAGCCTTTTTGGCCCACTGGCCTGTGATAATATAATCCGCCGCACCGTTCTTCATAAGGTTCTGAGGAATCATGGAAAACTGCAGATGGGCTCCTCCCTGTAAAAACAGTACCTTATAGTTGTCAGGAATCCCCATTAACTCCCGCAGGTCAGCCTCCGCCTCCCCGATAATGGTCTCAAATGGTTTGGAGCGGTGAGACATCTCCATAACAGACATCCCTGTTCCCCTGTAATCCAGCATCTCTGCCGCCGCTTCCTTTAATACTTCTTCCGGCAAAACCGCCGGACCTGCCGAGAAATTGTATACTCTGCTCATAACTGGTTCCCCACTCTCCTCTGAATTTTTAGAACATGGTTGTTAAAGCTTTAAATCTATATCGTCAAATGCGTCTGAGATAGCCGCACCTGGAGATACCATCGGAAATACCTTGTCATCGCAATGAATCTGACAGTCAATGACCACCGGGATGTTCAGATTCATGGCCTCTAAAAGCACAGGCTTCAGCTCTTCCTTTTTGGTCACCCGGTATCCCTTGGCGCCCATGGCCTCCGCCACCTTTACAAAATCCACATGATCATTCAATATTGTATGTGAGTATCGCTTTCCGTAGTACAGCGTCTGCCACTGCCGCACCATGCCCAGAACATGATTGTTGATTACCACCTGGATCACCGGGATATTGTATCTGGTAGCCGTGGCAATCTCGTTCATATTCATGCGGAAGCAGCCGTCTCCCGCAATATTGAACACCTTTTTATCCTTTTTTCCCATCTTGGCTCCGATCGCGGCTCCAAGGCCGTAGCCCATGGTTCCAAGACCGCCGGAGGTAAGAAGGGTATGAGGATTCTTGTATTTAAAGTACTGGGCCGCCCACATCTGATGCTGGCCAACCTCGGTGACAATGACTGCATCCCCGTCTGTCACCTCATAGATGGCCTCCACCACCGATGGGCCTGTGAGAACATCCTTATTGTATGTTAAAGGATACATGTCCTTAAGCCTCTCAATGTGGCCGATCCACTCGTCATGATTCTGAGGATCCAGGCGGGCGTTAAGCTTTCTTAGAATTACCTTCAAATCGCCGATAATGCTGGCGTCTGTCCTCACATTTTTGTTGATCTCCGCCGCGTCGATATCCAGCTGAAGTATTCTGGCATTTGGGGCAAATTTTGAAGTGTTGCCTGTAACGCGGTCGCTGAATCTTGCCCCCAGGACAATTAAAAGATCGCACTCCGTAATTCCGAAGTTGGAAGTCTTGGTTCCGTGCATTCCCACCATGCCGGTGTACAGCTCGTC
>JAAWHU010000113.1 GCA_022796015.1 Hungatella sp. | reverse complement strand
GCAGAGGGCCCTCCTGTTTTTTATGGTCTTAAGCTCCATGGTGTAATGGCTTTTCCTGGAATATATAGTCGGAATATTCAGCCAAGTTTTGAGTTTCGCAAATGCCTATAATTATAAGTAGCAGAGAGGAGAATCGGTAAGGTGAAAAGAGAGCAGATGACCATAAAGGAATTGTATGATTTGGGGAAGAGTATGGCGGGGGTGTATCTGGAGAAGTATACATATCCCTGGGAGGTTCTTCCTCATATCGGGGAGATGATAAGGGAGCTGGGAAAGCAGCTGCCGGAGGATGAATATGAGAGCCTTGGCGAGGAGATCTGGGTTCATAAGAGTGTGAGCATTCCTTCAACAGCCACCTTGAAGGGGCCGGTTATTCTCGGAAAGCATGTGGAGGTGCGGCCCGGGGCGTTTATCAGGGGCAATGTGCTGGTAGGGGAAGGGTCTGTAGTAGGCAATTCCACAGAGCTTAAGAATGTGATTATCTTTGACAGTGTCCAGGTGCCTCATTATAACTATGTGGGGGATTCGATTCTGGGATATAAGTCCCATATGGGAGCCTCCTCTCTCACGTCCAATGTGAAGTCTGACAAGACTCTGGTGAAGGTTCACGGGGAGGATGGAGAGATAGAGACCGGGCTTAAGAAATTCGGCGCCGCCATAGGAGACTATGTGGAGGTAGGCTGCGGCTCCGTGCTGAATCCGGGAACCATAGTAGGGCCCCACAGCAATATTTACCCTCTTTCCAGTGTAAGGGGCTGTGTAGGCAGGAATTCCATCTATAAGAGAGAAGGCGTGATTGTGGAGAAAGAGGAGAGATAACAGCAATTTCGGCAAAACTTATCCCCGGTGAAGGCCCGTTCGCGGCAGCCTTATCCGGGGATTTTTTGCTGCTATTTGGTTCCGAAGATCCGGTCGCCGGCATCGCCCAGTCCCGGGCAGATGTAAGCGTTCTCGTTGAGACAGCGGTCAAGATGGCCTACATAAATATGGATATCCGGGTGAGCCTCGTGGAGACGCTTCAGTCCTTCCGGGGCAGCGATGATGGACATAAACTTAATGTTCTTTCCGCCGTGCACCTTGATAAAATCCACGGCAGCCGCCCCGGAGCCGCCGGTGGCCAGCATAGGGTCTGTGACCACGATGGTGCGCTGGTCAATGGGGCTTGGAAGCTTACAGTAGTATTCATGAGGCTCATGGGTCTTCTCGTCCCGGTAGAGGCCGATATGGCCTACCTTGGCGGAGGGAACCAATGCCAGAATTCCGTTGACCATCCCAAGTCCTGCCCGCAGGATGGGAACTACCGCCAGTTTTTTGCCGGCAATCATGGGAGTCATACAGGTCTCAATAGGGGTCTCCACCTCCACATCCTCTAAGGGAAGGTCCCGGAGAGCCTCGTATCCCATAAGCATGGCGATCTCCTCGATGAGAGAGCGGAACTCATTGGTTCCCGTGTTCTTGTCACGCAGCTTGGAGATCTTGTGCTGAATGAGAGGGTGTGTGAAAATCGTTACGTTTTCCATAGGGAAGCTTCCTTTCTTTTATTTTCCATCGATATTAAAGGTGACAATAGCATAATCTCCCAGGGCATGGGGCACAGGGATTGAAAAATAGAGAACCCCTTCGTGGGTATAGCTGAAGGACTCAGGGAATGGGGCGTCAGGAGCAGAGCTTAAGGGAAAATCAGCCTGGTTAAAGAGCTGGGTGTATTCCTCCACAGACGAGGCGGACCGATGGTCTAAGAGGGCCCTGGTTAACTCAGGTGATGCCTGGTAAAATTCCACATCCTCGGACATTACATAGCCTGCCATGGTGTAGGCATCGGAGTAGTCGTTAAATCCAAGGCTTTTGGCCTGTTTTAAATCTACGGTGTTGGTGTAGAACACATTGGTGGGATAGGGGCTGCCTTCCGCCTGACAGGTGCCTTTATAAACTACGGTGAGACGGCTCCGGTCCACGGAGATAACCTTGCAGGTAACATCCAAAGTCACAGGAGTGTCCTCAGTAAAAGATTCGGTGATGGCCGTGGCATTGGTAAGAAGAAGCTTATTCACCGCCTCCTGGGTCTTGGAATCGCTTAAATTGGAGACTACCGGATATTCTATGGAGATGGTTCCAGCCTGAAAGGTCTCTGTCTTTGCAGATACATTGGCAGAGGAATCACTGGCAGGGGCAGAAGTCTCCTCTATGGCGGCAGTGGTTGTCTCCACGGCAGCCGTGGTGGGGGGCATAGTCTCTTTTTGGGTCTCAGCGGTAGTGTGGATGCCGGACAGATCTATTTCCTCATGCTTTTTGGTGCAGCCGGACACCAGGATGGAGGAGGTGAGGAGGAATAAGGGTAATATGTATGTTCTTCTCATGAAAAATTCTCCTTTGTGTAATAATGTGGCAGGACTGTATACAGAGCGGGCAAAGGCCTGGAAAAGCTTTGTTTTTCCGGAGCGCTTCCTGGTAAAACCGTTGTCCTTTGCGGACATTATAGCGTTACGGTTCACACCATGACGAATCACTCTGCTGATTAGTCATGAGCCCATACAGTTATGGAGCCAAAGCATATGCCCTATTGCCCCAGGCAATTTAAAATGGGCATATGCAGTTACGTTCACAGGGAACCTGTGAACAGTAACATTATAGCATATAGGGGCGAATTTTGAAAGAAATTTTTCCTTGCATTTTTCTTGTTATAGGGGTACAATGAAGACGTTTGGAATCGGATTGTTTTTTAGAAGGCAGATGGCTTTCGGATGGGAGGACGCCAAGTAATTTCTATCATTTGACTTAAGGGAAGGGAGCATTGTTGTCAGGAGCCTGAGAGGGCTGCTTATATTTTGATGCAAAAAAGTCAAGTGATATGGAATACGGCCCGGAGACAGCATCTGTTTTTTGCGGAATCAGGAAAGAGAAAAATCATTCTGTGCTGTGATCCTATGTGCTTCACAGCACTTTTTTGCGTCCTTGGAAGGGAACATACAGAATGGAAAGGATTTATAAATATCCCCGGACACGGCACCTGGAAGGATCCAGGAAACAAAAAGGGGACGAGAATTTAAACAATATTAGGTTTCAGGAGATAAAAGGAAAGTATCTGGTTCTGGAGGAAAAGGTGGACGGCGCAAACTGCGGAATCAGCTTTGACAGCCATGGAAGAATGTATCTTCAGAGCAGAGGCCATTTTTTAAACGGCGGTTACGGAGAGCGGCAGTTTGATCTGTTTAAGCAGTGGGCCGGCATGTATCAGGAACAGCTGTTTAAGCTTTTGGGAAGCAGATATGTGATGTATGGGGAATGGATGTATGCAAAGCATACGGTGTTTTATGATCTGCTGCCTCACTATTTCATGGAGTTTGATATTCTGGACAAGAAGACGGAGCGATTCTTTTCTACTGTGAGGAGAAGACAGCTTCTGGAGACCTCGCCGTGGATTCAATCGGTGCTGGTATTGGATGAGGGGTATTACGACAGTGTGGAGGAAATTACCCGATGGATCGGCCCCAGCCATTTTATTTCCCATGACGTGAGGGAAAGTCTGGAAAAGCAATGCCTTAAGGGCCGTGTGGATGTAGAACAGACCATTGCCCAGACAGATCTTTCCGGAATCATGGAGGGGATCTATATTAAAGTGGAAGAGGGAGACTATGTGATAAACAGGCTGAAATATGTAAGGCCTACTTTTCTGAGTGCCATTCTTGACTCGGAGAGCCACTGGGCGGCAAGGCCTATGGTTGCCAACAGGCTGGCAGAAGGACGGGGACTGTACGGCCATGAGCCTGCCGGTTTTTTGATGAAGGGGGGAAGGGAAGATGAAGCATGAGGGAGGGATTTTGAACACGATTCGCCAGTGCGGCTTTTCCCTGGAAGGGCTGGCAGAAATCTATCCGGAACTTAACATCCTAAAGGACGTGCCCCAGAATCCCCTTTACCACGGGGAGGGAGATGTGTACTGCCATACCCGGATGGTGTGCCGGGAGCTTAAAAGACTGGAAGAGTGGGACAGCCTTACCCTTCGGGAACAGGAACTTCTTGTTCTTGCCGGTGCCTTTCATGACATAGGCAAACCGTCCTGCACCAGGCTGGAGGAAGGGACATGGACTTCCCCCCGCCACACCATAGAGGGGGAGAAGGTATTTCGGGCCATGGCTTACCGCGGCCAGCAAAGCTTCGGCCTTACCTGGGAGGAACGTGAGATGGCGGCAAAGCTAATCCGTTTTCACGGACTTCCCCTGTGGTTTTTGAAAAAGAGGAGGCCGGAGCAGGAGATTTTAAAAGCCGCAGAGAGCGTACCCCTAAAACTTCTTTATCTCCTGTCCAAAGGGGACGTAAGGGGGCGGATCAGCAAAGCCGGGGAGAACCTTGAGGAGCCTGTAGAGCTGTTTAAGGAGATGGCCGGGGAACTTGGAGTGTGGGAGCATCCCTTTTCCTTTGCCAACGCCTATACCAGGTATGCATATTTTCACAGGGATGATCTGTGGGAGGGAAGCAGTCTTTTTGACGACACCTCCTTTGACGTGTGGATGATGGCAGGCCTGCCTCTGTCAGGGAAGGATACCTGGATTCAGAATCACGGAGGAGGATTCCCGGTGATCTCCCTCGACGATATCCGCCAGGAGTACGGGATTTCTCCTAAAAATAATTCGGGCAAGGTGGTTCAGATTGCCATCCAACGGGCAAGGGAGCTTATGAGAAAGAAAGCATCCTTGATCTGGAATGCCACCAGCCTCATTGCAGATCACAGGAAGAGCCTGTGCAGCCTATTCTCGGCCTACGGGGCCAGGGTACGCCTGATCTACCTGGAAGTCCCGTATGAGGAACTTCTGGACAGAAACAAAAAGAGGGAAAGAACCATTCCCCCTGATGTGCTGGAGCGTATGATCGACCGGATGGAGATGCCTGCTCCATGGGAAACATATTCCTGGACAAAAATTTAAGACTTGCCTTTACACCTTTCCCTTCTTCTATTATAATAAAAAAGGAATTATATAAGAAGGGAGAGGTAATTATGAGTTTTCCAAAAGGTTTTTTATGGGGCGGGGCAGTAGCTGCCAATCAGTGCGAGGGGGCCTGGCTGGAGGATGGCAAGGAACCCAATGTTACCGATGTGCTGGTAGGGATTATGTCCAGGAACCCGGGGATCAAGTGGAATGAGGAGACAAAAAAATATGAGATGGCCCTTGATCCGGACAAGAAGTACCTCAGTCACGAGGGAATTGATTTTTATCACCGTTACAGAGAGGATCTGGAGCTTATGGCAGGCATGGGCTTCAACTGCTTCAGAACGTCCTTTGCATGGGGCAGAATCTTCCCCAACGGAGACGAGGAGACGCCTAACGAGAAGGGCCTGGAGTTTTATGACAAGGTGATCGACGCCATGCTGGAACTGGGGATGGAGCCGGTGATCACCTTAAGCCACTATGAGACACCTCTTCATCTGGTAACCGAGTACGGCGGATGGAGCAACCATAAGCTGATTGAGTTCTGGAACCGGTATGTGACCACGGTGTTTGAGCGCTATAAAGGAAAGGTAAAGTACTGGCTTACCTTTAACGAGGTGAATAACCTTCTGCGCAATCCGCTGGTTGCCGGCGGCGTCCTGGCTGCCAATCCGGCTGACCCGGCTGATCCCATCGGCTCCACCACGGAGAAAGAGAAATGGCAGGGATATTACAATATCCTGGTTGCCAATGCATGGACCGTAAAGCTGTGCAAGGAGATCGATCCTGAGGCAAAGGTGGGATGTATGATGACTGCCTCCAGTGTGGCTACCTATCCCTACAACTGTGATCCGGATAATGTGATGGGAGCTTACGAGTCCGTAAGAATGGCCAACTTCTATTTTGCAGATCCCTTCTGCTTAGGTATTATCCCCGGATATGTAAAGCGCATCTGGAGAGACCATGACTGCACTCCGGTTATGGATGACGAGGAGATCAAGCTGATTAAGGATTATCCGGTATCCTACTTGTCCTTCAGCTATTATCGTTCTTCTACCTACGACAAGGAATATGCCCTCAGCGGAGACACAGGCGGACTTCTCGGCAAGGAGAATCCTTATTTGACAGGATGCTCTCCGGAGCCATGGTGCTGGCCCATTGACCCCAAGGGTATCAGATATGTATTGAATGTATATTATGACAGATATCATCTGCCGTTGTTTATTGTGGAGAACGGCATCGGTCTGGACGAGAATTTGGACGAGAACGGAAAGATTGCCGATCCCTTCCGCATGGAATATATAGAGGATCACCTGAAATATGTCCATGAGGCTATTCTTGACGGAGTGGATGTCATGGGATATCTGTACTGGGGCCCCATTGACGTGGTTTCTGCCGGAACCGGCGAGATGAGAAAGCGCTATGGTTTCGTATATGTAGACCGGTTTAATGACGGAACCGGAACTTTAGAGCGTAAGATCAAGGACTCCTACTATCAGTTTAAGGAGATCTGCGAGAGCAACGGAGAAGTTCTCATAGATAAGTGGGAGAAGAAGTAGGATCAACATAGGAAAAGCCGCAGGTTGGACGTTTTGCCGCACCTGCGGCTTTTGTCATATAATTTTCTGTATTTGATTATCACAGAAATATTTTCTTGACAAAATACTATGTATAATATAGTATAATGTTATACATAGGAGGTGGTGGAGTGGACCCTCAGGTGAAGAAGGGACTTTTGGAGTTTTGTATTCTTTCAAGGCTTTCCAGGGAAGAGTCTTACGGCTATCAGATTATAAAGGACCTGGCGGACTGGGTAGAGTTATCGGAGTCTACGCTTTATCCTATTCTTAGACGATTAGAGGCAGGGAGAGATGTGGAGACCTACAGCCGGGAGTATCACAGCCGTATACGAAGGTATTACAGGATTACGGATCAGGGACGGGAGCGTCTTGGGGTGTTTAACCGGGAACAGTGGAAATTGCGGAGGATTCTGGAGTATATAGAAGGGAAGGAGTAGGGGAAGAATGAATAAAGAACGGTTTTTGAAGGAGTTAGGCAGAGCCCTTGGAAGATTAAAAAAGGAGGAGAGAACAAGACAGCTGGAATATTTTGACGAGATCATTGGCGATATGATGGAAGGGGGAATGAGTGAGGAGGAGGCTGTAAGGAAGCTTGGCTTGCCCGGAGAGCTGGCGGAGAATATTCTGGAACAAATGTCCGGGGAGAGTTTTAAAAAGACTGATGTGAGAGGCTGCGTGCTGTCCGGGATCAGTTTAGTGTGTGTGACTGTGACTCTTATATTCTTTAAGATGAACCGGGGTGTCTCGTTTTATATGGGCGGCGGCGATGGCCCCACCAGTGTTTTTATTGCCGGCCGGGTAGGGAGGCCTATGGTGCTTTATCTTGTCACCGTTCTGGCAGTGGCAGCCACAGTGGTACACTATATAAGAAGACGAAGATATGAATAAGTGATTTATATTGTGACATGAAATTTTCGCAGGAGCAGAAGTCAGAGGGACATATGCCTTAATGTATCGTCTTCGGACGGTGCCGGCATATGCCCCTGCTGTCTATTTGATGTGCCGGAAAAGGCACTTCCCGTGATCCTACATGGAGATCTCCACGCTGTACTGTCTCAGCCAGAAGTCAATCTGAACCACATAGGCCAGCATCTGGGGGGCGGCCATGAGCTGCCCGTACCAGGGCCTGCCGTAATCCGAGGGGCTTCGGAGGAAGGCTTCGGTCTTTTTCTTGTCTAAGAATCTCAGCACCGGGGAACCGGAATCCTCCAGAATTTCTCTGACTTTTCCTGCAAGAAGTGCTTCATAGCCCTTGTCGTAGGTCTTTGGATAAGGGGACTTTCTTCTGAAAAGAATCTCCTCAGGCAGCAGTCCACGGCCTGCCTGGCGGAGAAGGTTTTTCACAATCCCATCTTTGGCTTTCATCTCCCATGGTACGTTCCACAGATATTCTATGATCCGATGATCGACAAAGGGCACCCGGGCCTCTAAGCCGCTGTACATGCTGGTGCGGTCCATGCGGTTTAAAAGGGTCTGCATAAACCAGGCAAGGTTCAGCCAGGAGATCTGGCGGCGCCTGGCCTCTTCGGGGGCTTCTCCGGGAAGGGAGGGAACCTGGGACAAGGAGGTCTCGTAGGTCCTGGCCACATATTCTTCCATATTAAGGAAGCGGAGAAAGTCCTCAGACAGCAGTACCTGTCTGGCTTTTAAGTCCATGGTCCAGGGAAATGTGTGGGCTTTAAGGCATTCCTCCCTGTGAAACCAGGGATACCCGCCGAAGATCTCGTCGGCGCATTCTCCCGTGAGGGCCACTTTGCACATAGGCTGTACCTTGGAACAGAAAAAGAGCATGGAGGAGTCCACATCTGCCATGGCTGGAAGGTCGTGGGCCAGAACGGAAGCCTTTAAAAGCTCTGCCTGATCTCTGGTGGTGCATTCTAAGTAGTGGTGGTCTGAATCCAGCCAGGCGGCCATCTGGCAGACGAAGGGGCGGTCCTGGGAGGGCTGGAAGGAGCTGGCAGTGAAATTCTTGTCATTACCGGCAAAATCAAAGGAGAAGGTGGTGAGCCGCTGGTTCTTTTTCTTCATTTCCCGGGCGCATATGGAGGATACCAGGCTGGAATCCACGCCGCCGGACAGGAAGGTGCAGATGGGCACATCAGAGACCATCTGGCGTTTTACGGAATCCTCCACGAGAAATGCAGTTTTTTCTATGGTAGCCTCGTAGCTGTCCTCGTGGGGATGGCTCTTAAGCTTCCAATAGCATTTTTCACGGACTCCCTCCTTGGTACAGATCAGATAATGACCGGGTACGACCTCCTTTATGCCGCGAAACACTCCGTTGCCCCGGGTTCTGGCAGGGCCGATACTGAAGATCTGATTGAGCCCGTCATGGTCAAGAACAGGATGGACGCCGGGAAAGGAAAGCAGGCCTTTGATTTCCGAGGAAAAGACCACGGTTTTGTCAAGGCAGGTGTAAAAAAGAGGCTTTACTCCCGCGCGGTCACGGTAAAGAAGGAGACGGTCCTGAACCGGGTCCATGATGGCTGCGGCAAAGATGCCGTTTAGCTTTGTGACAAAGTCCGGCCCGTATTCCAGATAGGCGCAGAGAATGGTCTCGGTGTCGCTTGCGGTGTCAAAGGTGTGGCCGAGAGAAGCTAATTCCTGCCGCAGCTCCTTTGTATTGTACAGCTCCCCGTTGTATACGATTCCCCAGGTATGGCCCTCTGCCTTTTTTAACATAGGCTGGTGGCCGGTGACCAGATCTACAATGGAGAGCCGCACATGGGCCAGGCCGAAGTGGGAAGAGAGGAAAGTACCCTCATCATCAGGTCCCCGCCGCTTGAGAGCCAGGTTCATGGATTCCAGAATGTTCTGGTAATAGGGCTGTTTCTTTAAAAGGTCATCTTCAGTCTGAAAGAAACCGGATATTCCGCACATAAATGAGACTCCTTTCAAGAGAAGGTCAGAGTTTAGGTAATTGCGAAAGTCAAAGTTAAGAGAATATTCTGCCCATATATTCCATACAAAGCCTTGGTACACCAAGCATTCCGCTGAGCCCATCAGGACAAAAAACACTCGGGCAGAGGG
>JAAWHU010000112.1 GCA_022796015.1 Hungatella sp. | reverse complement strand
GGGCTCCAGCTTCTCAAGGGCTTCCCCTCCAAGCTCCGGCGTCTCGTCGGCTCCCGTCAGCTTCACGGACTCGATTCCGCCTTCTCCGATAACTACCTCGGCCTTCACCTGGCCGCCAAAACCCTTGGCGCTTCCCTCGTAGGTTCCCGGCTTATAGCTCACATCTGCTTTTACCGGCTCCTTCACCGCTTCTGCCGTGGTCTCTTCCGGCGCGGCTGCTCCTGATGCCTGATCCAAAGCCGCCTTCACCGCTTCTTTTGCCGCATCGCTTGTGATGGTACAGCCGGATATCCCATCGATATCTGCTGTGCCTGCCTCCTTAAATGCCGGCGCCAGCTTCTCTAAAGCGTCTCCTCCAAGCTCCGGTGTCTCGTCAGCTCCCGTCAGCTCCACAGATTCGATCCCGCCTTCTCCGATGACCACCACGGCCTTCACCTGGCCGCCGAAGCCCTTGGCGCTTCCCTCATAGGTTCCCGGTGTATAGTCTACCGGTGCAGCCGGCTCCTTTGTCTCCTCTTTAGGAGCCTCTGTCTCCGGCTCTGTACGCTCGATCACATCGATCTTGCCTGACGCCTGATCCAGAGCCTGCTGTACCGCTTCCATAGCCGCATTGCTGCTTATGGTAGCGCCTGCAACGGCATCCACCCTTGAACCGTTGGCCTCTACAAATGCCGGAGCCAGCTGCTCCAATGCTGTCCCTCCGATGGCCGGTGTCTCTCCTGCCCCGGCAAATTCCACGCTCTCAATACCGGAATTGCTTACGGTAACCGTAGCAGTCACCTCTCCGCCAAACCCCTGGGCGCCTCCTACATAAGTACCCGGTGTGTAATCTACTTTTTCTGCAGACATGACATCAATGGCCTTATATAAAGGATCTGAACCAAGTACGGTTCCCACTGCCAGAACCAGCATGACTCCAAGGCCTGCATATCCCTTTTCTTTCTGTGTCATCACTAAACTCCTCCTGTATTGTTGTACGCCCTGTCCCACAAGGCTAATGACAGAGATTATTCTATCATATTTCCAATAACACTTCAATCAGTTTTACGGGTTCTCGTGGCTTTTCCACTTAAAATCAGGAATTACATCGGACCATTTGGTGATTCCGATGATTTTCTTTGCGAATTCCATGTCCTTTAGAGAACTCTCTCTGTCCATAACCTGGAATACAGACCATGCAGGCTTGCGGACCGTAGGTATTATAGGGTGGGATGAGGTCATGTCGCACTCCCACAGCCCTAAGGCCACATATTCACTGGCCTCCGACACATTGTCCACCTGCCGGTTCATAAGCACCGCCTCAATATAGGGATTGCTGTCCGCAATATAATATGCATAAACCAGAGCCGCCGCCTGGATCTGGCTCACGTCGCCTCTTAAAGGGCTTTGGGAGGTAAACCCCTGCTCCGACAAAACGATATGCCTCACCTTTCCGGAAGGCCCCAAAAGCTCCGTCCTGTTCATATAATCCGTGAGGACATGAAGATTATTAAAATTCACAATCCGGGACTCGGCGCTGTCTGTGGTTCTGCCCCTGTCTCCATCATCCCAGAATTCCGGTTCCGTTAAAGGGTCTGCATAAGGATGGTAGGCCAGCCCCCAGTCAATGTCCCCGCCTTCTTTTATTATGGCTCCAAAGGCATCGATCACATCTCTGGCGCCGTATTTGGTAAGGGAGGCATTGGGCTCCATCCAGTTAAAATCCGTGGAGATATAGAGCCTGTCACTGCTGCTCACCCTTTTTATGGCAGTGTAGAAAATGCGGAAAGCCTTCATATACTCCCTTACATATTGATCCATCTCCATATCCCCTGCGTAATTCCAGATTTGGTTGTTAATCTCATTGCCGATAATCCAGCTGCCAATCTTCCCTTTTGAGCCCGAGCCTCCCGAATACCTTTCCGCCAAAAACGACGCTACAGCCTCCAGCATTTCGGCCCCCTCTCTTGTGGATCCATGGAAGGTATAATATAATGCTTGGGGGTTTTTCTCCAGGCCTGGCAAAAAAAGCTGAGGGGTAGTGTCGTTCCATCCGTTTAGCAAAATGGCCGTCACCGCAACCCTGCTGCGGGTCATAGTCCCCACGATTTTATCATAGCTTTCCACCACCTCTTTGTCAAAATAGTAGGTCTTTCCTTTATATTCGTAGGTAATCCCCTCTCCGAAAAGCTGATGAAACGGAATATTTATGGAAATATGTTTGACTCCCAATTCCAGGGCATCCTGAATCATATCCCCATCCAAAAGCAGCCCCTTTTTTGTGGAAGGTGTCATAAATTCCGCCTTGTTCCCGGCCAGAGCCTCAGGGTTGGTGATATAAGCCGGCTTGCTGACAATCCGGTAGGTCCTCCCATCGTAAACCGCCAAAACAAACCGGGAATACAGCCTGTCTGAACCGTCTTCATCCGTAAGGGGCAGGGCGCAGGATATGGCATCGCCCCGGTTCCACCAGGCTTCATAGTCGGTTCTGCCATTTAGCTGATCTTCATATGGAGCAAGCTCAAAAAGATACCAGTAATGATCGTACCTTTTCAGCTCCTCCTCACTGCCCCACACCGTCCCGGCAATCTTTATCTGGTTTCCATCTATGGTACATGTCAAAGAAGCCAGATCTGCGGCAGGCCCAGGGTTCCCCGGCCCTATCTCCATATCCTCCTCCAGCCTTCTCTCCTGTATAGGGGCCCTCTGGGCGCCATAGACATCCTGGTGCGGCCCCATTGCACAGAACATGGCTGCCGCAAACAGGAAGCCCCGCCTCAGGGACTTAAGATTCCTTATTTCTCTCATCATTTCAATCTCCTCCTGACATAAAGTATACCATTCTTCCACTAATAATGCCATGTTTAGCCTCCCTGCTTCTCCTGGTAATTTCAGGGAATGGGGGCGGGCGATTCTTCAGACAGAGGAAACCTTGCAGTCCCATATAAATTATGCTATACTCGTAAATGCTGTATAACCCATAGGTAATTGCGCGACTCAAAGCCAGGAGAATTGTCTAACCATATCTTCCCTCCAAAGCCTGTTGCGCCAAGCATTCCAAGAGCCCAGTAAGGCAGAACCCAGTCGGAGTTCATCCCTCCTGTGTTCTATGGTCTCATTTCCATGGTGCAAATGTCTTTTCCTGTAAGATATGGTCAGACTATTCAGACAAGCCTTGAGTTTCGCAATTACCTATGTATAACACATTATATGAGGAGAGCCCACATTATGAAGGACAAGAGAGCCCTGCGCGATCTTCTGCTGGTAGTCTGCATAGTAACGGCAGCAGGGGGATTGTATCTGGGAAACCTGATCAAGAATAAAAAACCGGCAGTTATGGTGGAAGTATCTGTAGATGGGAAGGTTGTAGAAGAACTTGACTTAAACAAAGACGGTGAATTTGTCATAAAGGGGTACGGCAGCGGAACCAATACCCTGATCATTGAAGATGGACAGGCCTATATCTCCGATGCCACCTGCCCGGACAGAATCTGCATCTACCAGGGAAAGATCAGCAGCTCCGGCGAAATGATTATCTGCCTTCCCAACCTAATGATCGCAAAGATTGTAGGGGAAGAAGATTGAACCAGAAGGGACAAAGTCTCCCTTAAAAGACAGAGGTACTGCCTGATCTTAAAATCTGAAGATCAAACAGTACCTCCGTCTTTTTTTCTACAAAATTACCTTAACTGGACATTTGGCGGCACACTTGCCGCAGTTGGTACACTTCTCGTAGTCGATAACAGCCACATTGTTATCCATATGGATGGCATCGGCCTCGCACTGTTTGGTACAAAGAGTACAGCCGATACAGCCATTTTCGCACTTGGCCTTTACATCCTTGCCCTTATCATGGGAAGAGCACTGCACCAGATGCTTGGCATCATAAGGAACCAGCTCAATAAGGTGGTTCGGGCAGGTTGCCACACATTTGCCGCAGGCCACACATTTCTCCTTATCCACCACAGCCACGCCGTCCACCACATGGATGGCATCAAAGTCGCAGGCTTTCACACAGGAACCATATCCCATACATCCGTAGGTACAGGCCTTCTCTCCTGCTCCCGGAACTACGGAAACCTTACGGCAGTCATCCAGGCCGTAGTAATTGTACTGCACCCTAGTTTTATCGCAGGTTCCCTTACACTTTACAAATGCCACTTTCTTTACGGCTGCGCCGCTTTCCACTCCCATAATGGCGGCAATCCTGTCCGCCACGGCCCCGCCGCCTACGGGACATCCGTTCACCGGAGCCGTTCCGGCAGCAATGGCGTTGGCCAGGCCGTCGCAGCCCGGAAATCCGCAGCCGCCGCAGTTGTTGCCCGGCAGCTCTGCCCGGACCAGAATCTCTCTCTCATCAACTTCTACTTTAAACTTCTCGCTGGCAATCCCAAGCAGTACACCGATAATGATACCGATAGCACCGATGACGCCGGCTGCCAAAAGCACACCCATCATATTACGCTACCTCCTCTTTCCTAGATAAGCCCGGCAAATCCCATGAATGCAATCGCCATCAGACCAGAGGTAATGAGAACGATCGGGGAGCCCTTGAAATTAACGGGAATATCATTATCTTCAATGCTTTCACGAATACTCGCAAGAAGTATAATGGCAAGGGTGAAGCCTACAGCCGTACCAAGGCCGTTAAAAATACTGAATAAGATACCGTATTTCTTCTGAACATTGGTAAGGGCTGCTCCCAGCACTGCACAGTTGGTGGTGATCAGGGGCAGGAACACGCCCAGAGCCTGATATAAGGAAGGCATGCTCTTCTTTAAAAACATCTCTACAAACTGAACCAGAGCCGCAATAACCAATATAAATGCAATCGTCTGCAGATAGGTAATATCAAGGGGCTCCAGGACAAACTTGTAGATCAGGCTGGTCACAAAGCTTGCCAATGTGATTACGAAAATAACGGCAACACCCATTCCAGCCGCAGTATCTGTCTTTTTGGATACGCCCAGGAAGGGGCACAGGCCCTGAAACTGGCTTAAGATAATATTATTAACCAGAGCAGCGCCTACTACAATCAAAATCAGTTCTTTCATCTTCTACGCTCCTCCTTACTCTTCCTTTTTGTCCAGCTTTGCACTGAGATCCGCCTGCTTTTTAGCCAGCTCCGCCTTCTTTGCAGCAAGGGCATCCTCCTCGGCCTGGAGCCGTCTGGTCTCTAACTGTGCGTGATTGGCCATACATGCAGAACCTGTACAGTTCATGCAGTTGCCGCCGCAGGCAAGGACAGACCCTTCTGCCTGGCCGTTGGTTGCCGATGGCATCTTAAACTTGTTCTGCAGAGCCGTCAAGCCGGCCAGCACAAAGAATGCACCCGGTGCCAGTCCGAAAATAGCGATCTTGTAGGCCTCGGGAATAATCGTCATCCCGAATATGGTTCCTGCACCCAGAAGTTCACGGAAAACGGCAATACAGGTCAGGCCCACAGTAAAGCCCAGTCCCATGCCGATTCCGTCAAAAGCTGACTCTAAGGGGCCGTTCTTGGCCGCATATGCCTCTGCCCGTCCCAGAATAATACAGTTTACCACGATCAGAGGAATAAAGATTCCCAGCGATTTGTCCAGTGTCGGAATAAAAGCCTTTAAAAGCAGCTGTACGATGGTCACCAGAGAGGCCACAATCACGATATAGGCCGGAATACGCACTCTGTCAGGAATGATTTTCCGCAGAGCGGAAATAATAAGATTAGAAAAAATCAGTACGGCAGTCGTGGTGAGACCCATACCCACGCCGTTGATGGCCGTGGTGGTGGTAGCCAGTGTCGGACACATGCCTAACATCAGTACAAAGGTCGGGTTCTCCTTGATAATGCCGTTATACAAACGTTCCATACATTTATTCATGTTCTCCCACCTCCTACTGACTCACGCAGCTGTTGACAAAATAGAGGGCTGTATTCACCGCTCCTGTCACTGCGTTGGATGTAATGGTGGCGCCGCCGATGGCGTCGATCTCGTTGTCGGCAGATGCGCCGGATTTGGTCACAGTGAAGCTTTCCACTGCTTTATTGGCAAACTGTCCTTTCCACTCGGGGGTGTCCGCATTCATACCGAGACCGGCCGTCTCCCCTATGGACAGGAATTCGATTCCCTTTACCTCACCCTCTGTGGTGATTCCCACGGACACCGTAATATTGCCGCCGTAGCCGTCGCCGGACGTGGCTGTCACCACATAACCCATGGGATTGCCGGAAGGATCCACGCCGGTGGCACACTCATCCACCTGCACATTGCCGAACCCGAGACCTGCCGCATCAGCGTTGGCTTTCTCAAGGGCATCGGAATAATCGTCTAACCGGAAGGAATCCGCATCTGCCAGGACAGTACGGAAGGCCTCCTCCTTGGCCGCCAGCTCCGCAGCTGCAATGGGGCCCTTTGTAATCTCATACGCACCGCCCAGACAGGCTCCGGCCACCAAAGTAATGGCAAACAGGATCAGGGCGTCTTTCATAAATCCACCTTTACTCATGCTTTTTTGCCCTCCTTTCCAAATGCAACGGGAAGGGTCGCCTTTTCAATCAGAGGAACCAGCAGGTTACTGATGATAATGGCATAGGATACGCCCTCCGGCGCACCTCCGAAGAGGCGGAACAGACCAGTAAGAACTCCTAACAGAATACCGAAAACAATCTGTCCTATGGGAGTAATCGGGCTTGTTACATAATCTGTTGCCATAAAGAAGGCGCCAAAGATCAGTCCGCCTCCGCACAGATGGGCCAGCACGTAAGCCGGATCCTGCTGTCCGAACAGGAACACAAACACTGCAAAGGAAATCAGGTATGCTGCCGGAATCCTTATGGAGATCACTTTCTTATAGAGCAGATAAGCCGCACCGATAAGCAGGGCAATCACCGATACCTCACCGATGGTTCCCGGAATCTTACCTACAAACATGGCAGCCACATCTACGGTTCCCCCGTTCTTCATAACGGCGAGAGGAGTTGCCGTGGACACGCCATCCAGCTTAAAAGCCGAACCGGACATATGGCCCGCAAAGGAGATTAAGAGGAAGCATCTCCCTGCCAGAGCCGGGTTCATAAAGTTCTGTCCGAGCCCGCCGTAAAGCTGCTTTACCACAATAATGGCGAAGATTCCGCCTAAGAAAGGAATCCACAGGGGAATCTCCGGCGGCATATTAAGCCCCAGAATCATACCGGTGACCAAGGCGCTGCCATCCATAACGGTAATGGGCTTTCCCATAAGGCTTTCATAGACATACTCGCTGAGTACACAGCCTATAACGGTCACCAACAAAATACATAATGCTTTTAATCCAAACTGATACACACCATACACAGACGCAGGAATCATGGCAATAGCCACATCAAACATAATATTCTGCGTCAGCACATTGCTTCTTGCATGAGGTGATGATGATACGTTTAATAATTTATTCATGTTTCACCCCTCCTACGATTTTCTGGCGCTGGCTCTTACTGCCACACGCATCTCTTTAAATGCCTGAGTCAGCTGCTTCCTTGCCGGACATACCCAGGAACAGCTGCCGCATTCCACGCATTCCATACCGTTTAACTTCTGGAACAGTTCTATATCGTGGCGGAGGGCCGCTCTCATCAGCTTTTGAGGCACCAGGTTCTCCGGGCAGGCGGCAACGCACCGTCCGCAGCGGATACAGGCCGTGGGCTCCATCTCAGCCACCTGATCCTTGGAGAGACAGGTAAGGGCGGAGGAAGTCTTGGATACCGGTATGGTCAGATCAAACAGCGCCTGTCCCATCATGGGGCCGCCTGAGATCACTTTCTCGGGCTCTGTCCTAAATCCGCCTGCCGCATCGATTAATTCCTGGTAGCAGGTTCCCAGCTTCACATTAAAATTCTTCGGGCTGGCAATGGCATCTCCAGTCACCGTAATAATCTTCCTTAACAGAGGTGTGGTCTTGCACACTGCCATATACACGGCAGTCACCGTGTCCACATTGTTCACAATACAGCCGACATCTGCGGGAAGCATGGAGGAATTCACCTTTCTCCCTGTCACCGCATAGATCAGGGTGCGCTCGCCTCCCTGAGGATACTTGGTCTTAAGAGGACAGACTTCTATCTTCGGCTCGTCCTTCACCAGCTCCGTCAGTTTCTTTATAGCCTCAGGCTTGTTATTCTCAATGCCGATGACGCCCTTTGCATTGTCAAAGAGCTGCAGGATCACCTTGAGACCGCCGATGATCTTCTCCGGCTCCTCCAGCATAATGCGGTAATCACTTGTCAAATAGGGTTCACACTCCGCACCGTTGACAATGACATAATCAATCTTTGCCGGATCCTTGGGAGCCAGTTTTACCTGTGTGGGGAAGCCTGCGCCTCCCAGGCCCACAATACCAGCCTCCTTCACAATATCCAGAATCTCTTCCCTGGACAGGGCTAAAGGATTGCGGTCTGCTCCCATACCTTCAACGGTCTTATACTCCCCATCATTCTCCACAATAATCGAATTCACCATGGCTCCGCCTGCCACCCGCCGGGGCTCCACTGCTTTTACCGTGCCTGACACGGAGCAGATTACATTCGCGGAAACAAAGCCGCCAGCCTCTGCGATCTTCTGTCCTACCAAAACCTGGTCACCT
The DNA here is from genome assembly GCA_022796015.1 of Hungatella sp. Lineage (GTDB taxonomy): Bacteria > Bacillota > Clostridia > Lachnospirales > Lachnospiraceae > UBA3402. The sequence continues at coordinate 994 of JAAWHU010000112.1, read as the reverse complement.
TTTTTTACCAATGGCTTCGCAGGTGCGCCTATGTGCTGGGATACGGGATAAACCATTTCCCCTTTCGGCATCAGGACTTCAATCGGCTGATTCTCGGACAGTTCTTTTCCTTCATATGGATGAACGCCGCCTTTAAATGTAGCCAATCCCATCTCACTAACCCTCTTTCCTATGCATTTTCCATAACTATTGACAAAAACCCATGTTTCTGTCATCTTGTCAAGTATATCATAGATTATGTTTCTTCACAATTACAAAAATAGATACAATACCTAAAATCACAGGGAAATACTGGCTGCTCTTGGACAAAACTCCAAATTTCCATGGTTTCACGGCCCTTTTCCTCCTGCCAGCCCTATGGTTCCCCCTTTGGCTGCACATTCCATTTCCAAGTCTTGTGTGCATAAAAAGAAGCCCGGACAATCTCTGCCGGGCTTCCTGTTCTGCAATGCAGAAGATGGGAGTCGAACCCACAAGGTATTACTACCACACGGACCTGAACCGTGCGCGTCTGCCAATTCCGCCACTTCTGCACGAACAAGGCATATTATAGTTTGCTTTTGTCTATTTGTCAACTGTTTTTTGTCAAGGTTTGATTACACCATATATCCGTTTTCTTTTCGTTACTATCCAATTTTTCTTAGAGCAGCCTTAAAAGCTGTACCAGCTCATGCTGGTCATATCCTCAATAGCGCTCCATGCCAGTTCGAGAAGCTCTGCACCCGTAATTTCCTTATTCCTGCCATCTGTGTAATTTTTGCCAAGCTGTGCAATCAGGTATGCCGACATGGTATACATCTGTGTCTGGCTGTCAAAATCGCTGACACGCATAATTTTCCTTTTTACTGTATTACTTACCCTTTCGCCCCGAACCGTCAGCGGCTTTAACGCTATAGTAAAATATCCAACTAATGCCATACTTTTTAAGGAAAAGACAAGATATGTAACGGATTGGTTCTTTTTCGTAAATTCTATTGCGCTTTTTTTCAAAAAA
>JAAWHU010000111.1 GCA_022796015.1 Hungatella sp. | reverse complement strand
TGGGATTTTTTATAAAAATTTAGGTTAGACCCCTATAGCAGAATCTAGCCTAATGCTTAACTAACTGACATTGGGTATGAACAGTAACATTTTGGCTTCCTTCCGTTTCCGGAATCCGGAAATTAATTGCAATCCGTCCCCCTTCTTTTTATAATAAGGGCATAAATCATCGAAAAAAATAAAGGAGACAGACGGCATGAAGAAAGCAGCAGTAATCATAGCGCCCGGTTTTGAAGAAGGGGAGGCGCTGACTATCATCGACATTATCAGAAGGGCAGGGATTGTCTGTGACAGTGTGGGGCTTACGGAACTGGTAGTCACCGGAGCCCACGATATCACCATGAAGTGCGACAAGGTATTGTCCATGGAGATCTGCGGCTGTGATATGATCGTGCTGCCCGGAGGCATTCCGGGAGCCACGAATCTGAGAGACAGCGATCTTCTTATGGAAGTCTTAAAGAAAATGAACAGAGCCGGGAAATATGTCTGTGCCATGTGTGCGGCTCCCATTGCCTTAGAGCGTGCAGGGGTTCTGGATGGAAAAAGATTTACTGCCTATGTGGGATATGACCAGAAGATCAATACAGGTACATTTTTGGAGGACGAAGTGGTAATAGATGGCAACGTGGTTACCAGCAGAGGACCGGCCACGGCCTATGGGTTTGCCTATAAGCTTGCAGGACTTTTAGGCGGAGATGCAGAGGCGGTGCAGAAAAGAATGCTTTTTGACCATGCATTTAAGAAGGAGGCATAAGACTATGGAAAAGGTTGCAGTTTTGATGGCAGAAGGTTATGAAGAGGGCGAGACACTTACCATTGTGGATATTCTGAGAAGGGCTGGCATTTCCTGTGAAACCTTTGCCGTAAAGACCTGGAATCAGGAGGAGCAAAAACAGGAACGTTTTGTCAGGGGGATGCATGGCATGTTCATAAAAGCCGACAAGGAATTTTCCGATGAGGTGAAAGATTATGATATGGTGGTGCTCCCCGGGGGGAGGCCGGGCGGGGCCAACTTAAGAGAGAATCCGGAAGTCATCAGGATGGTAAAATATTTTGCGGCTGAGGGAAAATACGTGGCGGCCATGTGTTCCGGCACCCTTGTCCTTGCCGAGGCCGATGTGATTCAAGGCAGGAAAGTTACGGGGTATACAGGATACGCAGAGAAGCTGCCGGGAGCCGTCTTTAAGGAGGATGTGGTAGTGGCGGACAAAAACATGATTACCAGCCAGGGGCCGGCTACAGTGTATCCTTTTGCCTACAAACTGGCGGAGGTTCTGGGAAAAGACGTGTCCGTGTTAAAGGAGCGGATGCTGTATAACTTTGCAGGCGGCAGGTAAGTTTACGATAACGGAGGAGATGAAAGATGATCTACGGCAAATTGCCGGTGGTATTTTTAAGCGTTATGGCCAGTGAGAAAAGCGGAAGTACCAACAGTATCATAGCAGATTATATTCTCAATCATATGGATGAGGTGAAGGAGCTGGGAATCAAGGAGATAGCAGAGCGGTGCCATGTAGGCACCGGCTCTGTTTCTCGGTTCTGCAGGGATATCGGCCTCCGGGATTTTGTGGAACTGAGGGAACTTTTAAATACAACAGACGACAGCTTTGAATCCCATTCCTCACAAGAGTCTCCAAAGGAGCGGGCATTAGAATACGGAAAAAAGGTAAAGCACAGCATCGATCTGGTGACAAAGACCCTGTCGACCCAAAGGCTTCAGGAGCTGTGCCGGGATTTACGGCAGTATGAGAAAGTGGCTTTGTTCGGCCTTTTAAAAGCTGAGTCTGCAGCCATTCATCTCCAGGGGGATCTGTGGATGCTGGGAAAGCATGTATATACCAATGTGTCCTATGATCAGCAGATCGAATATATCCGCCAGGCAGGAAACGACAGCCTGATTTTGATTTTCAGTTATACCGGCGCGTATTTTGACTACCAGAAGGAAAATCTGTTCAAAAGCAGAGAGAAAAGGGAGTTGCCAAGAATCTGGATGATATCAGGGAGACGGAAAGTTTTTCCTGAGTATGTTGCCAGGATCCTGGGTTTTCAGTCTTTGCAGGACCAGGCCGGCCATCCATATCAGCTTTTGTATGTGGCGGGCCTGATCGCGCAGGAGTATGGGAGACAGTGAGCCTTTAAAAGGAACCCTCAAGATACTCTTCTATGGTCCTGGCGGCCAGCTCCATATCTTCTGTGGGAGTATACTCCTCAGGGCTGTGGCTGATGCCGTCTCTGCTTGGAACAAACAACATAACCGTATCTATAAATCTGGCAAAAATCTGAGCGTCATGACCGGCGCCGCTGTTCATGACCCGATAGGAAAGACCACGTTTTTTACAGATCCGTTCCATGTCTGCCGCCATCTGAGGATTCATGGGTATGGCAGTTTCATTTTCCCGGTACCCTATTTCATAGGCAGCAGGAGCTTCTTGGACCACCATTTGTTTGATCTCTTCTGCCATAAGAGTTCGGTCCTCGTTGCTGGCGGAACGGATATCCACAGAAAATTCCACCTTACTTGGGATTACATTATAGGCGTTGGGTTCCGCAAAGATCTGGCCTACTGTGGCCGCGGCATCCTGATATTTGGCAGCTACCTCAGGGATGGAACCAATGATGCGGGCTCCGGCGCATAACGGATCTTTGCGTAGGTTCATAGGTGTGGTGCCGGCATGATTGCTTGTGCCATGAAGAGTTATATAAAGTCTGGTTATGCCTACAATGTGTTTTACGATGCCGATTTGTTCCTGGTTTTCCCAGAGAATCCCGCCTTGCTCTATATGGGGTTCGATATAGCGAACTCCATGTTTCAGAATGGTAGTTAATTTGATATCATCAGGAGCTTTTCCCTCTTTGATATACCAGTTTTCAGCAAGACAGTCGGAAAGGGTTTTTCCGGTTACGGAATCGATGTAGGTCTCGGCGTCTAGGACATCACAGATATTCTTGCTGCACATAAGGCCGTGAGAGAGGGTGACGCCTTCTTCGTTATTGGTGGCCAGGATGTAGAGCGAGTAGGGGGGTATTTCCTGCCTTTTCCTGTAAGAGGCGGCTACATCCAGTCCTATGGCGACTCCGGCAATGCCATCATAGGCGCCGCCATGGATAACGGTATCATAGTGGGAACCAATGATGACCCCCTCTTTTCGCTTTCCTTCCATATATCCAAGGATCGCGCCGTATGCGTCAGTGTATACGGTAAGTCCCAGTTCTTCCATAACCTGACAGATATAGGCCCACCCTTCTTGTGATTCCCTGGTGAAGGCAAGACGGGTTACTCCCTTGGTATCTTTAGAATATGTTTTCATATGTTCAAGAAATGAATGAATAGTATATTCCACGGCAGTCCCCTTTCACTAATTTTCGTTGTACAGCTGTTTCCACGCTTCCTTGCTGATTCTCTCACCCTTCTGATTCACATAGAAGATTCCGAAACCTGTTGCCGCACAAATCAGTGAGAAAACAGGCACGATGTAGGAAAGGATGCAGAAGGGAACAAACTGGCTGTATGCCACCCCTAAAACTCCCGAGTAATAGATTACATTTGCATGCCAGGGCATGAGAACGCCTCCGATGGTTGCAGTATCTTCCATGGTTCTGGAACATACCTCTGGAGCAATGCCTTTTTTCCAAAAGAGAGGGCTCATTAATTTTCCCGTAAGTACATTGGCGGAAGTCATGGTACAGGTCATGGCACTTGCGAAGTAGGATACCAGCATAGTAGAGGTAATAAGACTGAATATGGTTTTGACTTTCTTTGTCAGAATATTCATAAATACATCCATGACGCCCAGGTCTTCCAGCATATTTCCCATACCGATGGCAAACATACCCATACACACAACGCTGGCCATACTTGACAGTCCGCCTCGGTTTACAAGTTTATCTACGATTTCATTTCCTGACTGCAGACTGAATCCGTTGGCCATGTAGCCGATGGTGGCGGAAATGGTTTCCCCCTGAACGGCAACGGCTAAAACAGCGCCGCTGACACCTCCAATGAGGCTTGCAGGAATTACGTCAACTTTTGCCAGAAGCAATACAATAATAATCACAAGAGGAAGGAGGCAAATAGGGGAAATCACAAAATTCGCCTGGCATGCGTCGATGGTCTCCTGAACCACAACCGGATCAAATGCGGCGCCGGATCCGTACTGCAATCCCAAAATTGTAAATACTACAAGACAGATCAGGTACGCAGGGAGGGTTGTATACATCTGGCTCTGTATATGTTTAATCAGTGTACCGCCGCAGAGAGCAGGACAGATATTGGTTGTGTCAGATAAGGGAGAAATCTTATCTCCAAAAATGGCGCCGCATAAGATAGCCCCTGCCGTCATACCGGCGGGAACGCCCATGGAGAGGCCGATGCCCATCATGGCAATGCCTGCAGAAGCAGCGGAACCATAGGAAGTACCTGTAAAGATTGACATTAAGGAAGTCAGAATCAAGGTGCAGGTTAAAAATACTTTAGGGTTGATAATCGACAGCCCGTATGCAATGAGAGTGGGGATGGTACCTGCCGCGATCCATGCACCGATAAGCATACCCACGGTTACCAGAAGAATCAGGGGGCCTAAGGATCTTCGGACTGCGTCAAAGCCGGCATTCATTGTTTTGTTCCAGTCATATTTAAAAATCACGCAGAATCCCCAGATAATAATCCAGGTCAGACCCATAACCGCATTGGTATTTGCCCCTATTTTTGCGCAGTATACAATAAATCCTGCAACGACTGCTAAGAGCCCGATTCCCTGTGCAGGCGTTACTTTCTTATTGGCTGAATCTTTCATTTCCATAAATATTCTCCTTTGTTCTTGGCAGATTTCGTAGTTTTCCGAATGTGCTAGTTTCCCTGTTCTGCGAGACGCAGAGCCAGCTCTGTCTGAAGCCGAACACCGATGGCAATACAGTGTTCGTCCACATCGAAGCGGCTGTTATGAAGCGGTACGGCGGGAGTCTTATCCGGCGAGGCGCATCCCAGATGATAAAATCCAGACGGGCAGGCGGCCGCAAAGTAGGAAAAATCCTCCACAGTCAGCTGGGGGCCTGGTTCCGGCACTACACTGTCCTGGCCCAGCTGGTCCTTTGCCACCTGACAGACAAGGTCTGTTACTGCTCTGTCCGTAATCAGCGACCCGTAACTTTCCCTGATCTCCAGCTCGGCCCGGCCTCCCATGGCGGCGGCAGTACTTTCACAGATCTGTTTAATCCGGTTTCTGGTGCTGATGCGCGTTTGGGGGTCAAGGGTTCGGATAATGCCTTCACACTGCACATATTCAGCCAGCTGATTCCTTACATTTCCGCCTTCGATTCTGCCCAGGGTGCAGACCGCCGCGTCGGTAGGATCGGTATTTCTGCTGATGACGGTTTGAATGGTATTGATAATGTTGGCGGTAATCACAATGGCGTCGGCGCCGTTCTGGGGCTGGGCCCCATGGGAAGACTTGCCGTATACTTTTAAGGTAATCATATCGGAAGCGGCATACATTTTTCCGTATACAACTCCGATTTTCCCCACAGGATATGCAGGCTCCACATGAAGTCCCAGCACATGATCAATCTCAGGATTTTTCAGACAGCCCTCCTGGATCATCCGCGCAGCGCCTCCGGTGCCCTCCTCGTCAGGCTGGAAAATAAAGGTGAAGGAGCCTGGAAAATCTCCATCCAGAGCCTGTATCATCTTTATGACTCCAAGTAAAATGGTCATATGCACATCATGTCCGCATCCATGCATAACCCCCTTGTTGCGGGAACAGTAAGGGAGCTCTTTGTTCATCTCTTCAAAGCCCAAGGCATCCATGTCTGCACGAAGGGCAATATTTTTTCCGTCTCGATTTCCCTTCATTCGGACGACCACACCTGTCTTTGCAACACCTTTGGCATATGGAATCTTCCATTGGTCCAGAAGTGCGGCAATTCGTTCCATGGTCTGGTACTCCTCACCAGATACCTCCGGATACATATGAAATTCTCTTCGTATCTGAATCAGTTCCTTAGAGTCAAGCTCTTTATCAAAGATTTTATTAAGAAGTAATCGGTCCATTCCGTCCTCCTGGTTTTAATCGGCAGAAGCATCGCTGAGATGATCAACAGCTTCTTTTAACTGCTTCATAGCCTGCCTGAGAACGCTTCTGGGGCAGGCGGCGTTAAGCCGCATGTAACCGGTGAGGCTTCTTCCGAAGGTGCGTCCTTCATTCAGGCCCAATCCTGCCTTTTCAATCATAAATCTTCTCAAAGCGTCATTGTCCAGGCCAAGACCGCGGCAGTCCATCCACATCAGATAGGTTGCATCGGGGATGTTTACTTTTATCTGAGGGATTTGTTCCTCGCAGAATCCTTTTACATAGTCAAAGTTGCCGCTGAGGTATTCCAAAAGCTGGTCCAGCCATTCCTCCCCCTTGTTAAAGGCCGCCTCCATGGCCACGGAGCTGAAGGCATTATTCCTGTGAATGTCCATATTCATCCAGAATTCGTCAAACCTTTTTTTGAACTCCTCATTGGGAAATACAGTGGTAGACGCTTGGAGCCCTGCCATGTTAAAGGTTTTTGTCCCCGAAATCAGGCTTATAATTTTTTTGGAGGCTTCCTGGCTTACCATTGCCGTAGGAATATGTTTTTTTCCGTGGAAGACCAGGTCTGAATGGATTTCATCAGACACCAGAAGCACATGATTGGCAATACAGATGTCTGTCATCCGCTTAAGCTGTTCTCTGGTCCATACGATACCCAGAGGATTGTGGGGACTGCATAAGAGAAAGATTTTTACCTCTTTGGCTTTTTTTTCAAAGTCTTCAAAATCAATGGTCCAGCATCCGTCTTTTTCCACCAGTTGATTTTCCACTACCACCCGGCCCCAGCCTTCTGTTACCTCATAGAATTCGGAATACACAGGGGTTTGAATCATAATCTTGTCCCCAGGGCTGCTGAAAAGCTTTATAATGGCAGCCATGGCCGGAACCACACCCAGAGACCAGCTCACCAGTGTTTTGTCAATGTCCCATCCGTTGCGCCGCTTCTGCCAGCCGCAGATGGCGTCGAAGTAACTGTCAGGCCGGGAGGTGTAACCCCAGATTCCCTCTTCTGCTTTTTTCTTTACGGCGTCCACAATGGGCTGGGCTGTTTTAAAATCCATGTCAGCTACCCAAAGAGGGATCACCTCATTGGTTCCGAACTTTTTAATTCTCTCATCATACTTTGCGGCCCGGTTCTTACTTCTGTCAATTACCTGGTCAAAATCATATTTCATCCTTGTTGTCTCCTCTCGTCGAATTTACAACCATAGCTGCCGGCCGGCTTGCCTGTTGCTTATGCAATAGTTAATAGCAAAAAGCGTGCCAAAAAGCCGTCGGAGCGAAAATGGCGTCAAAAGGATATTTATGTTCTGGCAAAACGGCTTCTGCCGGTTTCAAGGACGAAAAAAACTTTTCAATTTAACCAATTAGATGAATTATATAACCAATAAAGCCAATAAAAGCCATTTCACCGGGTTTCCCACAGCTGCCGCCCTTTGGGAGTGAGCCTGCTTCCGCCTCGGCCCCGGCAGACTCGTACAAGGCCATTTTCTGACATTTCGGCCAGGACAGCTCTGATTTCCTGCTGGGAGGTGGGAAGGTAGCATTCTCTGGCTTTTGCCAGAATTTTTTCCCGCCCCAGGTAATTGCCGGATTGGGAGGCACGGTAAAGCTGTTCCAGAACAAACCAAAATATGTTTTCGTAAGAATCTTCCCGGGAAGGAAGGCAGTCAGATTCCTTTTTGGCGCCCCGGTGATTGGACAGGGTGGGAGGCAGATCCTCCAGGGTAATCTGTTCATGGCCAGTATAGATAAAATACTCCACCACATTGCGCAGTTCCCGGATATTTCCGGGCCAGGAGTATTCCTTTAAAAATTTCCTTATAGGTTCCGTGAGCTCAAACCGTGCTCCCAGCTCTTTCTTAAAGTGGTCAATGAGCAGAAAGATATCGTCGCTTCTCTCGGCAAGGGGAGGAATCATGATAGGCAGAGTGTTCAGGCGGTAATACAGATCCCTGCGAAAGCTTCCCTCTTCCACTTTCTGCTCCAATGATTCATTGGTGGCGGCTACGATCCGCACATCAATACTGATAATACGGTTTCCGCCTACCCGCATCAGTTCTCGTTCCTGCAGCACCCGGAGAAGCTTTATCTGGAGCAGAGGGCTCATCCCTTCCACTTCATCTAAAAAAAGGGTTCCCTTGTGGGCAAACTCTAAAAGTCCTGGCCGCCCGCCTTTTTTTGCCCCGGTAAAAGCGCCTTCCTCATAGCCGAAAAGCTCGCTTTCCAAAAGATTTTCCGGAAAAGCCGCTACGTTAACTGCTACAAAGGGTTCCTTTTTCCTTCTGGAAGCCTGGTGCAGGGCATGGGCAAATAGTTCTTTTCCTGTTCCTGTTTCTCCGATGAGAAGGACCGGGCTTTCGCTTGCTGCCATTTTCCGCAGGATTTCCTTTGCTCGCAGGATAGCCTGGGAATTGCCGATAATATCATGAAAATCATATTTGGCGTAGTGGCCCTTATGAAGAAGCTGTTTCCTCAATTCATTCTGCCGCATTTCCACATCGTTGAACCTCTGTAAGATGGCAAAGGCTCCAACACAGGCATCCTGGCGCAGCACCGGAACGACTTCAATACTGATGTTAACACCGTTTATCTTTTTTACATGGGCTTCAATTCTCTCTTTTTCTTTCAGGCATTTGGAAAAATCTATATAAGGAAATACTTTTTCTCCGCTTTTACCCATAATCAGAGGACTGCTTACTCTTGTGATCTCCTCCGCGTGATGGCTGCATGCAAAGATTTCCCCGCATTCATTGACACCGATAATCCCTTCCTCCAAAATTTCCATTAAGATGTAAAACTGACTTTCTAAGCGGATGGACTTGGCGAACATCTGGTCAAAGCTGTAGTTGCTGGTGGCAATGCTTCTAAAATATTCCTGAAAGGGTTTTGTCTCCAGCAGGTATTCCAGTTCCAGGCGCAGCGCAATCTCGATCATCATGCCGGAGGTACAGGGCCGCTGTCCCAGATTGATCTTTGTCTGGATCTCATCGGGCACATAGCGCATTTCATCAGGAGTCACGGCGATGGAGACATCTTCCTCCAGGACGGCGCCGGGGTAAAAGGGAATCAGCTGGATGTGGTTGATTCCAAACTGATTCAGCTGTGTGATGGCTTCCCTGGCCATAGTCTGAGTCAGGTTGACAAACAATACCTTAGTTCTGTCGGGAATTTCTTTTAACTTTCTCAGCTCGCTCCATCGAAAAGACACTTCGATAGCCATGGTTTGGCATCCCATGGGAACATGGCGGGCCACCTCCTCTGCGGAACCGTATGCATCCGTAGATACCACGAACAAGTCCGCCTTGGGGAGGACGCCTGTTGCAGAACCGTCCTGCACGTTGTATACGGATATATGGGCATAATCTCCGAAGAGACTTTGGATTTCTCCTCCATAGGACTCCCCGGCTCTGGGGTCCAGGCTGACTACGGTAATCTTCTTCTTGTTCATAATTTCCTCCAAATTAACCATATTATTTAACCATTTTCTCACAGGGAACTGATAAAATCAACAGGCGTTATGGGGATGATGATTGGCACGATTTTTGCTTAATATCCATACAGATGATGTTGGGGTCAAAAGGTTTTTTGACCCCTGATGCCTACGGATTGCTCCGCATTTCATGCTCCCGCAATCCTAAAAACATTCAAAATCCGCCCTATCGGGCTACTTTTTCATGTTTTTGCGGGTCCCAA
>JAAWHU010000110.1 GCA_022796015.1 Hungatella sp. | reverse complement strand
TCATCGTCACCGGAGGAACCGGTCTCTCTCCGGTCCGGGGAGTGGTGGAGCATTTTGCCCGTCACCCGGAGGAGGCAATGGGCACCACGCTCATCGCCGGCTTCAAATCTCCGAAAGACGTGCTGTTTAAAGAGGATTTTGATTTCTGGAGGGAGAAGATTTCCGTGATTCAGACGGTGGACGCGGCCCCTGAGGGGTACGAGGGCCCTGTGGGCATGGTGACCAAATACATACCGACTCTAAAGTTGAAACACTTGGAACACGCCTCCTTTATCTGCGTGGGGCCGCCGGTGATGATCCGATTTACGGTCATGGAGATCTTAAAGCTGGGCGTGCCGGAGGAGAGCATCTGGGTGTCCCACGAGCGGAAGATGTGCTGCGGTCTGGGCAAATGCGGACACTGTAAGATCGGTTCCTCCTATGTGTGCCTGGACGGTCCGGTGTTCAACTATACAGACGGCAAAGAGCTGATTGATTAAGGGGGTGGAGACATGGGATTGGATATCAACACAAAAAAACTGAAAAAGAACGCCTTCCGCGTGTCCAAGGTCCGCGGAATCGGAGCTTCCAGAATCCGGGTGCCGGGCGGGTATCTGGATGCCAGGGTCCTTGGCATGGTACAGGAGATCGCCCAGGAGTACGGCAACGGCTTTGTCCATCTCACCAGCCGCCAGGGCTTTGAGATCGAGGGCATCCGGTTTGAGGACATGGACAAGATCAATGAAAAGCTTCAGCCCATCATTGAACTTTTAGAGATCAACCAGGAGAAGCCCGGCGCCGGATATCCGGCTTCCGGCACCAGGAATATCAGCGCCTGTATCGGCAGCAATGTGTGTCCCTTTGCCAATTACAACACGGCCAGGCTGGCAAAAGACATCGAGAAGGCGGTTTTTCCCAATGACCTTCATTTTAAGATTGCCTGTACCGGTTGTTCCAACGACTGCGCCAAGGCCAGGCTCCACGATTTTGGAATCATCGGCATGACCATGCCCCAGTATGACCCGGACCGCTGCGTCAGCTGTGAGGCCTGCGTCAAGGGGTGTCGGGCTTTGTCGGTCAACGCCCTTCACATGGAGAACTACAAGGTGATTCGTGATAAGGACAAATGTATCGGCTGCGGCGTCTGCGTCACCAAATGTCCCACCAGGGCGTGGACCAGGAGTAAGAAAAAGTACTACAAGCTGACGATCATGGGGCGGACGGGAAAGAGAAATCCCCGCCTTGGCCAGGACTTTCTGGCATGGGCCGACGCGGAGAATATTATCAAGATCATTTTGAACACCTATGCCTTTGTGGAGGAACACATTTCCCCGGACGCTCCGGGCAGGAAGGAACACATCGGCTACATCATCGACCGGGTGGGGTTTGAGGAGTACAAAAAATGGGCTCTGCGGGACGTGGAGCTTATGCCGGAGACCATCATGAAGGAATGTGTTTACTGGGACGGGATTCATTTTGACCGGTAAAGGAGAGGACGACCAATATGAAGAAGATACAATCCACTTGCAATTACTGTTCCCTTGACTGTAACCTGGATTTCTATGTGGAGGAGAACCGGGTGGTCCGGGCTGTGCCGACCAAAGGTTATCCGGTCAATGACGGATTCTGCTGCATCAAAGGCCTGTCCCTGGACAAACAGCAGACCACCGTAAAGCCGGGCAGCCTGCCGAAGATCCGCCGGGAGGACGGCTCTTTTCAAACCGTCTCCTGGGATGAGGGGTTTGCCCATGTGGCCGGGAAACTGAGGGAGATTCAGGAAAAGTACGGGGAGGAGAGCGTGGCCGGAATCAGCACGGGCCAGCTGACTCTGGAGGAGTTTGCCATCTTCGGCCATGTGATGAGGAATTATCTGAAAGCCAATGTGGACGGCAACACCCGTCTGTGCATGGCCACTGCCGTGGTGGCTCACAAGCAGAGCTATGGCTTTGACGCTCCGGGGTTTACCTTAAAAGATCTGGAGCTGTCGGACACCATCATTTTCATCGGCGCCAACCCGGTGGTGGCTCACCCGATCCTGTGGGGGAGAGTGAGACAGAATCAGGTGCCAGGCCACAAGGTCATTGTCATTGATCCCAGGAGATCGGAGACCGCCATGAACGCGGACTACTGGTACGGGTTGACATGGCGCAGCGATCTGCTCCTCCTGTACACGGTGGCCAACCAGCTTATCGAAAAAGACTACATAGATCATGGGTTTATTGAGAACCACACGGAGAAATTTGAAGAATTTAAGGAGTTTGTGAAAGCCTACCCTCTGGAGCGGGGAGCGGCGGGCACCGGGCTCTCTGAGGAACAGATTCTGGAGCTGGTCGAACTGATCCACAGGGGGAAACGGGTCTCCTTCTGGTGGACCATGGGAGTGAACCAGGGGTATGAGGCCGTCCGCACGGCCCAGGCCATCATCAATCTGGCCCTTATGACCGGCAACATCGGCAGGCCGGGGACAGGGGCCAACTCCATCACCGGACAGTGCAACGCCATGGGCTCCAGGGCCTACAGCAACACGGCCGTGTTCTTCGGGGGCGGAGACTTTACAAATCCCGCCAGGCGGGAGAGGATTGCCGGGGTGCTGGGAGTGGATGACGCCATGCTGGCAGAGAAACCCACCAAGACCTACAACCAGATTATTGAGGGGATCCATGCAGGGGAGATCAAGGGATTGTGGATCTTGTGCACCAACCCCAGACACAGCTGGACCAACAACGAGACCTTTGCCTCGGCAGTCAAGAAGCTGGAACTGTTTGTGGTTCAGGACATCTATGACAGCATTGAGAGCGCCTGGGAGTGCACCGTATTCTTCCCGGTGGTTCCCGGCCTGAAAAAAGAGGGAACCTACATAAATCTGGAGCGCCGCCTCTCCGCCATGCGCCCCGTCCTGGACAGGGGAGCCGACGAGATATCAGACTATGAGGCCATCCTGGGAGTGGGAAAGGCTCTTGGCATGGGAGACGCCTTAAAGGGATGGGAGACCCCAAGGGACTGCTTTAACCTAATGCGGGAGTGTTCCCGGAACATGCCCTGCGACATTACCGGTGTTACCTGGGAGAGCCTTACGGACTCCCACGGCATCCAGTGGCCTTATCCGGAGGGAAGGGAAGAGGAGAACAGAGAGGAAGAGAGACGGCTTTACGGGGACGGACAATTTTTCACCCCATCGAAAAAGGCTCAGTTTGTCTTTGAGGAGGTGCGGGCCAATCCCCTGCCTGTAAGCGGGGAATTTCCCTATGTGCTCAACACAGGGCGGGGCAGCGTAGGACAGTGGCACACCCAGAGCCGGACAAAGGAAGTAAGGTTCGTGGAGGATGTATCCTTAAAAAGAGCCTATCTCTATATGAATACAGAGCTGGCCAAGGAAATGGGAATCAGGGAGATGGAGGAGATCCAGGTCGTTTCCGTCAACGGACAGAATGCCCGTTTTGCCGTAAAGATCACGGACAATGTGAGGTATGGGGAACTGTATGCACCGATTCACTATATCGAATGCAATAAGCTGACGCCGTCTCTATATGATCCTTATTCTAAGGAACCATCCTACAAGGCAACGCCGGTAAGGGTTGAGAAGGTTCATTAACATACAAAGAGAGGGGCAAAAATCATGTATCGGATTAAAATAGACAGAAGCCGCTGCATCGGGTGTCTGACTTGTGTGACTGCCTGTGTGGTCAGCCATGAGACGGAGAGCGGAGATGCGAGAAACAGGGTGACCATTGACAGCCAGACAAAGCCGGCTCCGATTTTCTGCCGCCACTGTACCAGGCCGGAATGTGTGTACACCTGCATGACGGGAGCCATGAGAAAGAACCCGGACACAGGCTACGTGGAATATGATCAGGAGCAGTGTGCCGGCTGTTATATGTGCATTATGTCCTGTCCTTACGGGATCTTAAAGTATGACAGCATTGAGCATAAGGAGATTATGAAGTGCAATATGTGCGTTCATAGAAGCAAAGACGGAGGCGCCCGGCCTATGTGCGTGGAAAAATGTCCCATGGGGGCCATTTCCTTAGAGGAGGTGCAGGAATGAAATATGTGATCATCGGTTCCTCGGCGGCGGGAATCAACGGAGCTAAGGAGCTGCGAAGGCTGGATAACGAATGTGAGATTTTACTGATCTCCAAGGATAAAGAAATCTACTCCCGATGCATCCTCCATCACTATCTGGCAGGGGAGAGGAACATGAAGGAGCTTTCCTTTGCGGAGCCTGATTTTGCTGAAAAGTTCGGGATTCAGTGGATGAAAGGAAGAACCTGCGTGGGCCTTGACCGAAGGGAAAAGACGGTGATCCTGGACCATGGAGAGAAGGTGTCCTATGATAAGCTGCTGATTGCCAGCGGCGCCCACACCTATCTGCCGCCTGTTCCCCATCTGGACGAGGCCGTGAATGTCTGCGGCTTCCGCAATATAGAGGATATGGAGCGCCTAAAGGAGGCGGCAGAGACGGCAAAGGAGATCCTGGTTATGGGCGCCGGCCTGGTAGGCTTAGACTGTGCCGCAGGATTTCTGGCTCTTGGAGTTAAGGTAACCCTGATCGAAACGGCACAGTGGCTTTTAAGCCGTCAGCTGGATGAGACCTCCGCCAAAACCTATGAGAAGGCCTTTGAGGAAGCGGGAGTCAGGCAGTATTACGGCGCGGGGATCCGGGAGGTGGTTCTCAATGACAGGAAGGAGATCACCCGTGTGATTCTGACTGACGGAAAGGAGCTGGGCTGTGACTACCTGGTGGTAACCGCCGGAGTCAGGCCCAATATAGATTTTCTGGAGGGCTCGGGAATCGAGACAGGCCCCTTCGGCCTTCTCTATGATGAGACCGGAAAGACCAATGACGATAGTGTCTACGGAGCAGGGGACGTGTCCGGAACCAGCCCCATCTGGCCTGCTGCCGTAAAGGAGGGGATTATCGCCGCCTCCAACATGGCAGGGAAGGCGAGGAACATGACGGACTTTTTTGCCAGCAAGGCCACCATGAATTTCCTGGGCATTCCCACCATGTCCTTAGGAAATGTGAATCCGAGGGAGGGGGAGGCCCTGGAGGAGATCCGCACCTTTGCCTCCGGCCATGGGAACCAACACGGGGAAGGTAAAAAAGGCTACAAAAAGATTGTCCACAAGAACGGAAGGATCATAGGGGCAGTGCTTCAGGAAGATCTGGCTTACGGCGGAATCTTACAGCAGCTTATCGCCAGGAAGATCGACATTACCAAGGTGAAAAAGCCGGTGTTTGACATTGATTATTCCGATTTCTTCCATATGGATGAGAATTTTGAATACTACTATGAGGACTAAAAGGAGGAATCTATGGAGCGTATAGAGAGAATGCCCGTACCTGTACTGCCTACCTTTGTGGGAGCATTGACTCTGTCCAATGTGTATTCGGGAATGGGATATTCCTGGGTCCGGCATATGACCATGTGGGCGGCCACGGTCATAATCATCCTGTACATCGTAAAACTTTTGAAATTTACGGATACCTGCCGGAAAGAATACGGGAATGTGGTGCCCTGCAGCCTGTATGCGGGTTTTAACATGGTGCTGATGATTCTCGGAAGTTATTATTTTGACTATATCCCAATGCTGGGAAAGGGGATCTGGCTTGTGGCCATTGCCCTCCATGCCATGCATATCTGCCTGTTTACCTACCGGAATGTGATAAAAAAGAGGGACATCAATACCTTTGTCCCCAGCTGGTTTGTAACCTACAACGGAATTATGGTAAGCTGCGTCATAGGCGGCGCCATGGACATGAAGGGGCTTTTGACCCCCATTGTGTACTATGGGATCGCGATTTATCTGATCCTGATTCCAATCATGGTATGGCGGCTTTTAAAGGTGGAGGTAAAACCGGCGGTGTATCACACCATGGCAGTGGTTCTGGCTCCCTGCAGCCTCTGTGTGGTCAGCTATCTGAATGTGATTCCAAATCCCAGCCCTGCAGTGGTATCTGTGCTCTATGGCTGTGTGCTGGCGTCCCTCCTGTTTATCATCATCAAGCTGCCCCGATTTTTCGCCTTTCCCTTTAGCCCCGGTTTCGCCGGGATGACCTTCCCCATGGCCATCGGAATCGTGGCCACCAACAAGATGACCGGTTATCTTAAGGGGGCAGGGCAGGAGAGTCTGGCGGCGCTGACCGGCCAGCTAAGCGGGATCCAGATTTATCTGACCACCATGATCGTAGGCTTTGTGGTGTTGAATTTCCTGATTATGGCATTGAAGCTGGAGCGGAAGTAGGAAATTCCAGAAACTCTTTGATCCAATGAGGATTGGAGCCGTAATACAGGTGGGGAAACCCGGCGATCATCTTGTGGGTCACATGCATACAATCCCATCCCCGGGTACTCAAAGGTTTTATGGCTTTTAGGTCTTGACCAGGCAGGGTACTGTCCCAGTAGTGAAATTCATGGCCCTTTGCCACCTGTTTCCCATTCCCATCCTTGTCATACAGGGAGATATAGCCAAACCGGGACAGTTTTTCCCTTCGGTACCCGTGTGCCTGGATAATACCTGCCATGGGGTAGGAGAGGCCGTCGGCGCCCTCCAGGGTTTCATGGAGATAGAGGAATCCGCCGCACTCTGCCAGAAACTTTACCCCATGGCGGTATGCCCGTCTCATGGCCTCCAGCATGTCCTGGTTTTCCGACAATTCCTTTGCATACAGCTCCGGATATCCGCCGCCCAGGAGAATGGCCGTAATCCCGGGGCAGGGCAGGTGCTTATCCCGGAGAGGGCTGAAGAAAATCAGCTCCCAGCCCATGCTTATTAACAAGTCCAGGTTTTCCTCATAATAAAAGCAAAAAGCCTCATCCTTTGCAACGGCGATCCGGCGGATTTCTTTTGGGTTCGATGTGCAAACTCCCTTTAAGCCGGGCGCCGCAGCCGCGCAGCATGAGGGAGCCCGCCGGATGGGAGGCGCGCTTTCTGCCAGCTTAAGAAGCCCTTCCATGTCCAGGCATGGTTCCAGACGGTCTGCCAGGGCGTTTACCTTCTCCTTGAGTCTTGCCTGTTCTCCCGGAAGGGTCAGGCCAAGATAACGGCTTTCCCAATGGGCTTCCTCACATTCCGGAACGGCCCCCAGGAAACGGACTCCTAATTCTTCTAACAAAGGACAAAGTCTCTCGGCCATGCCAGAGGAGGTCCTGTTCAGGATCACTCCCCCTATATGGCTGTCTTTTTTATATTCCAGAAACCCTTTTACCACGGCGGCTAAGGACAGGCTGCTTTTCTTTCCGTCAATGATGAGAATCACCGGTGTGTCCGTGAGCACTGCTGTCTCATAGGCGCTGGCATGGGTGGTGATTCCGGCCACACCGTCATAATATCCCATAGCCCCCTCCAGGACAGCCATGTCTGCCTTTCCAGCCTTTTGGGTAAACAGTCCGGCTACCTCTTGGGGCGGCAGAAAAAAACTGTCCAGATTATACCCGGGAATCCCAAGTACATACTGGTGGAACATAGGGTCTATGTAATCCGGCCCGCATTTAAAGGAGGCGCAGGAGAGCTTCCGCCTTCTAAGAAGCTCCAGCACCCCGCAGGTAATGACGGTTTTTCCGCTGCCGCTTGCCGGCGCCGTAAACATGATTCTGGGAAGGGGGCTCATTTTTTTATTCATAAGCTTTAAGCCAGGATATCCAGTTCCTGGTATTGCCACACCCTTACGGATACCTGTTCCCAGGTAATATCAGAGCATACAAAATCATAGTCGCTCCAGATACGGTCTAATTCGGCCTTGATCTGGGGTACCTCCTCCAAAGGCTCTCTTCCTGTCCGGACATAATAATCAGGCAGCAGGGTGCAGCCTACCATAGACAGTTCTGCTTCCGGCGGTTCCTGCCCCTGGCTCAAGGCGCTTAACAGCCGAAGATGGCTATCCAGGAAACCGTTGAGCTCCAGATGCACCCCCATCATTCCGTTTAAGTCAAAAACCTGGAACGGCGCACTGCCGGGAACCTCAATCTGGCCGCCGCCATAAAAAGCTTCCGAGTCTCCCAGCTCATAGAGCTCATTGCAGATGTTCATGAGCTGGCTGTATTCATCCTGGGTAATGGGCTGCTGGAATGATTTTAACATAATGTCCGAAGCCCACCCCAGTCTGCCAAGAACCTCGCAGCCCGGAAGCTTTCCCAACCGTTCTCCCAGCTTAGCCAGACGGGCTATGGATAAAAGACCCCATATACGGATCTGGGAATCACCCAGTTCCTCCGCTTTTTCCTCCACCTGGGCAGGAATCTTGTTGTAAAGCAGATCCTCGTCCTCAAGGGCCCCGATACGGTCGGAGCAGTCTGAAACGATCTCATCGTGGAACAGCCGTTTTTTACTTGCTTTTTTGTAAACCGCGTCACTTGCACTGTAAACCGTGTCCGCCCGGCTCAGCCACAGAACCGCCTTGTTCAATTCTCCTTTTTCCATAGCAGCGGTTCCTAAATCATAGCAGGCTCTGGACAAACCGTCCCAATCCTTTTTCTCCAGGCATTTTTCCAGCTGTTCCTCCGGACTCTTTTTCTTTTCAAACAGACCAAGCATAGTGATTCCCCTCTTTACTTTATTTTGAATGTATTTTTGCCGCTGTGCGGCTTCACTGTTATTATAAACCGACTTTCCAAAGAAGACAACCGGAACATATATGCTGCATCATGTCAAAAAAAGTCTGATTCAAAAACAACATATTGGCGTACCGCCGCTTTTATGATAGAATAAAGGCTTAAACGAAATGTTAGAGGAGGATCTTATGATGCGTCTGTGCATTGCAGCTGCTCCATGCAAAGTCTTTTAGAGCAGGATTGCATGGAGTAGACAGGCTGCTCGAAGGCTTTGCTGATTTCATCCAAACCATCGGAAAGAAAAGGAGCAAAGTCTATGAAACATATTATAAAAACCATACAGGAAATGAAAACCTTTCTGCTGCTCTGGGTCACCCAGTCTTTTTCCGGCCTGGGCAGCGCCATGACCAGCTATGCCCTGGTAATCTGGTCCTATTCCCAGAAGGGCTCTGCCTTAATGACCGCCCTTTTGATGGTCTGCTCTTATGCCCCCTATGTGCTGTTCAGTATTTTTGCAGGGGCCTTAAGCGACCGTTGGAACAAGAAAGCCACCATGCTGGTCTGCGATTCTGCGGCGGCCCTCACCACTGTGATTATGCTGGTTTTACTGGGAAGAGGACGCCTTGAGCTCTGGCATCTCTATGTGATCAATGCCGTAAACGGGCTCATGAACACCCTTCAGCAGCCGGCCTCAGAGGTTGCCACCACCAGAGTGCTGCCGAAAAAATACTACCAGAAGGTGGGAGGGCTGAAATATATTTCCTCCTCCCTCAATTCCATTATGACTCCGGTTCTGGCCACAGCCATTATGGGATTAGGCGGTATGGGTGCCGTTGTCATGTTCGACCTCTTTACCTTTTTCGGGGCTTTTGTGACCCTGGCCTTTGGGATTCGGATTCCTGAGAAGCAGGAGGAGAGGGGGAGAGAAGAGAAGCTTCTTACCTCTGCCCAAAAAGGCCTGGCATACTTAAAAAGGGAGCAGGGGATTTTTCATTTGATCCTGTTTTTAGCCGCCATCAACCTGGTGGCCTCTGTCTATCATGCGGCATTACCGGCCATGATTCTTTCAAGGGACGGCGGAAGCGAACGGGTTTTGGGACTGGTCAATACGGTGATTGGCATTACCACATTTACAGGCAGCATTCTGGCATCCCTTATGAAGGAGCCTAAAAGCCGGACGCAGGCGATCTGCAACTGCCTTCTGTACCCCACCGCCATCACGCAGAACGTGGAGTATCTTCTGGACTCCGTGCAGGCCAGCACCATGCTGTCCAACTCCGAGTTCATTGTCATGCTGAACC
>JAAWHU010000109.1 GCA_022796015.1 Hungatella sp. | reverse complement strand
GGCTCAGCGGAATGCTTGGTGTACGAAGGCTTTGTATGGAATATATTGTCAGAATATTCTCTCAACTTAGACTTTCGCAATTACCTAGTTACTGCTTACAGACACCTTTCCATTACCTTTTTTCTATATTAACATTAACCTGCCGGTGTGTGCAATCCTAAAATCATTCTGATAATACATAAAATACAAAGTCGTCAGATTCTCTCCAGATATCCGATGTACCGGTCTGCCCTCTCCCAGCCCTTAGGACTGCTGAGCTCCTCCGTCCTCCTAAGGATAGGGAACAGCCAGTCACAGTAATCCCGGAAGATTCCCTCCTTGGCAATGAACATGTTGTATTATAATATTTAAAATCGGGATTATATATCTTGGAGCAGACTACTTTTATAAAATCATTTAATTTTATAATGGAAATAAGAGAGGAATTCACAGTATTCACCATTTCTGGCGACTTTACTGCAAACGGTATTTATAACAGCTCATTATGAAATTTCCGGAACGGATATCTGATCCTGCGGCATAAAGCCTCTCTTTGATGTAAATACTTTAAAGGAAATAAACAAAATTCCATCACAAAAAGAGCTGCCGTACTTAGATGAATGATCACATCTATAAAACAGCAGCTTCTTTTTCGGCTAACAGCATATTATCCCAGATTTAATTCCTGAATCTTCCTCTGAAATTCTTCTACGCTCATATGCTTCCTGGCAGCGGCTTCCGCCATGGTCAGTACTCCGTCCTGCACCAGCTCCAGCATAGTTTTAAATTCTCCTAGTTCCATCCCATCTTCCATCAACAGCTGTCCCAGCAGCGTCATTCTCATCATCTCCTTTACTTCTCTGATCTCCTTCTCATTCAATACCTTCATAGCCAGGGCATAGAGCACTGACTCCATGGACAGTACTTCTCCTGCCTCCAGTTTCCCCTGCTCTCTTCTGAGGATCCTCAGGCTCTTCTTGATCCTGACTGCCTGGCTCATTTCCCCATCCATAAGGGATATCAAAAGCACCTCCAGCAGTTCTCCCCTCTCTAAATCCTTCCCCTCTCTCTGCTTCTCCTCCAGGGCCCGGATTACTTCGTCTGCATTGTAATCCTTCATCCTCAGCACACCGACCCGGTAGGGATTCATTTTCTGGGTCAGGCTGCTTTTTGGAACTTTTGCCCTGGATGTACACAGCACATAGGTGGATACTTCCACCTTGTACTTATAGCTGATTACCGCCTCACAGGCACGGAATCTCCTCAGATCCTCCTCGGAAAGGCCATCGCTTTCAAACTCCAGATGCGTCCATATCCCGTCAGACATCTCGTAGTTAAAGTCCGCCAGATAGTCTTTCACCTCCAGAAACACCGCCTCTGTCGGTGCAATTCCTTTGACGGTTCCCTCCACTCCCAGCAGGGGAAGCAGCTCCGCCCCCATAAACCGCGCGGCGTCCTTTAAGGCCCGGTCTTCCACAGGGTAGCCTTCTGTTCCTGTTCTCCCTTGTCCTTTGTTTTTCTTTTGTCTTTTCACAGAGCCTCCTTTGCAGGAGACATACAAGAACTGTCTTTATTATAGCTTTTTTTCTCTTACCAGACAATGTATTTCTGCTTTGCTTTCATTTTATTTTTTCTTTTTTCATGATCTTCTATGATTCTTGTATCCGTTTTTCCTTGGATTGCTGCCTGAAATCAGGCGGATATTCAGATATTTTGCCGAAAGGCATAGGGAAATCTTCCCATTTCATATTTGAAGTGTATAATGACAGATTCTTCCATGTCTCTGTATCATCCGGTGAGAATTTTATGATTCAGCCTCAAAGGTATGGGACCGACAGCTTCATTCTATCATGGTTAGAAACCATTGTAAACAGGTAATACAGAATCAGGGAGTTCGTAACTCCATATCAGTGCCAGCTCATGACGAGCCGGCCGGATGCTTCGTGTGCCGACTATGGTGCAGACCGTAACACTCTTTACTCCCTGACTCTATGCCCCTTCCTGCGCAGCCTGTCAAAGCGCCCGCCCGAAGGGGCATAAGATTCTGTATCATCTTGTCTCTCTATCATTCAGCCTCTATACGTTTACTTCGCCTCAATATACCCCTGTGCTGTCAAAAGCTCGGCGCAGAGAACAGCGCCGCCGGCGGCTCCGCGGACCGTATTGTGAGAGAGGCCGACAAACTTATAGTCATACACTGTATCTTCCCTCAAGCGCCCCACGGAGATGCCCATGCCTTTCTCAAAATCCACATCCGCAGCAACCTGGGGGCGGTTGTCTTCTTCAAGATACTGGATAAACTGCTTCGGCGCGCTGGGCAGGTCTAACTCCTGAGGAAGCCCCTTGAAGGAAACCATCTTTTCAATAAGCTGTTCTTTGGCAGGTTTTTTTCTGAACTTCACAAATACTGCCGCCGTGTGGCCGTTGAGCACCGGGACACGGATACACTGGCAGGTGATCACCGGCTCCTGGGCCTTTACAATGACGCCATCTTCAATCTTTCCCCACAGACGCAGAGGCTCCTGCTCGCTTTTCTCCTCCTCGCCGCCGATATAGGGAATAATATTCTCCACCATCTCCGGCCAGTCCTTAAAGGTCTTTCCGGCTCCCGAGATAGCCTGATAGGTGGTGGCTACCACCTCATAGGGCTCAAATTCCTTCCATGCCGTAAGTACCGGGGCATAGCTCTGAATGGAACAGTTGGGCTTTACGGCGATAAAACCTTTCTTTGTCCCCAGCCTCTTCCTCTGATACTCGATAACCTGAAAATGTTCCGGATTGATCTCCGGCACCACCATGGGCACATCGGGAGTCCATCTGTGGGCGCTGTTGTTGGAAACCACGGGAGTCTCCGTCTTTGCGTACTCCTCCTCGATGGCCTTGATCTCCTCCTTGCTCATGTCCACGGCGCTGAACACAAAGTCTACGCCGGAAGCCACCTTCTCCACCTCGTTCACATTCATGACTACCAGGTCCTTTACGGATTCCGGCATGGGGGTGGCCATCTTCCAGCGCCCCCCCACTGCTTCCTCATAAGTCTTGCCGGCGGAGCGGGGACTTGCCGCCACCGTAATCACCTCATACCATGGATGGTTCTCCAACAGCGCAATAAATCTCTGGCCGACCATACCTGTAGCGCCCAGAATGCCGACCCTTAGCTTTCTCTTCATTTCCATAATATTCTCCCCTCGTTTCGGATAATATATGCTTTTCCTGTCTTTCAAAAATGATTCTTGTCTATCCTATAACAAAACCGTAAAAAAATCAACTGTTTTCCGCAAAGAAAATACATTTGTTTTTATATAACACACATTCCGACTAAAAAAGATGAGGAGTCCTTCCAAAATCTTCAAGGATTCCTCACCTTTTCCGTTCTCTAAGCCGGAAATATCCGGTAATAATTATCGCGGACCGCCATCAGCAGTTCTTCTCTCTCAATTCCCCTCAGCCGGCAGATACAATCCACCACATGAATAATGTTCTTCGGTTCATTGGTGCTTCCCGCTGCAGGCACCGGTGTCTGGTATGGAGAATTGCTCTCAATAAGAAGCCGATCCAAAGGAACCTCCGTAAGGGCCTTTCTGGTGCTCTCGTCCCCTGCCTCGAAGGTAATGTTTCCGGAAAAGGAAATATACATTCCAAGTTCCAGGAAATCCTTCATAGCCTTATAACCGCCGCTGTAATTGTGGAGAATCCCAGGCACCTTCAGATGACCCTTGATATAGCGTCTGGTGTCTTCCCCAGCCATCCGCATGTGAATCAGCACCGGCTTGTTTAACCCGTTGGCCAGCTCCATCTGACTGATAAAAAGTTCTTTCTGGAGTACCTTGGGAACTATGGTCTCATAGGAAAAATAATCCATGCCGATCTCCCCCACAGCTTTGACCCGGGGGTTCTCAAGCACTATCTTTAATTCTTCCCAGTCTTCTCTTGATATTTTCAAGGCTTCATTGGGGTGAAATCCCACAGCCACATCGAACATGGAGTCCGCAGCAGCAGCGGCCAGCGCCCTCTTAACCTCTCTAAGGTCTGAGCAGACTACCATAATCTTTTCTATTCCTTCATCCTTTGCCCCTTTCGCAACCTCCTGCAGCCTCGGAAACAATTCCTCTCCACAGATATGGGCATGACTATCGATTATCCCTGTCATGTTCTTCCGTCCTTATTCATACAAATAGTGACCCCCCTTTTAAGGATGCCCTGCCATCCCCGGCTGCTTCTCCTATACCAGCTCCAACGCTACTTCCATCATGTTGGTAAATGTGCTCTGGCGCTCGGCTGCCGTCGTTGCCTCACCGGTAACTATGGAATCCGAGACAGTCAGAATACACAGGGCGTTAGCCCCGCCGTAAGCCGCATTGCTGTAGAGGGCGGCTGCCTCCATCTCCACTGCCAGAACTCCCATCTTAGCCCAGGTAGTTCCTGCCGGGAGCTCCTTGCTGTAGAACATATCAGAACTTAATATATTGCCTACATGATACGTGAACGCTCTCTCCTTGGCCGCCTTTACAGCCTTGGAAAGAAGCTCATAGCTGCAGATGCAGGAATAATCCCCGGGAAGTCCGAACTGCCTCACATAGCTGGAGGTGGTGCAGGCGCCCATGCCGAACACCATGTCACGCACCTTCACATCCGGCGTCAGGCCTCCGGCCGTCCCCACACGGATCAGGTTCTTACATCCGTAGAAATGAATCAGCTCATAGGAATAAATCCCTATGGACGGACAGCCCATGCCTGTCCCCATGACAGATACCGGCTTTCCTTTATAGCTGCCTGTGAATCCCAGCATATTTCTGGTACTGTTAAACTGCTTAACATCTGTCAAAAAATGATCCGCAATATACTTTGCCCTCAGCGGATCCCCGGGCAGCAGGATGGTCTCTGCGATCTCCCCTGCCTTGGCCTCTATGTGGGGAGTCGGAATCTTGTTCTCAGACATCTTCATCTCTCCTTTGCTTCTTCTTTTGTGATTCTTACAACCGCACTTTACTCCCTTTTGCGTCTCTCTTTCCCGGCTTTAAGCGGTTTAAATGAACCTCTTTCTTCTTATATTGTATCACAGGATTGCTTTCAATTAAATACAAAGATTCTAATTCATCATCTTTTTCCAGTTTGATTCCCCTGACACCCCTGGAATTCTTCTTCATCTCCGGAATTTCTTCCAAAGAAAACCTGAGAAAATACCCGTTTTTTGTCTGAATCGCTGTTTCTTTCTCCTGTCCCACAAGAAGCACACAAACCAAACGATCCCCTTCCTGAAGCTTGGTCGCCGCCACAGTCCTGTTATTGGTGATGAATTCGGAGCCTGGAACCAGCTTTACAAGGGCCATCCTCGTGGCAAAGGCCAGGGTGCTTCCTGACACTTGCTCCAGGCTGGAAAGACAGAGAATCTGCTCTTTGCTGCCATCGAATTTGCTGATATTGTCCACAGGAACGCCCTTATCCCGCAGCTTTCCCATGGGGATGTCTCGAACCTTTATCTGATGCATAGTTCCAGTATCCGTAAAAAGACAGATTTTATCCGTGTTCATGCACCTGATTAGATAAGAATATTCTCCCCTTACAGTCTCCTGGTTCCGCTCATAAGTAGTTTTGTCTAAAAGCTTACAGTATCCGAACCGATCCATGACAAAGACCACCTCCAGAACCTCTGCCGGCGCCTCCTGGTACACGGCTTCCTTTCCGTCCTCAATATCTGTCCGACGGACAAAGGAGAACTCCTCCTTGATACGGTCCAGATCATCTATGATCACCTGGTCCATAGTCTCTTTATTTTTCAGGATCCCCGTATACTCCTTGATCTTCCTTAACGTCTCCTTGTACTCCTTCTGCAGTGCCAGGATTTCCAGGCCGATCAGCTTGTAGAGCCGCATCTCCAGAATGGCGGAAGCTTGTTTTTCTGTAAAATGCAGCTCTCTGGCGTCTTGTTCAAGCTCTGCGCTTTTAAAACGGATGTGGGAGGTATCACCCTCCATGAGGCAGGCCTTGGCATCCTTGAGATTTTTGGAGCCTCTCAAAACGGCGATAATCAGATCGATCACATCGCAGGCTTTTATAAGCCCCTCCCGTATCTCCTTTTTCTCCAGCTCCTTGTCCAGGAGCACCTGGTATTTTTTCCGGTTGTTCTCATATTGAAAATCAAGATAATTCTTTAAAATGCCTCTCAGATTCAAAGTCTCCGGGCGTCCTCCCACAATCGCCAGCATGTTGACGCCGTAGGTATCCTCCAGCTTTGTCTTCTTATAAAGAATATTTTTGATCTTTTCCACATCTGCGTCTTTTTTTAACTCCAGAACAATGCGGATTCCTTCTTTGTTGGACTGATTGGAGATGTCGGTGACGTCCGTCAGCTTTTTGGTCTCCACTAACTCCGCCACATCCATGAGAAATTTGTTGATTCCCGCTCCGATCATGGTGTAGGGAATCTCCGTGATCACCAGCTTGTCCTTGTCGCTTCTGCGCTTGCCCAGCTCCATCTCCATGCGGCCCCGCAGCTTGATCTTGCCGGTTCCCGTCTCATAGATCTCTGGAAGGTCTTTTTTGTTGGCAATAATCCCTCCTGTGGGAAAATCGGGCCCCGGCATCAGCTGCATCAGCTCCCCTGTGGTAATATCCGGATTTTTGATATAGGCCTTCACCCCATCTACCACCTCGGCCAGGTTGTGAGGCGGGATGCTGGTGCTCATGCCTACGGCAATGCCTTCGGCTCCGTTGATCAGAAGATTGGGCACCCGGACAGGAAGGACTTCCGGTTCCTTCTCCGTCTCGTCATAGTTGGGGACAAAATTCACGGTCTTGTCAAGATCTCTTAAGTATACCTCCTCCGCAAATTTCTGAAGCCTGGCTTCCGTATAACGCATGGCCGCCGCCCCATCTCCCTCGATGGAGCCGAAATTGCCGTGTCCGTCCACCAAAGCCATGCCCTTCTTAAAATCCTGGCTCAGTACCACCAGTGTATCGTAAATGGAGGAATCTCCGTGGGGATGATATTTACCCATGGTGTCGCCTACGATACGGGCCGATTTCCTGTGGGGCTTGTCGTGGTTTAGCCGCAGCTCGCTCATATCGTAGAGCACCCGGCGCTGCACCGGCTTTAGCCCATCCCTGGCATCGGGAATGGCCCTTGCCGTAATGACGCTCATGGAGTAATTCATGTAGCTGCGCTGCATTTCCTCCGAATATTCCGTTGTTATGATCTTTTCTGCCATTCTTTCCTCCCTGCGGCGCCTAGGGCGCCTTTCTAACATCTCTCCGGCCATTAAAGCCGGCGCCTCACCAGCATTTATCTCTTCCGGCCTATTAGATTCCGGCCTCTGTTCCGCCTTCGTTCCTTCCTATCAGGCATCGATCTCCGCCTCGTCTGCGTGGTCATAGATGAACTGCCGCCTGGGAGGCACGTCACTTCCCATAAGCATCTCCGTGATCTCCGATGCCATGCGGGCGTCCTCGATCTCCACCCGCTTTAACACCCGGTTCTCCGGATCCAAGGTGGTCTCCCACAGCTGGCCCGCATCCATCTCTCCCAAGCCTTTATATCTCTGAAGGGTAAATTCTCCTGTGTGGGTCTTCCGATACCTTTCTAGTTCCTTCTCGTCATAGAGATACTGCTCCTCTCCCCGCTTGGGGATCACCTTAAAGAGAGGCGGCATGGCAATGTACACATGGCCGTTGTAGATTAACTCCGGCATGAACCGGTAGAGGAAGGTGAGAAGCAGGGTGTCAATATGGCTGCCATCCACGTCCGCATCGGTCATAAGGATGATCTTGTGATAGCGAAGCTTGCTGATATCAAAATCATTGCCGTACCCCTCGGAGAATCCGCAGCCAAAGGCGTTGATCATGGTCTTGATCTCACCGTTGGCCAGCACCTTGTCCATGGAGGCCTTCTCAACATTCAGAATCTTTCCCCGAATAGGCAGAATGGCCTGGTACATCCTGTTCCTCGCCGTCTTTGCAGAGCCGCCGGCAGAGTCTCCCTCCACAATAAAGATCTCGCATTTCTCCGGCTCCCGGCTCTCACAGTTAGCCAGCTTGCCGTTGCTGTCAAAAGAAAACCTGGACTTGGTCAGCATGTTGGTCTTGGCCTTCTCCTCGGCTTTTCGGATCTTGGCAGACTTCTCCGCACAGGCAATCACGCCTTTTAGGACCTCCAAGTTCCGGTCAAAATACCGCTGCAGCTCGTCCCCAGTAATGGTAAATACTGCCTTGGTGGCATCGGCGCTTGCCAGCTTTGTCTTGGTCTGTCCTTCAAAAATAGGGTCAGGATGCTTGATGGCCACGATGGCGCTCATTCCGTTTCTGGTGTCAGCCCCTGTAAAGTTGGAGTCCTTCTCCTTTAAGATTCCCAGCTCTTTGGCATAGCTGTTGACTAATGTGGTAAATTTTGTCTTAAACCCTACCAGGTGGGTGCCTCCCTCCTGAGTGAAAATATTGTTGCAGAAGCCGGAAACATTTTCTTCAAATGCATCTACAAATTGAAAAGCCACTTCCACCTCAATATTGTCCACAGTCCCCTTGTAGTAAACCGGGTCATGGACAGGGGTCTTCCCTCTGTTGACTTCTTTGATATAAGCTACAATTCCCTCCGTCTCCTGGTAGACAACAGTCTCCTCCTCACCCTTTCTCTTGTTGGCGTAGGTGATGGTAAGGCCGGGGTTCAGATATGCGGTCTCATGAATCCGGCTCTTCAGCCAGTCCGCCTTAAAGCGGATCTTCTCAAAAATCTCCCCATCGGGAAGAAAATTAATCTCCGTCCCCGTCTCCTTTGTCCGCCCTATAGTGGGAAGAAGTCCATCCTTTAACTGGACTGTGGGAATCCCTCTCTCGTAGGCATCATGGTGAATGTATCCGTTCTTATATACCTTTATATCCATATGCTCCGACAAAGCGTTGACCACGGAGGAACCCACACCGTGAAGGCCGCCGCTTGTCTTGTAAGCCTGGTTGTCAAATTTGCCGCCTGCATGGAGAGTGGACAAAACCACACGTTCTGCAGATACGCCTTTCTTATGCATCTCCACCGGAATGCCGCGGCCATTGTCTCTCACGGTACAGGAACCATCCTCCTCCAAAGTCACCTGAATGTGACTGCAGTAACCGGCCAGATGCTCGTCCACGGAATTATCCAGAACCTCATAGATCAGATGATTCAGCCCCTTTGTTCCCACGCCTCCTATGTACATGCCTGGTCTCTTCCTGACCGCCTCCAGCCCCTCCAGAACGGTGATGCTGTCCGCATTATATTGTGTCTTTGCCATATTAAACCTCCATATCTTGCTCCGCTCGTGCGCCTACCTATTATATACATAAAAGGGGGGAATTGGCAAGTTTCTTTCACCCTGCCTCCAAAAATTTGCAGGCGGCAGAACTTCTGCCGCCTCCCTGATTCCCTGGCTGTGGTTTGTATTGATCTTCTCCGGTCTCGATATTTCCCTTCCAGCTTTTCATTTTTACAAAACAAAAAATCCCGTATCTACCGGGATTTTCAGAGCACGTGACGGGAATCGAACCCGCCTCTCCAGCTTGGGAAGCTGGCGTTCTACCGATGAACTACACATGCTTATGAAGTTATTATACCACAAAATCACAGGGAATCAAGAGAAATTTCCTGAAATTCAAATTTTTCTAAAATTATCCATTATTTATACAAATATCTGAATATTTTACAGGCTTTTGAGATCTGAATTATGCCTGAATTTTTCCCCTTCTCTCTCATTGATTTCACCTCCAAAAAGCGTTATAATACACCATATGTCTGCAAAAATAGGTAATTGCGAAAGTCAAAGCTGAGAGAATATTCTGACAATATATTCCATACAAAGCCTTCGTACACCGGGCATTCCACTGAGCCCAGTAGGACAAAAAACACTCGGGCAGAGGGCCCTC
>JAAWHU010000108.1 GCA_022796015.1 Hungatella sp. | reverse complement strand
AAATGAGACCATAGAACACAGGAGGGATGATCCCCGACTGGGTTCTGCTTTCCTGGGCTCATTGGAATGCTTGGTGCAGCAGGCTTTGTATGGAATCTATGGTCAGAATATTCTTTCCATTTTGACCTTCGCAATCACCTATTCTTTCACAGCCCCTACCATAGTACCCTTAGTAAAATATTTCTGCAAAAAGGGATACACACAGAGAATGGGCACCGTAGCCACCATAATCGTCGCATACTTAATGGTCATGCCAATCGCCTCCGTATCCATGGAACTGGCTCCCGCTGTCATGGAGCTGGTATCGTTCTGCATAAGAATCTCCCTCAGAATAATCTGCAGGGGATACATTTCCCGATTGCGGATAATGGCAGAAGCCCAGAACCAGGAGTTCCAGATGCTGACTCCGTAATAAAGCACCATAACCGCCAGAATCGCCTTGGAAAGAGGAAGCACCACCTGGGCAAGAATGGTGATATGGCCTGCCCCATCGATCTGGGCCGCCTCAATAAGGCTTTCAGGAATGCTCTCAAAGGAGGTCCTTAAGATAATCATATTGTATGTGCTGATCATAAAAGGAATAATCAGGCCCCATCTGGTTCCCGTCAGATGCAGATCCTTTAAATTGAGATAAAAAGGAATCATACCGCCTGAAAAGAACATGGTAAAAATAATAAACAGCATGACAGGCTTTTTAAACATCACTCTTTTCCTGGACAGAAAATAAGCTCCCAGAGACGTCATAATCAAATCCAGGATCACGCCTACCACCAAAATAAATATGGTATTCATGTAACCCTTCAGAATCATGGGATTCTGGAATACCTTTTTATAGGCATCCAGGCTGAATCCCAAAGGCTTTAACAAAAGCCCCATATGCTGAGTCAGCAGATTGCTGTCGCTGAAGGAAGCCACGCAAACATACCACACCGGATACAGACACCCAAGCATAATCACTGACAGCAGAATATAATTAAATACTTCAAAAATCCTTTCCCCTCTGGAACGTTTCACTTTCATCTTACATCCGCCTCCCTCTACCACAGACTGGTCTCACTGTAACGCTTGGATATCTTATTAGTGACAAGGAGCAGTCCGAAATTAATAATGGAGTTAAACAAACCGATAGCCGTAGAATAACTCCAGTCCTGATCCAGCAGACCGATCCTGTAAATATGGGAAGAAATAATGTCTGCCGTTTCATAGGTGGAAGGATTATATAACAAAATGGTTTTCTCATATCCCATATTCATGAGAGAGCCCATTTTCATAATCAACATAATTATAATGGTAGGGGCAATGGCCGGCATGGTCACATGAATCAGCTGTTTCCATTTTCCCGCACCATCGATCTGAGCCGCCTCGTAAAGCTGGCTGTCCACCCCTGCCAAAGCAGAGAGATAGATAATGGAGCCCCAGCCCACTTCCTGCCAGATACTGGAAGCTACATAAATAGTCCGGTATAATTTAGGATTCTGCAAAAGCGGGGACCGCTCACCGCCGAAAAAGGCAATGATATCATTAAAAAGACCTGTGGTCATACTGAAATTTGTCAGCATACCGGTCACAACAATAAGAGAAATAAAGTGAGGCAGATAAGTAATGGTCTGAGTAATACTCTTAAACCTTTTACTCCTCACCTCATTTAAAAGCAGCGCTAAAATAATCGGCGCAGGGAAACCAAAAATCAGATTGTACACACTGAGCAGAATGGTATTCTTAATAAGCCTTGTAAAATACACACTCTTAAAAAATCTGGTAAAATTAGCAAACCCTACCCATGGGCTTTCCCCTACCCCCAGGGCCGGCGTATAATCCTTAAAAGCAATAATCGCCCCATACATAGGCTTATAATGAAACATAAAATAGAAAACCACTACAGGAATCACCAAAATATACAAAGAACGATTGCGGATCCAGTCCTTCCTTGCCCGGTAACCAAAGCTGCCTCCTGCCTTCCTGTCTTTCATGTCCTAGACTCCTCTCCATAACTTATTTATAATAAGACCAGAGGAAACAGGGGGCCCATACCCGCCTGTTTCCTGTTCTGCCAGGTTCAGCAAAGTGTCCGGCATATCCGGCTTTGGCCGGAACCTATGGTCAAAAAACCTTCTCTATCTGGCATTATAACGGTCCAGGGCCGCATTCTGAATCTCCAGAGCCCGTGCCAGGCCCATATTCTCCATGTTTTTCACATAAGTGTCAAAGTTGTCCAGACTCTCTGTGCCAAAGATGAACTTTAATGTCATCTCGTCACGATATGTATTGATCTCGTTCATGATGGTAGAGAATTCCTTACTCTCCTCAGAAGTAGGCGTAACCGGAGGCATCACATGAGCCGCGCCGTTGGAATCACCCCAGATTGCGTTTGTCTCCTTCTGCTCATCCAGTGTGTAGTACTGCTCCAGATAACGGATGTCCTGTACAAAAGGCCCGTTGTAATTGCCGCGGATATAGGCGGACATGGCCTGGGACACAGGAAGGCCATCCGGGTTCTTCATAATCTGATCTGTATAGGTAGGATAACCATCCTTCATTTCATAGGACTCTCCTTGTGTACCGAAGTTAAAGTACAGATGTCCTGCATCGCCGTAAGCATAATCCATGAGCCTTGCCGCTCTCTCAATATCCTTGCAGGAAGTGGTAATGGCCACGCTTGCTCTTCCTGAATACTGATTTTCGATCTGTCCGAACTCTGCCTTTGCTCCCTTCTCCACTGTTGGCGGCGGTGCTGCCACCAGTTTAAACGTAGGATTGCTGCTTCTGGCTGCCGTAGTCCAGGTTCCCATACGGCTTCCGGCCTGACCCATGGAAGCGCCTGCCGTGCCGTTGGTAATCTTTGCACTTACCTGGTCATTGCCAAGTGTAGCCAGATCCGGGTCAATAAGGCCTTCTGCATACCACTGGGCCATAGTAGTTAGAAAATCTTTGTAGTTCTCTTCTGCCGCGCCGAAATGGGCTTTCCCGTCGCTTCCCAAATAAAAGGTTCTGCTGGTCTCAAAAGCAAATGCAAAGGGATCGTTGTTTAAATACTGTCCGTTGGTATACTCAAAACAGTAAGGAGCAGCCGCGCCTTTTTTCTCCTTAAAAGCAGTCAGAACCGTATGCCACTCATCTATGGTAGTGGGAACCTCCAGATTCAGCTCCTGAAGCCAGTCGTCTCTCAGCATCAGCCCGATGGTGTTGCACAGCTTCGACTCGCCGCGGATAAAGGGGAACACATAATAGTGGCCCTCATCCGTCTTAATCATCTTGTCAATGTCAGGATTGGCTGCCAAATAAGCGGTCAGGTTAGGACAATACTGCTCAAACACATCATTTAAAGGAACGATCACTCCGTCCTTAATGGCCTTCTCCGGTCCTCCCGGATAATCTGTCATCCAGTTGTACTCCATAAGATCCGGAAGATTGCCATCTGCCAGGATCAGGCTGAACTGTTCCTTCAGCTGACCTGCCGGCGGGTGAAGAAACTCTATCTCCGTCCCGGTCTCCTTCTGCCAGCCCTTGCCAAAAGGCGTATCCCCCAGGCTTGCGTAATTAGCAGATACCGTAGTCGTAAGTTCACACCAGTAGGTCAGCTTATCCCCGGGAGCCATAGGATAGGAAAACTCCCCCGGAGCCTCGGCCACTGCCTGGCCTCCTTCAGTAGAAGCTCCCGGACCGCTGCTCCCTGAATCCGCCTTTGACGGAGCCTGTGTGGTTGTCTGTGGTGTACTGGTATTTCCTCCGCTGCAGCCAGCCAAAGCGGTGGCTGTCATTGCTGCTGTAAGAAGTAATGATAAGGTTCTTTTCTTCATTACTGCCTCCTCCTTTTCAGTTGTGTTTTTCATTTTCGCTGATGTCCCCATGATATCCCATTTTCTGTTCAAAATATATACAAAAAATGCAAACCTCATTGACAAAACCGTCAATTTCTGTTCGCATTTTTTTAAGTCAATCCGCAATTTTTTAGATTCTGCCTAATATTTCCCTAAAATTTACTCTTAAACTGCCCTGGTGTCACCCCTGTTTTCTTTTTAAAAGCCCGGATAAAGCTTCCGCTGTCCCGGAACCCTGCCATGGGCGCCACCTCCACCACACTGTATCCCTGCTCTAAAAGTTTCTGGGCGTGGCTGATTCTCATGGTGTTAATATAGTCCAAAAGGCTTCTTCCTGTTTGCTTCTTATATATAGAAGAAAGATAGGCAGGAGTAATATCAAAATGCTGGCTGGTAATCGAGATATTCAGATCCGGATCCTTAAAATTCTCCTCTATATAGGCCTCAACCTTCCTGCTGAAGGATTTATCCCCCGCAGTCTCCTTCTTTATCTCCTGAACCCTTTTGCAGATCTGGTCCAAAAGCTCCCTAAACCGCTCCTTGAGCTTGTCTACAGGAAGCCTCTTCATGGAAAATCCATCCGGAAAATCCAATTCCCTGGCCGCCGTGGTATATCCTCCCCGCCCGGCCCCCCGAACCAGAGTCCCCACCATATCATAGACCAGACACCGGTACGTGTCCGCCGACACCTTGCCGGAAAGGTTGTGGTCAAAAATCTGCATCATTAATTTCCCCGCCTGCCTGCTGTCCCCGGCCTCAATGGCATTGATAATCTTCTCCTCTGCCTCAATGGAATAATCATAATGGAGCTGAAGATTCTTCACGTCATCATAAATAATCAAATCCGTATCCAGAATCACCACATACTGTTCGAGTTCTGCAGCCTGAAGATAGGAGGTATGAATCCCCTCCAGCCCCCGGCAGACGGAGCCCATAAGGGCTGTGCAGGAAAACTTAAACGATTCCTCCGCCATGGCCTGAAGATTCTCTATTTTCTCTTTTAAGATCTCCCCATACTCTGAAGAACTGTCAGGAATATTGATAATAGCCGCCACCCTCTCCCCCATCTCTGCCATCTCCACATTAAAGTGATCCTGGCACATTTCTCCGAAGATGTTCATGATAATAAACCTCTGAAGCACCAGCTCCTGCATATCCTTCTTCTTCTCCGGCTCAAATAGGATCACCACATTATAGTCCAGATTCAGCCGGATTCCGCACCGCTCCAGTTCCTGTCCCTTTCCATAATAATAATCCTGCAGCAGCTGGAACAGGTAATAATTCTTGAGACTTTTCGCATTGGCCTTTATGAGGCGGTTGGCATCCACATGCTTTTTAAAAAAATCGTCCATCTGGGTGTTCAGCCACTGATAGACATTATCCTCTTCCCCGATATCCTTGTCCCCATGCTTCTTAAAGGTATCCACCAGACTCTTCAGGGGATTGTAATTCTTTCCCGTAAGATAGTAGGACACTCCAAACCCTACAATTCCGCAGCCAAAGAGGCAGAAAATCGTAATCAGCTGAATCTGCTTCGCGCTGCTCTCAATCAATGTCATGGGCAGCACTGCCACATATTTCCAATCTATTACCTTGGATTGTAACACCGAGATCATACATCGGCCTCCGCGCTGGGAAAGGGCAGTGTGATTTCCCTCTTCCAATTCCTCAAATACCAGCCCCTCAATGGAATCCTTTGCCTCCCCTGGATAAATGGCCCCGTTATGACTGCTGATAATAGCGGCATCCATGGAATCATCCCATTTCATGGAGGACAATCTGCTCTCCAGCTGGGAAAATTTAATCCCGATTCCTATGGTGGCTGACCCTTCTCCCACATTGGAATCCAAGGTTGTCATGGTAAAAAGAAGGGTGTCATCCCCGTTTTCCCTGCGGATCCTTAAGGTATCGTTATAGTGGCGCTGCCTCATATACTCTCTGAACTCCTCCAGAGAATGCTTCTCATTGCGGTAATACAGATCATAGAACAATTCCGCAGACATATTGCCTTGAAGGCTGCAGACAGTCTGAGTGTTATTAAAATAGATAAACACATCATTGATAAAATCCTCGGACATGGCAAGGGACTGCAGATCATTGTACAGATAATATAAAGCCATCTGATCCTCTGTGCCGAACTCAGACTTCACCTTGGATATGGCCTGAACACTGGTGTCCATAGCCAATCTGGCGGCAATTTTCTGGACATCGCTGATCTGCTGGTCCAAATCTCTTTGAATCATCTCCAGCAGATTGTCATTCATCTTCTCCGTCTGCCCCCGGATCACCTGACGGCTGTAACCATAGATCACCGTTGCTGCCGCAACGGGAATCACCAGCATTCCCAAATAGGAAAGAAACATCTGTATGTATACCTTGGGCTTTCTCTTCATGAAATTTGTCTCCCTCTTCTCATTCTCTGTCGTTCCTCTTTTTGATTATCATTTTACAAAATTTATAGCCAATTTGTAAAGTATTTGACAATTTTGCCTATTCATTTAGGATTTTGCTCATTGATTTAGGGTTTTGCCCCTTGTGCAGAGAAGAAAGCTTATTGTAGGATGGCTGCAGAAAGAACATTTTCAAAGAGGAGGGTAATTCCATGATTCAATACCCAAAAACCTATGCCATTCCCTTGTCCCTTCGCCACAAGGACTGGCTCATTGCCAAAGCCCATGAGGCTATGACCGCTGCTTTGCCCCATATCACAGACGTCCATGCCCCTCAAAGCCAGGGCGGCATCCATGACTATTACTCCAACGGCGACTACTGGTGGCCCGACCCGGCCACCCCTGACGGCCTTCCCTATATCCGTAGGGATGGGGAAACCAACCCGGATAATTTTGATCTTCACCGTCAAATCTTAAGGGCTATGGGCACCTATGTGGTTCATCTTGCCTGCGGCTGGCTCCTGACGGGCAGACAGGACTTTGCCGGTCAGGCTGTCCGTCTCCTGAAAGAGTTCTTTTTAGACGAGGAGACCCGCATGAATCCCAGCCTGGATTTTGCTCAGGCCATCCCCGGAGTCTGCCCAGGCCGCGGAATCGGGATCATTGACACCATCCATCTGGCAGATATCCCCTTTGCCATCACTGCCTTAGAAAGTTCCAATGCCATGACCGCCCAGATAAAATCCGGCCTGACAGACTGGTTTTCCCAGTACTTGACATGGCTTTTTTCCAGCCCCAACGGCATAGCCGAAAAGAACACCACCAACAATCATTGTATCTGCTTCTACATGCAGTCTGCGGCCTTTGCCTTGTTTACCCATGAGGAATCCATTCTCCGCCTGTGCCGCCAGGAATTTAAGACCTCGCTTTTAGGGCAGATGAACCCGGATGGTTCTTTCCCCCAGGAGTTAGCCCGAACCAAGCCCTACAATTACTCCATCTTTGCCGCTGACAACTTAGTTTCCCTCTGCCATATGCTTTCCACGCCGGAGGACGATCTGTGGGGGTATGAGACGGAAAAAGGCCAGGGAATCCGCCAGGCAGTAAGGTTTCTCACGCCTTACCTCCTGGACAAATCTTCCTGGCCCTACAAGCCTGATATCATGCATTTTGATGCGTTTCCTGCCCGGATCTCTTTTATGGCCTTTGCCGGATGCAGGTATGGAATCCCTGAGCTGGTGGAGCTCTATGACCGGCTTCCCCCGGAATCCCCCAACGAGGAAGCCAGGAGAAATGCGGCGGTGCGGGAGCCTATGCTGTGGATGTAAGGCAGTTTTCTCAGTCCGTCCTGCCTGCCTCCCTGATCACTCCCTTCTCGTCGATTACGGCATTGGCCGAAATATCCTGCAGAAAACGGAATGTCTGCTGCTGCCTGCCCGGATCTGTGATCAGGGTAGTGCGGCAGCCCTGCTGGAGGCATGGCACAAAACGAAATTCCCCAAGCCCGTCCTTTGTAATATCTGCCTCCACAAGGCCCGTATCCCCGGTCTTACTGTTAAACCAAAAATTTCCCAGACTGTAAAAAATAGGAACTCCCTTATAATACTCGATTCCCTGAAGGCAGTGGGTATGATCTCCTATGACCAGATCCGCTCCTGCGTCAATATACTGATGCCCCAGGCTCTGCTGGTCCGCCTCAAACCGGTTCACTCCTTCTGTTCCCCAGTGGACATAGACTACCACAAAATCACTGTTCTCTTTGGCTTTTCCTATGACCTGAAGAAATGCCGCCGGGTCGTAGGTTCTTAAGACTCCTGCTTTTACATCTGTGGCCTCCTTGGTAAACACATAGGAGCGCTCCACCTGGGTGGCGCTGACATAGGCAATCTTTATTCCGTCCGCCTTAAAGTAAACAATCTCTTTCGCCTCGTCCAAGTTCCGTCCCGCCCCTACATAGGGGATCCCATATTGCTTTAAGGTGTCCATGGTGTCCAGCAGGGCCGTCTCCCCGTAATCATACACATGGTTGTTGGCCAGAGACACAATATCTGCAGACAGCACCGACAGATTGCCGGCCGTCTCCGGCTTTGCCCGAAAGGTAAAGGTCTTTCCCGACAAAGGCTTCCCCCTGTTGCTGTAAGTAAATTCATTGTTCACCATCATAATATCCGCCGCGTCCATACGGGCTATGACTTCCGGTGCAATACACTTGGTAATATCGTCCCCGTTGCTGTGATAGTACACCATATTGGCGTACCCTTCCGCAAAGCTGATGTCCCCTGCAAAGGACAAGGTTACCTTTCCGGGTGTGTGAACCTCTTTTTCATAGATCTGCTGATTCTCCTCACCTGAAATACCGTCCTCTGTCTGACAGGCCTCAGGCAGGTTCCTTAGTCCCTCCCATGTGTCCGGGCTCTTTCCCAGCAAAACCGCGGCTGCCAATAAGGGCAGAAAATAGTTTATCATAAGTGCTGGCTCCTCTGACTTATTTTCTCCTTTGTTACCCTCCGTGCATCCTCCTGTCCACAGAGGGTAATCATAGCCTATCACAGAATCCGGGATAATTCAAGATGCCCCTTTGCTCTTTCCCGCCTCTTTCCCGTCTTTTTCAGGCTTCCGGCCTAAACCTTCACCAGTTCCTTCAGCTGCTCCAGCAGGGCGCCTCCTGCCCCTACCTGAATATTGCCTACCTGAGCGCAGATTCGTTCCAGGCACTCCATCTCCTTAAGCTTATACAAGGTCTTATTCCCATCCATAAGCTTTGCCGTATTTAAGAGAGATCTTGTGGACGCAACCTCCTCTCTCCTGGTTATTACATTAGCCTGGGCCTTTCTCTCAGCTACCAGAACCGTATTCATGATATCACGAATCTCCCCAGGCAGAATGATGTCCTTGATTCCCGCACTCTCAAACTCAATGCAGTAATCCTTCTCCACCGCCTTAAGCCTTTGGAAGATAAAACCAGAGATCTCCCCCTTTTGTTCCAGCAGCTCATCCAGCCGATATCTTCCCACATACTCCCGAATGGCAAGCTGGACGCATGCATAGACCTGATTCTCCAGATTTCTAATGGTCTCTATCATGGTTCTGGGAGCCACTACCTTGTAGGTACACATCAAATTAATCCTGACGCCGATGCGGTCAGAGGTGAGAATTTCCTGGCCTGTAATTTCAAGAGGACGGATTTTCAGATCCACAACCCGGCACAAAACATCCCGGGAGTACATCCAGTAGTAATAAGTCCCTGTCCCTAACTCCTTTACCACCTGGTTGTCATAGTAGAGAATCCCCACCTCGCCCGGCAAAATCTCAACCTTTTTATAATATTTCAGAGGAATCTGGGACAGATAAGCCTTGCACATCCCTGCCGCCATCTCCGGCAGCCTCATATCCAGAAGCTCCACCTTATACCGCTTCCACACATTCCAGAACAAATATTCGGTATCCGTGAGAACCCTCTGCACCACACCATCCTTTTTCAGAACACCGATATGTCCCTCCGGAATCAGCACATCAAGAACCTTTCCCGCCAGTGCCTTATCCCTTAACAGAATTTCCTTTGGCACCTGGGAAAATTCCACCAGACCCTCCATTTCCTCCACCTTTACCTCGTATCCAAGGGCCTTTATGTATCGGTAGGTTCCGCAGTAAAGTGTCTTCACAAAACACCCATCCTTTAACAAAAATCCGCACTGATTCTGATTAATCTGATATTTCATGGTATTCTCTCCTTCCATTGGCTGTATATTTTTAGGCATTTGCGAAACTCAAAACTCGGCTGAATATTCTGACCATAGATTCCAGAAAAAGCCATTAC
>JAAWHU010000107.1 GCA_022796015.1 Hungatella sp. | reverse complement strand
CCTGGGTACGGACGTCCAGCACCTTTAAATCCGGCTTTTCCAGCACAATCTGCAATACCAGTTCTATGCTTGCCGTATCTCCCTCAAAACACTTTGTGAAGAAATCATCATCAAGCAGGCGAAAGCCTTTTAGTCTCTGTAAATCTTCCTGATGTTTCTGGTCTATCTGTTCCGTCACTGTCAATCTTCCCACCTGCTTTCCCTTCCGTTTTCGTGGCTCCATACTACCATAAACCTCCTGATTTTACAAGCCGAGAGCCAGCGCATTTCTGAATCCCGGCCTGTTTCTGTTATCGCTTTTTTACATCTGCTGTATCTCATTTTCTTGAAATCAAACTTTGTTATCCCTTACTCACAATCTCCTTCGCCGCCGCTTTGGTCGTCCTGGCTCCTTCCTCCCGGAAATTCTTACCAGAAAAGAGAACCGGCATGTCACAGTCAAGCAGGGCATTAGCGATACAGCCGGCAAAAAAGGATTTCCCGTAATTGGAAAATCCCTCTTAGCTTTTGGCTATTTGGTTTTACTGTGCGGTTGCGGCTTGCGCCTTTTTCTGTTATTCGTTACTTTATCTGAACCAAAATCCACCGTTCTTCTCTAAATTAAATAAGGTATAGGATATTTTAATCTGATATATTTCCCGTCTCGCCTCCATATTTAGGGTATCCTTTTTTATTATTTTAATCAACACTTCATAGACACTTTATTCACCACCTATATGATGGGTAAAGTGTCTATTAATCCAAAAAAACTTCTCATTTCTACACCGGCAGACTATCCCTCAGACAAAGCGCCCCCCAACCCATCTGCGGATTAGGCCACGTCTCATATCCCGGCAGCTGCCTCGCCCCCCTTATAAGGTAGGCCTTTAATTTCTCCCCATACAAAAACTCGTCTCTCCCCTCCGCAATTCCCCACTGCATCAAAAGAGCCCCGCTTCCCGTGACAAAGGGCGCAGCAAACGAGGTTCCTGTCACCGCTTCATATCCTCCTCCGCTTTTAGGCGCCATAATCCCTACCCCCGGCGCCGCAAGATCCGGCTTTACCTGGTTGGTTACCCTGGTAAAGCCTCTCCCCGAAAAATCCGCATACGTCTGGTAGTTGCTGTTGTAGGCTCCTACTGTGACGGCCATAGCCGCCGTGGAAGGAATGGTCAGCGTGGTGTCCGGCGTAGAGCTGAGAAAATAAGTAGACTGGTTGAGAACGGCAGAAGATGGCAGCCAGAAATCATAATTACCCTGGACCACTCTTTTAGGCATCAGACGAAAGACCCAGATACCGCTTTGAAGATAATCCTGATAGAGGGGAATAAAATCAAAATAGATCTCCTGGGCCTTGCTGTAAGGGCTTGGCTCCCCGTAATACAAAAGAATCCGCGTGCTCTCATAATCATAGGTCTGAGGCCCGATAACCGGAGGAAGAGGACCAAGAATGCTGCCGGAAGGGGTCACCAAGGTAATGGTAAAATCATCCACAAAATATTTCCACAGCTGAATGGTAATCCCCGTCTCATAAGGTGAGATGGACAGCTGAATATTTACGCTTTTTCCCTCAGTCAAAACGCCTGAGATATGCCCCCCGGCCCTGGCTTCATTTCCGGAGCCAATGACAATTACATTTCTTCCGTAGTTGGATATCCCATCAATATAGGTCTCCAGAAGGCTGGTTCCATCATGGGAGCCATAGGTATTGCCGATGCTGATATTCACAGCCACAGGTCTGCCAAGGTCTGCCGCCCTGCGCACCACATAATCAAGAGCAGTCATCAGCTCCGTTGTCCGTGGAAATCCGAGAGGGTCCGCCACACCCAGCTTCACCACGAGAAGTTCGCTCTCATAGGCCACCCCCCGATAAAGCCCGCCGCTCTCCCTGCCGTTTCCGGCAGCAATCCCTGCCACAGCCGTTCCGTGACCACTTAGATCTGTGGAAGGAACGATTTTCCTTGCCTGCTGCCTGCTCCCCTGCCTTAATGCCTGGTTAATCTCCTCCCTTGTGAATATTTTCCCCAATGTCTGATCCCACAGCTCCAGAATCCTGGTGCTTCCATCCTCTTCCCGAAAATCATCATGGTAATAATCAATACCGGAATCAATCACTGCCACCAGACAGCCCCGCCCCGTTATATAAGGGGCATATGGGCTCCCTTCCACCTGGACATAGGTAATACAAGAGGCTGCCTTTGCCTGATTCACGGCAAAGTACAGCCTCTTTGGTTTCTCGATATATTCTACCTGGGGAAGCCGGGCCACTGCGTCAAGCATTGACTCAGGAACCGTCAGAATCGAATACTGATTCAGCAATTCTACCTGCTCCACTCCCAGCCGGGAAAGCTCCTCAAGGGGCTTGGAATGCTTCACAATAACCTCCCATGTTTTTTCCTCTGCATCATACCCCACCGCCAGGGTCTCCGAGCGTTCCAGCTCCTCCCTTGTAGCCCCCAGAGCCAGATTCAGAGCATTTTCTATTTTTTGGTTCTGCATACACCTTTCTCCCGCATCGTCTTCCTTCCAAAATATGCCGCCGGCCTGAAAGGTATGCTTTTTCCTTCATGTTCGCGTCTTTTGCGAACTTAGTACCGCTGCAGCAGCAACACGAGCGAAAGCGTCCCCCAATGGGAATACAACGGCCTCCCTACTTCAAAAATCCATTGACAATCTGAGCCTCCGCTTCCTCCTCCGTAAGCCCCAGAGTCATAAGCTTAATAATCTGTTCTCCCGCAATCTTTCCAATGGCTGCCTCATGAATCAAGGCGGCGTCTGTGTTGTTGGCTGTGATCTTTGGGATGGCGCTGATCCTGGCGCGGTCCATGATGATGGCGTCACACTCCGAATGACCGGCACATCTGGCATTGCCGTTGATCTCTGCATTGAAGATCTGAACGGAATCATCCTTTGCCACGGAGCGTGAGATCACATTGGCGCTGGAATCCTCCCCGTTTAGGTTGACCACAAAACTGCTTTCTGCAAACTGGTTTCCGTGGGTAAGAAGACGCTCCCTTATCATCAGCTTTGCCCCGGCGTCCAGACGGGCTTTGGTCATCCTCTTTGTGGAGTCCACCCCCTTGATCTGAACCATCTCCATCTCCATGTAGCTGCCGGCCTCCATGACCACCTCTGTCTGAGGATTCATGATCCGCCGGCCTTTTCCGTCGCCGGAACCATAGTGTTTCTCCACATACTTTACCTTTGCGTTCCTTCCCACAAAGAAACGATGGAGGCCATCATGCTTGGAATCCTTG
Source organism: Hungatella sp. (assembly GCA_022796015.1). GTDB lineage: Bacteria > Bacillota > Clostridia > Lachnospirales > Lachnospiraceae > UBA3402. The sequence goes on along the minus strand of JAAWHU010000107.1, from coordinate 6,801 downwards.
TCTCCGCCGTTGTGGATGCCGCAGCCGGCCACGATTACCACATCCGCATCATCCCCGATATAGAAATCATTGTAGACCATGTCCGACATTCCGCTCTGACTTAACACCACAGGGATGTGTACGCTTTCATGCTTTGTCCCGGCCTTGATTCGGATGTCGATTCCTTCCCCATCCTCCTTGGATACAATCTCTATGTTGGCGGAATTAACCCGTCCTGCCATCTGTCCGTTGGCCCGGATATTGTAAGCCCCTGCCGGAACCTCATGAAGATCCGCCACCTCCTCTAAAAGCCGCATTTGTATGGAATCCATATTGGCAATACCAGCCATGTCACTGCCCTCCCTTATAAAATCTGCTGCAGGCATCTACTGCCGAAGCAGTTCCTAAAAGCTTCGGAAGGATCTCCTCCCTCGGCCCCTGCTGGGTGATCCGTCCGTCTGCAATCACCACAATCTCGTCTGCAATATTGAGAATCCTCTCCTGATGGGAGATTATGAGAATAGACCCCTGGGTGGTGTCCCTCATTCTCTCAAACACGGTAATCAGATTCTGAAAACTCCACAGATCGATTCCCGCCTCCGGCTCGTCGAACACAGAAAGCCTGGTCTGCCTTGCCAGTACCGTGGCAATCTCAATCCTTTTTAATTCCCCGCCTGACAGGCTGGCGTTGACCTCTCTGTTAATATAATCCCTGGCGCACAGGCCCACCTCCGACAGGTATACGCAGGCATCGGCTGCTGCCAGCTTCTTCCTGGCTGCCAGACGAATCAGATCCAGAACCTGAACTCCTTTAAAACGGACCGGCTGCTGAAAGGCATAGCTGATGCCTAGGTTGGCCCGCTCCGTAATACTTTTCTCCGTAATATCTTCACCGTCAAAGACAATCTTTCCATGGCTTGGCCTCTCGATTCCCGCAATCAGCTTGGCCAGGGTAGACTTGCCTCCTCCGTTGGGCCCTGTAATTACCACAAATTTATGATCACCGATCGTCAGGTTCAGATGGTGGATAATCTCTTTTTCCTTCCGCTCCTCCTGCACGCCAAATGACAAATTCTCTAATGTAAGCATATGCATCTCCTTATATTTTCTGGTTTTAACCTGTACCGGTTATTATATAACAGAATGCTTTTCTTTACTAGCATTTTCCGTATCTTAATTTTCTCCGTCAATTATGAAGCTTTCTTTATTTCCCTTGTTTTGATTTCCTTTTTATGATACGCTGAAGCTGTCAAAATAATCATGTTATATGATTCGGGAGAGGAGAATATTTATGAAAAAATCTTTAAGGAAATGCGCAGGCCCCCCATATATCTCTTTGGCAAAGCTCCTGACGCCTCTGGCATTCGCCGCCGTTCTTGCAGGCTGCGGCGCAATAAGCAAGCATGCGGAAGCCACTGCCCCTCAGTATATGGCGGCATCTGAAACCACGGCCGCTGCCTATAACACTTATGACGCACCGGCGGCTGCCTACGATTATGGAGAGAATTACGGGGAAGAGGGGGAGGCCTACCCCCAGGAATTTGCGGCGGAAGATGCGGCGGAGGTTACTGGCTCCAGCTCCATTAACCCTGTTTCCCCTGTGGGGCGCAAGCTTATCCGCAGCGTCTCTATGAACGTGGAGACTGATGCATTTGACCAGGTGGTAAAGCATCTCCAGGAAAAGGTGACGGAACTGTCGGGATACATTGAACAGTCTGATATCTCCGGCTCCAGCCTGGAGGATCCCTACAACCGTTCCGGCCGTTATGCCTCTATAACCGCCCGCATTCCAAGCACCAGTCTGGATCAGTTCATTGCCGTAGTAGAAGGAAGCGGCAATATGACCTACAAGTCAGAGACCACCCAGGATGTTACCCTGCAGTACAGCGACTTAGAGAGCAGGAAGAAGACCCTGACCGTGGAGCAGGACCGCATCTGGAGCCTCCTTGAAAAGGCGGACACGCTGGAGGCGGTTATTGCCTTGGAAGAGCGGCTTTCCCAGATCCGCTATGAGCTGGAATCCATGGAATCCCGGTTAAGGCTCTACGACAATCAGGTGGAATACAGCACCATCAACATCAGGATCAACGAAAAAACCGTAATAGAATTTACCCCCACGGCGCCGGAGACCGTAGGCCAGAGAATCAAAAAGGGATTTGCCAAAAATGTACAGGGAGTCATAGAGACCTTCACCAACCTCTTTATCTTCTTTGTCACAGCCAGCCCTGTATGGATTCCCCTAGCCGTCTTAGCAGTGCTTATCACAATCCTGGTGAACAGGCGCACGAAAAAAAAGCTGAAAAGAACCGCTTCCTCCCAGGCTGCCTCCGAACACATAGATGAAATGAACCCTAAAGAATAAACACGCAGCGGTCTCCAAGGTGTCCTGTGGCACACCCTGGGGACCGCAAAATACTCAGAGCCTTCTTTCCTCCCAGTCTGTAAATTCTCCCCAGAGCTCCCCCCTCACATAGAGTCCCAAGGTCGCCCCGGTAAACCGTTTTCCCTTTTTCAGCCCCTCACTGCTTAAATAAGCCGTATGTTCCAGTCTTCTGCTGTCTATGACCTTCTGAGAGATCACGGCAGAAAATGTTCTGGCCAGGCCTTGGGCCCTCATGCACAGCCTGATCCTCTGTCCCTCAGATACCTCCTTGTCCTTAAAGGGCGTAAAGCTATGGCTGACATAGCCCTCCCCCACGTATTCCTTGAGAAGAATTCCCAGACTGTTCCCCTTTCTGCCGACTCCGTATTGGATATAGCTGTTCTCATCATAGTAACAGGTCACGCCAAGGCTCTGCTCCTCTTCCAGCCCGGGGACTACCAGTTCACACTGTGCTTCCAGGTCAAAGCTCTCCTGCCTTATGACAAAAATGCTCCGAAACTCTTTTGAGTTTAAATCCCCCTCCTGTCCTTTCAGCATGAAATGCTCCTCTTCTGCCTCTGTCCTGATGCCCAGCCGCTCCTCCTTAAGAGGTCTCGGGGTCATCCATTGACGGCCCTTCCACGCCGGGTATCCTCCCAAGGCTTGATTCCTGCCTGACAGTTCCTTGGATCCCTTTTTAAAGGGAAGTCTCTGCTGATCCGAGGGGCCTCGGCCCCGGTTAATAAGAGGCCATCCATCCTCTGTCCAGGTGAGAGGGTCTAGGGACGTCTCCCTCCCAAGGATTCCGTATGCGCCGAGCTCCCTCCCTTTCTCCTTAAGCATTCTCAGACATAAATAGACCATGTACCATCTTCCGTCGGAAAGCTGCACCGGCTTTCCGTGGCCGCAGCACTGAATCAGAGCGCCCTTGTCCCACTGGTGAAGAATGGGATTGTAGGGGCTCGGCTCATAAGGACCCATAAGCGTCCTTGACCTTGCCACCGTGACCTGGTGGCCTCTGCCGGTTCCTCCCTCCGCCTGAAACAGATAGTAATACCCATTATATTTTAGGATATGGGGGCCCTCCGGTTTTCTTTTACAGTCCCCATACCACAGCAGAACCCCGGGAGTAAGAAAACTTCTGCAGTCCCCTGACAGCTCCCGAATCCTGGCTCCCCTGTTGAGAACCATGTATTTGCGGCCGTCGCTGTCATGAAAAATGGAGGGGTCAATCCCATCGTCATCGAGAAACACCGGCTCGTCATAGGGGCCCTCCGGCCTGTCTGAGGAGGTAACCATCTGCACCCTCCGTTTCTCCATATCATCATTCCTACGGAGTGTGGCCGTAATATAAAATCTTCCGTCACAGTAAGAAATATCCGGCGCCCAGTAGCCCATGCCCCCGTCAAGCTCATCAAGACGGGCCCACTCCGGCCTTGTAATCCCGTAGCCGATGACCTCCCAGTGGATCAGATCCCTGGAATGAGATACGGGAATGCAGGGAAAGAACATGAAGGTGGAATTGACCATATAGTAATCTTCCCCCACGGCCACAATGGAAGGATCCGGGTAGAACCCTCTGCGGACAGGGTTGTGATAGGTCTCCTCGTAGGGGAAGCCAAACCTCTGCTTTAGATAGTCAAGAACCTCCCCCTTATTCTCCCTGTATGCAAGATCCCATGGGGTCTCCCCCTTATGATTGGCCGAAAGAGGATTCAGTCCCACCCGCTCCACCAGATACCGGACCACATCTGCGTTCCCCGACAATACGCCATAGTGAAGGGCGCTGCCATATTCCTCGTCCCGGGCCTGCATATTGGCCGCCGTATTCTCTATGAGACGGCGCATTTCCTCCAGATCCCCTGCCTCTGCCGCTTTCCAGACTTCCTCTGTCCGCAGCTCTTCCATTGTTTTTCCCTGTTGTTCCATATGGTTCCTTTCACTTTTATCGTTTTCCTAAGTAATTGCGAAACTCAAAGCTTGGCCGAATATTCTCTCATCTTTGACTTTCCCAATTACCTATCTATAGGTTTCTCCCTCCCGGTAGGACTTCCACACCACTTCAAATGCCTGATCTTCCATGACTTCATCTAAAGGCCGTACCCTGCGCCATCTGGCCTGTGTCTGAAAGCTGCCGGCTTCATACCAGATTTCCTGTACCTCCTGGTCATGAGCCCGGCCGCCTGGGCCATCCAGGGAAAAGACTGCCAGCTCCGGAATCCGAATCTGTTCCTCCCCGGCTCTTCCCTTTTCCGGTTCCTCCAAATACACGGCAGAACCTCTGCTTTTTCCTCCGTGTTCCCGGTAATCGGTCATGGCGTCCAGATAGACCTTCTGACAGAGCCGTATGTCCAGATACCGGTAGAACCTTGACAGCCTAAAAGCCCTATGGTCAGCTAATTGGCCGGGCCCTGCTTCCGGCTCTTTTGCGTCTTCCTCCATAATCTTCTTTAACTCTTCCTCAATCTCCCGGCTCATCTCCTTCATTTCCCGGAAGCTGCGCAGCATGGCGCCATACTGACTCATCTGTCTTGTGCCGCATTTCCATCGGCTGCCCAAGGCCTCCTCCGCCTTATCCTGGCTGCAGGCCCTCTCCCCCATGGCAATCCACTGCCTGACCTGATTCATGATCTCCTTTTCCGTCTCCTCATCCCAGCTCCTTCCTTCATCCTTGTGGGCCCCGATATACTGAGCGGCTCTGGAAGACCCTACCTGGCCGGCATTGAGAGCGCTTCCGCCGGGCCTGTAGATTCCGTGGGTCCCCGCCGCCTCCCCCACGGCAAAGAAGCCCTCCACATTGGTCTGCCACCACTCATTGACCGAGAGGCCTCCGTTGTTGTGCTGGGCACAGACTGCCACCTCCAGCATTTCCTCCTCTAAATTTACTCCGTGTTCCAGATAGAAGGCAGCAGCCGGGGCATTGAGCCGGCAAAGTCGTTCATAGGGCGTATCCTGGCAGGCCCCTGCCTTTTCAAGGTACTCCCTTGCCTCCATGGACATCTCTTTAAAATCTACCTTCCTCCCGCCTGGGTTCTGCCGGTAATCCAGCCAGACCCGCCTTCCTCTCACACAGGTTTCCCGGTATACTAAAAGGTCGATCATAGAAGAGCCTCCCCATACCTTCCCGGAATCAAAAGGCCACTGGTATCCCTTTAAAAATATCATGTCCATCATGGCTTCTCTTGTCTCATAAAACTCCATAAGAAATTCCCGCTCCCCGCCTCCCCCTTCATCCGTAGACACCAAGCGGGGAAGCGCCTGCATATAGCTGCCGCTTACATTCCATCTGGGATTCAGAGAGGCCAGGCCGTACTGCCACTCCGTCAGATTTTTCCCCAGAACCCCTGCTTCAAATGCGATTCCGCTGGCCCCTATCTGGCTTTGGGGATACACACTGTCCCGGTATATTCCCGCCGGGCCTCCGGTGGCATACACCAGATTGACGCATTTCACCACCACAAAGTCTTTGCGGCTCTTGTCCAGACAGAGAATCCCATAGACCCTGTTGTGGTTCGTGAGAATCCGTATCACCTGAAAATGGTCATAAACAGGAATCCCTTTCTCCCTGACTGCCTTCTCTAAGGCCTCCGTCATATACCGGGATGTGTAGGGGCCCACACTGGTGCCCCGGTCATTGGGGTCATGGTCTGTCTTGTATCCCACAAACTCTCCGTATCTGTTGTGAGGAAAGGGAACTCCAAGCTCTACCAGTTTAAAAAATCCCTGGCAGGAAAGGGCAGCCTCACACATGGCATGGTCTCCGTCCACACATCCGCCATCATAAAGCACCCGGGCCAGCCTCCTGACACTGTCCCCCTGTTCTCCTGCCAAAGACAATTTGTAATAAGTCTGTTTGTCAGAACCTGTATTTCTGGAGGTTCCGGCATTGACATTTTCCGTCACCAGTATTACGTCTTCTACCCCGTACTGGCGCAGCCGGTCCGCTGCGTTAAAGCCTGCCGCACCTGAGCCTGCCACCACCGTATGGGCCTCCATAATCCGCACCTGTCCCATAAGAAACCTCCATCTACAATCGTTTAATATGAAATCCGCCATCTACGTCAATATAATTGCCTGTAGTATAAAGAAAGGCGTCGGAGCAAAAGGCGCTGACCGCATTCGCCACGTCCTCCGGCGTCCCCCACCGTTTAATGGGAAATGCCCCTGCCTCAATCATGGCGTCATACTTCTCCTGAACCTTGCTTGTCATGTCTGTTTTTATAACACCCGGACGCACCTCGTGAACCAGGATTCCTTCCCCTGCCAGCCGGTCTGCAAACAAGGTGGTAATCATGGACAAAGCACTTTTGGAAATACAGTACTCCCCCCGGTTTACGGAAGAAACCTCAGCGGAACAGGACCCTACATTCACAATGGTCCCCCTCTTCTTCCCCTTAGCCTCCTGCCTTAACATCTGGCAGGCCGCCAGCTGAGTCAAAAATTCCTTGATCTCTTCCCTG
>JAAWHU010000106.1 GCA_022796015.1 Hungatella sp. | reverse complement strand
AGCCGGCCTGTCGGAATGGCAGACGAGGTGGACTCAAAATCCATTGGTAGCGATACCGTGCGGGTTCAAGTCCCGCGGCCGGCACTCCTTGGCAGGGGCAAAATCGCTGACAGGTCCGATTGTTTCAGGGGACTGCAGCGATTTTTCTTTTTATCTGCAGGCGGGCTTAAAAGCCCTTGGAAGCTCCCGCGGACCGGGCTCATGGCAGCAGCGTGGAGAGCCCTTGGGATCAGTGAATAGGAGGGTACATAAGATGGGTAAGGTTCAGATGTTTATAAAGTCCGTGTATGCCGGTTTTATGATCGGCATAGGCGGCATCGTGTATCTGTCGGTGGATAATAAAATCATAGGCTCCCTGCTGTTCTCCTTTGGTCTCCTGACAATCGTGACTCAGGGTTTTTTTCTGTACACCGGGAAGGTGGGATTTGTCAGGAAGATAAGGGAGCTTTATGATATGGCGGTGATCGCAGGCGGCAATTTTGCGGGAACCTTTGTGGCTGCGGTTCTTGCAGGCGGCGCCCATCTGAACATCAGCACCGCAGAGCTGGCGGCCCGGAAGCTTTCCAACAGCGTGCCTAATGTATTTCTTTTATCCGTTTTCTGCGGAATTATGATGTATCTGGCCATAGATAATTATAACAAATCCAAGAACATCGTATTTATCATAGCTCCGGTTATGATCTTTATTCTGTCCGGCTTTGAACATTCCGTGGCCAACATGTTTTATTTTCATCTGGCCGGCGTCTATACGCCGAGAGCCTTTGCCTATCTTTTGGTCATGGTGGCAGGCAACGGAATCGGAGCCAAATTATTTAGTTTAAAACCATAACCCATTGACATTTTCTGACAGGAATGATATGTTAATCATGTCTATAAAAGCAATAAAAGAAAGGTGGGACTTTCCTTGCTTGAGAAAAAAACAAAAATATACTGGCTTTTCATACTGCCAGGCTGTCTGTTTCTGGCATTTTTCATGCTGATACCCCTGTTTTCCCTGTTATTCAAGACCTTTGTGAATGAAAATGGCAGCTTTTCCATGGCCAATTATTTTGCGCTGTTTGAAAGCACCTATTTTAAGCAGGTATTCTGGAGAAGCATCCGTCTGAGCTTAACCAGCACGGCTGTCTGCGCTGTTTTGGGGTTTCCTACGGCTTATTATATCTCCAAATACTCCAAGAATAAGGGAGTGCTTATGGCGCTGGCAGTGTTCCCCATGTTCACAAGCCCTGTAATTCGTTCCTTCAGCTGGATGGTAATTTTGGGAAAGAAGGGGATTGTCAATGATCTCCTTGTGAAATCAGGGCTTATTGCAAAGCCTATCAGCCTTTTATATAACGAGTTTTCTATGATTGTAGGATTTATCCAGCTGTTTCTGCCTCTGATGATTTTATCGCTTATTGGTATTATGGACAATATTTCCGAGGATCTGAATCTGGCGGCAGGGAGCCTGGGAGCTTCCAGGATAAGTACTTTCCGACATGTGGTTCTTCCCTTAAGTATCCCGGGCCTGGTGACAGGAAGCGTTCTGGTATTTACGGGCTGCCTTACGGCCTATACCACGCCTCAGCTTCTTGGCGGAACGGATACCAGGGTTCTGGCGACCATGATCTATCAGCAGGCCATGTCCCTTGGGGACTGGACTCAGGCGTCTGTGGTGGCTGTGGTGATGATTGTGGTGACTGTGGCAGTGTCCAGCGTAATCAACGGCATCAGCCGGAAGCTGAATCCCACGATATAGTGGAAGGAGGAGAGGAATATGGCACTTTTGGAATTGCAGAGTATTACTGCGGGATATGACAAGAATGTGATATTGAAGGATTTGGATTTTCAGGTGGAGAAGGGGGAATTGGTTTCTCTTCTGGGCTCCAGCGGCTGCGGAAAGACGACGACCCTGCGGCTGATTGCAGGATTTTCCACCCCCATGGCTGGGAAGTTTATGTTTAATGGGAAGGATTATACTCAGGTGCCTCTGAATAAGAGGAATTTCGGCTTTGTTTTCCAGAGCTATGCCTTGTTTCCTCATATGACGGTGTTTGACAATGTGGCTTTTGGGCTCAAGATGAGAAAGGTTCCCCAGGACCAGATGAAAAAAGAGGTTATGGAGATGCTTGAGACCGTGGACTTAGGAGGGTTTGAGAACCGTTTTCCTAAGGAAATGTCAGGAGGGCAGAGGCAGAGGGTAGCACTGGCAAGGGCCCTTGTGATTAAGCCGGATCTTCTTTTGCTGGACGAGCCCCTGAGCAATCTGGATGCCAAACTCCGGGTGAAGATGCGTGTGGAGATCAGGCGCCTTCAGCAGAAATTCGGATTTACGGCAATCTATGTGACCCATGACCAGGAGGAGTGTTTTGCCATCTCCGACAAGGTGGCCATTATGAATCATGGGATCATTGAGCAGATGGACAGTCCTTCTGCGATTTATAATCATCCAAAGACGGAGTTTATCGCCCGGTTTGTGGGCTTTGAGAATTTTATGGATCTGAAGGCAGCAGGTGAAGGGACGTATGTGTTGCCGGATGGAAGCCGGATTCAGGCTGAAGGAGGAGGAAGCGGGGAGGCTGTTAAGGCGTGTATCCGCCCGGAGGATATTGTGATTATTCCTGAGGGAGGAGATGGCCCCAATCTTCTGACAGGTGAGGTTATGGTAAGTACATTTCTTGGGAAGCGCCACCAGTATAATGTGCGCACTGCAATCGGTGAGTTCGAGGTGAGCACGGACCAGGAGAGTGTTTACAAAATAGGAGACAGGGTTACATTATCCCTGACTCCGGGGAAAATTATCTTGCTTTAAAGAAAAGGAGAAGAACAGTTATGAAAAAAAGATGGTTAAGTGCTTTGATGGCAGCGGCTATGGCAGCGTCACTGACAGCCTGCGGCGGCTCCAATCAGACAGAGACCACAGCGGCAGCTACTACGGCGGCTCAGGCGGAGACGACCAAGGCGCCGGAGACTACGGCAGCAGGTGAGGAGAGCAAGGCTGTGGAGACGGAGGCTCCCGGAGCAGGAGCTCAGTCTTTTGAGGGACAGCAGCTGAGAATTTCTACATTCTCTTTCAATGCAGAGCTTCTGCAGAAGAACGTGTATGATCCCTTCATGGCGGCTACAGGCTGCGAGCTGATTGTAGAAGGCGGAAAGAACGCGGAGCGTGTCACCAAGATCAAGGAGACTCCCGGCAATTACGACGTGGTGATTATCGGTGATGCGTTTGTTGCGGATATGATTGACGAGGGTCTCATAGAGACCATTGATTCCAGCAAATTGACAAACCTGGATTCCATCTATGACAATGCCAAGGCGCCCTTAGGCCAGGAGTACGGCCCGGCGTATACCTTTAACAGACTGGGCATCGTATATGACAAATCCACCTGCCCCATGGAGATCACTTCCTGGGAGGACTTGTGGAATCCGGAGCTGGCAGACAGCATTGCCATCCCAGACATTACCACAACCTCCGGGCCTCTGCTGTATTATTCCGTGGCCAAGATGATGGGTCTGACTCCGGGAACCGATGATGATGCGCTGTTTGCAAAGTTTGAGGAGTTAAAGCCCAACATTATGAAGACCTACACCAGCGCCAATGACACCATTACCATGCTGAATCAGGGCGAGATCTCCGTAGCAGTGCTTCTTGACTATTCCTATACTGCGGCAAAATCTGCTTCTGAGGATTATGTGTGGGTAGACCCGTCTGAGGGTGTATACAGCGGTTTCAATACCTTGAACATTATTAAGGGCAGCCCCAACAAGGAGCTGGCTGAGGCGTTTATTGATTTCTATATTTCTAAGGAAGTACAGCTGGCTGAGGCGTTGGACGGCGTGGATTCTCCTGTGAGAACCGATGTGGAATTGACACCGGAGCAGGCGGCTAACTTTACTTACGGCAAGGAAATGATCGACAACCTGCTGATTCCGGACTGGACTGTGATCAATGCCAACAAGGCTGACTGGACTGCCAGATGGAATGAGCTGTTCTCCGTGCAGTAGGTTTTCGTAAGACGGATTTATTTGATTGTACCAATTACTCTGTGTGAGCCGGTTGTTTTTGGGCGAAAGGCCTGTAAGCGGGCTTGCCGGGAAGGAGCTATCCATGAAAAAGAGCAAGTCTCTGTTTCTTGTTACGTTGCTGGTATATGTGTTTCTGATCGGGCCACTCCTTGTGATTATGGCAGCCTCCTTCAGTGACACCACTTATCTGAAGTTTCCGGGCGAGGGCTTTACGCTGCGGTGGTATCATCAGATCCTGCAGGTGAAGAGCTTTGGAAGCGCGGCAAAAAACAGTATTATCATTGCCTTTGCAGGTACTTTTGTGGCACTGCTTCTGGGACTTCCGGCGGCCTATGCCCTGAATCGCTACCGGTTTCGGGGAAAAGAACTGATCAAGAGCCTGTTTTTGTCTCCGGTGCTGATTCCGGTGATCGTACTGGGCTTTGTTATGCTTCGGTATGTGGTGAATCGGTTCAAGCTTCCGGCTATGCCAAGCCTTTTGATCGGCCACACGATTTTGTCCATCCCTTATGTTATGAGGGTGGTGACCTCCAGCCTTGCCAATTTTGATTTCTCCATGGAGGAGGCGGCCAGGATTCTGGGGGCAGGGAATGTGTATACGTTTTTCCATATCCTGCTGCCCAATATTAAGTCGGGAATTGTGTCGGCATGTATTATGGCCATCATTAATTCCTTTAACAACGTGTCTCTGTCGGCCTTTCTTACCAGTGCAGGCGTGTCCATGCTGCCCATCGAGATGATGGCTTATGTGGAGTATCATTTTGACCCCACCATCGCAGCCCTGGCAACCCTGCTTATGGTCATTACCCTGGGAGTTATGCTGGTCATTGAGAAAACCTTGGGACTTAAGAGCGTGGTATAGGAGTTTTGGAGGATGGTTAGAGTTTAGAGCAAAAAGGTGCAGAGGCTTCTCTGAAATGTGAGAGGCTCTGTGCCTTTTTATTTTCGGCGTATTATATAATGCTTTTTCGTTCAGTGTTGGCAGGAGGTCCGTCCGGGAGGTACCAGTATTCCCACTCGGGGGCCGCTTTCGCTTAGGTTCCCCCTGCAGCGGTACTAGGCTTGCAAAAGACGCAAGCCAAGGACCGGCGGGGGAAATACCCCTCATCGGGAATACTGGTACCTCCTGGACTACAATCCTGGCAATCCTGAATGAAGGGCGTCGAAAATGAGCGTCTCCCGCAAAGCATTCTCCGGCCGGAATTCTTACTTTCGGCGCATTTCTTTCGAGTCGCCGGGATGGTAGTCTTGCCGGGACATAGATATTCGATGAGGGGACATTTGCCTCGCCGGTCCTTGGCGTGTGTCTTTTGCACGCCTAGTACCGCTGCTGAGGCAACCAGAGCGAAAGCGGTCCCCGAATGGATACCTATGTCCCGGCAAGACGGACTCTCCGCCGGTCTCCTGAACGAAAAAGCATATTTTGGTAGAAAACCCCTCTCTTGTATGATAAGATATACATAATGTAACCAATAAAGGCCTATGCAGTTTCATGCTGTATGGGCGTTTGTTGTTGTGGTGTTGCGGGCAGCGGGGCTTGGGAAGGCCCTGTTTCACATATAAAAAAGAAGGGGAGGAAAAGGTATGAACGCCAGGATTGTGGAGTATGCAAAGGAGCTTGACCAGATCAGCAGGATGAGGAGGAGAGATTTTCACCGGTTTGCGGAGACTGCATGGCTGGAGATGAGGACTTCGGCCATTATTAACAAGACACTGACGGAATTGGGGTACGAGGTAGTGACCGGCAGGGCGCTGTGCCTGGAGGAGGCCCGCATCGGGGTTCCGGAGGCAGAAGTGCTTAAAGAACATGCAGAGCTGGCCCTTTGCCAGGGGGCGCCGGAGGAGTATTTGACGGAGGACATGAAGGAAGGCTTTACCGGAGTCATGGGAATCCTGGAGTGCGGAGAGGGGCCGGTGGTGGCCCTGCGGTTTGATATTGACGCTTTGGGGCTTATAGAAGAGGAGAAGGAATCTCACCGTCCCTTTCGGGAGGGATTTGCCTCGGTAAACAGGGGGATGATGCATGCCTGCGGCCATGATGGCCATGGGGCTATAGGGCTGGGGGTTGCGGAGGTTCTTATGAGGCTGAAAAAGGAGCTTTGCGGAACCATTAAGCTGATCTTTCAGCCTGGGGAGGAGGGAGCCAAGGGAGCCAGGGCCATTGTGGCTCACGGGCATCTTGATGATGTAGATTATTTTGTGGGAACTCACATTGCTCCTACAGGCGGGCCGGACGATGGAGATGTGACGCCGGGAACCTGGGGGTCTCTTGCTACCAGCAAATATGACGCTCATTTTTATGGGGAGGCGGCCCATGCAGGAGGATTCCCGGAGCGGGGAAGGAATGCCATCGCGGCGGCCTGCAATGCAGTGGTGAATCTGACGGCGATTCCAAGACACAGCGCAGGGATTACCCGGGTAAATGTGGGCGTGATCAGTGGGGGAACAGGCCGGAATGTGGTGAGTGACCATGCTATGATTCAGTTTGAAGTGCGGGGGGAAACCACGGAAATCAATCGGTTTATGGATGACGAGGCAGTGAGGATCTGCAAAGGGGCGGCCTTGATGTGTGGCTGTACTTGTGAGCTCATCCTTCAGGGAGGCGCAGAATCCCAGCACAGTGACGAGGATTTTCTGGAGCAGATTGCAGGGATCGTGGAGAGGGATCTTCCCCATCTGCGGGTCAGCAGCTGCAAAAATGCCCAGAACTGGGGCAGCGAGGATATTTCGCTCATGATGAACCGGGTTCAGGAGCATGGCGGAAAGGCTGTTTACATGCGTTCCATGACTCCTATGGCTTCGGCCCAGCACACGGTGACCTTTGATTTTGACGAGAAGGTGCTGGCAGAGGGAATTCAGGTGTTTGCGGCCATTGTGTGGGAGCTGTGCAAAAAATAGGGCTGTAGGTCTTGGGGTGAAGAAGCCTAAAAAGATTAGAAGGAAAGGGGGACTGTCCTATGGAACATGGAAGGTTCAGAATCCGGGCGGCAGCGCCGGAGGATGGCGCAGCGTTATTGAACATTTACAGGCCCTATGTGGAAAGAACTGCCATTACCTTTGAATATGAGGTTCCCGCTGAAGCGGAGTTTGCCCTGCGGATTGAGAAGACCTTAAGGAGATATCCTTATCTTGTGGCGGAGGATCATGGGAAAATCCTGGGCTATGCCTATGCAGGGATCTTCCACGACCGTCCGGCTTACGACTGGGCGGTTGAGACTTCGATCTATGTGGACTGGAGCCGGAAGAGAATGGGGATTGGCCGGAAGCTCCACGACATGCTGGAGATGGCTTTGAGAGAACAGGGAATTTTGAACATGAATGCCTGTGTGGCCTGCCCTATGGGGGAGGAGGACGAGTTTCTTACAAGAAACAGTGTGGAGTTTCACAGGCATCTGGGGTATCGGCTGGTGGGGGAATTCCAAAAGTGCGGCTATAAGTTTGGGCGGTGGTATAATATGGCCTGGATGGAGAAGCACATCGGGGACCACGGCGGGAACCAGGCGGCTCCCAAGACATTTGGCCAGGTGCGTGATGTGGTTGAGAACAGGCTTCAGAATATGGAGATGTGAGGGATTTGACATGAAGTCATATAAGGAAACAGATATTATAATAAGAAACGAGGGTGCCGGTGATTATCGGGAGGTGGAGACCGTGATTCGGAATGCCTTCTGGAATATCTATGCCCCTGGGTGCAGTGAGCATTATCTGGCTCATATTATGAGAGGGCACAGAGATTTTGTCGAAGAATTGGATCTGGTGGCAGAGCTTGGCGGACGGATTGTGGGGAATGTGATGTACACAAGGTCCAGGCTTATAGATGAATCCGGGCAGGAGAAGCAGATCCTTACCTTTGGCCCAGTCAGTGTTCTGCCGGAGTTTCAGCGGCAGGGCATAGGCAGGAGGCTTTTGGAGTTTTCCTTTGACAAGGCCGTGGAGCTTGGCTATGATGCCATTGTTATTTTCGGCAGTCCGGGAAATTATGTTTCCATGGGATTTAAAAGCTGCAAACGGTTTAACGTGTGTCTGGGCAACGGGGTGTTTCCAAGCCTAATGCTGGTGAAGGAGCTGAAAGAAGGCGTATTTGACGGGAGAAGATGGTTCTATCATGAGAGCCTTGTCTACAATGTGAATGAGAAGGAAGCAGAGAGATTTGACAGGGAGTTTGAGGAAAAGGAGCGGAGAGTTGAGCCTTGTCAGGAGGAGTTTTACATCTACAGCCACTCCATAATCCGGGATCTTGGCTAAAGGGGGAAGAGGGATGAAACTGAAAAATGTATTGATTGTGGTTCGTGACATAGAGCGGGCCAAGGCTTTTTACCGAGAATTGTTTGGGTTTTCCGTGGTTTTGGACGGAGAGGAACGGGTGATTCTCACGGAAGGGCTGGTGCTTCAGGAAAAAAGAGTATGGGAAGAGGCTGTAGGCGGGAAGGTGACTGCCAAAGGCCTGAGCAGCCAACTGTATTTTGAGGAGCCGGATTTGGAAGGCTTTGTGAGAAGGCTTGAGGAATATGGGGAGCCGGTGGAGTTTGTGAACCGGCTTAAGGAGGATTTGCAGGGACAGAGGATGGTGCGGTTTTTTGATCCGGACGGAAATCTTATTGAGGTCAGGACGCCGGCACATTGACGAAGAGGGATTGGAGGAACTGATGGAATATGGGTTTTATGGCTGGAACCAAGGAGACGTTCCGGCTGTTACAGATGAGTATGGGAATCTATGGACGCCTTGCAGGCTCTATGACGCTCTCCATGAGATCTGGTGTGAGTATACCTGTGCGCCCAGGCTGAGGGAGCATTGGAGCAGCGAGAATCGGACTGTGGGGCAGTGTTCCATCACTGCATTTCTGGCGCAGGATATTTTCGGGGGAAGGGTCTATGGGATTCTTCGTCCCGGCGGGAATTATCACTGCTACAACGTGGTGGGAGACTGTGTGTTTGACTTGACCAGTGAGCAGTTTGGCCAAGAAAAGCTGGATTACCGTGACAATCCGGAACAATTTCGGGAGGTGCATTTTGCTAAGGAGGAGAAGCGGCAGCGGTATGAGTTTCTTAAGGGAGAGCTAAAGAAGCGGTTTGGCAGAGGAAAAGAGCAGTAAGACAGAGGCTGGGTTAAAGAGGGAATTTCCGGCGTCAGGGAGGAACAAAGGATTATGGGACTGTGGATTGCGGCGGCAGTATGTGCTTTTTTCGTCAAGGGGTTGTGCGGGTTTGCCAATACCCTGGTATTTACGTCGATTTTAGGGTTTGGAAGTGACAATGTTGCGATCTCCCCGGTGGAGCTGGTGCTGGGATTTCCTACGAATTTAATTCTTGTCTGGAGGGAGAGGCGGAATTTACAGCCTAAGGTCTTTGTTCCTCTTACGATGCTGGTTCTGGGCGGAAGCGCTTGCGGGGCCTTCTTTTTAAAGAGCATGGATGCCCAGGTGCTGAAGGCGGTTTTCGGCGTTATGGTGGTTTTAACGGGCATTGAAATGTTATGCCGGGAGTACGGCAAGGGCAGGATGAAAGAGTCCAGGATTGTTCTTGGAATCATCGGTTTGGCGGCAGGAGTTTTGTCGGGACTGTTCGGTGTGGGCGCTCTTCTGGCGGCTTATATCAGCAGGGTGACAGAGAACAGCCGGGAGTTTAAGGCGAATTTCAGCGCCGTATTTATAGCCGAGAATCTGTTCCGCATGGTTCTTTACGGAGTCCTGGGGATTATTACAGGGGATACCTTAAGACAGTCCATGAAATTAATGCCTTTTATGCTCCTGGGACTATTGGGGGGAATGGCAGGCAGCCGGGTTCTTGACGAGAAGGTGGTGAAGAAGCTGGTAATTGTGCTGCTGATCCTTTCAGGCTGTGTGATGATAGGGGACGTGTTTATGGAGGTGACGAGGATATGATTTTGTACAGGCCTGTGGGGACAAAGGAGCTGGAACGGATTAGGGAGAGCGGATATGCCAAGTTTCCGCCCAGGCTTAAGGAACAGCCTATTTTTTATCCGGTGCTTTCTGAGGAATACGCCGGGGAGATTGCCGGAAAATGGAATGTGAAGTACAATGAGGATCACAGAGGCTATGTGACCAGGTTTGAGGTTGATGACGAGTATGCAGGGCAGTTTGAGGTCCATAGGGCGGGAAGGTCTTACCACGAGGAATTGTGGGTTCCGGCTGAAGAACTGGAGGATTTTCCTACTTCCTCATTATTTGCAGATATGCTTGCAAC
>JAAWHU010000105.1 GCA_022796015.1 Hungatella sp. | reverse complement strand
AGAAGATTCCGCTTAGTGCTGCTGCATTCCTGCCCTGACACGGTTCACAGAGTTCTGTTGCGCAAGACCCAGACGTCATCGCCACTTACACAGGGCAGCCCCACAATAAACTGCCCGGGGTGAGACATCACCCCTGCTAGAGCGGATTGCAGGTACAGGGCACCGCTATCTCCCCGGCTGCACGGAAACTTTATGACTCAGGTATGCTGTAACTTGTTAAGTATACCCCGGACGGGCAGGTTTGTCAAGGCGGCAATTAAAACCTGGCGAATTAAAATATCTTTCCGGCCACAGCGGCCGCTACCTCCTTCACAAAGCGAAATTCCTCCATCCGGCTATAGACAGCCAGGTAAACCGCATTGGGTATGAACATGCAAAACAAGATTTTGAGAAAAAAGCCAAACATGGTTCCCCGTGTCATGCCGCACAGAACACCTGTCAGGGCCCCGGCGGTCCCAGTCACTGTCAGGTAATACAAATAACGGACAAAATAATTTTTTACAGGCTGTTCTAATCCGTGACGGTAAAGTCCCACAGGCTCAATCCAAAAGGGCAGTGCCATTGTGCTTATAAAGGTCCCCAAGAGAATCCCTCCGATCCCCCATGTCCTGGCCAATACAACAGATACCGCCAGATTCATAACCGCCTCCAGAACAGACTTGTACCTCTCATCCCAAAACAGCCCCATAACACTTTTGGTATTGGCCACAGGGACACGCATACTGTTAATGTAGAAATTGATCACAATCAGCGCTACAACAGGTCCGGGAAGTAAAAAGTCATCTCCCAGCCAGATGGTGATAAACGGGTCAAAGAGCCACAGAAGGCATATACTCATCCAGCCAAACAGCCAGGCCGCAAAAAAATTAAGACGCCCAAAGGTTTTCCTCTTTTCTTCTACAGTCTCTGTCACATTCAGATTTCCCACGGCTGGTGTGATGGCATTAAACACCGTGCCGGTCATGATATTTAAAAAATTTCGTATCATTATATAATTGGAGTACAATCCTGTGGTGCCGATGCCCACAAACTTTGAAATCAAAACATTATCCGTGCCGAAAACCGCCACGCTGCCTATACGATGAAGAATCATGGCACTGACGTTGCGGCGGATATCCTCTATCAGATCTGCCGGCACAGGCTTAACCCTCCGCTCCCTCAGGTAAGGATAGAGCGCATCGGTCTTTGCGGAGATCATTCCATTCTGCAGCACGGTGGACAAAATGGCAATGTATAGATAGTGCAGATAATTTCCGGTTAGCAAAAGCACACCTATCTGGGCCCCTGTGGCAAGAAGTCCGACTGCAGCCCGAACCATAGAATCCACATATTTTTTCTGACATACAAACAGAAGTGTGGCTTTGTAGGAAAAGAAATAGGAAACGCTGACATTCACCACATTGAGGATATAGATAAGGGAAATGTGAGGGATATTCTCCGGCATTTCCTTGACAAAGAAATCAAGAAAGGGTACAAGGCATAATCCGGCAGACAAAACTACCATCCCCACGATTCGGTAAAAGCAGCGGTACAGGCCCATAAGGGATTTGATCAGTTCCACGTCTCCCTCAGCTACAGGCCGATACAAGCTGTAGGTGATGGAAACTCCAAATCCCAGCTCCGCCAATGACAGCATGGAGAGAATATCCGTAAAAAGTCCGTTGATTCCTAAGTATTCTTTCCCCAGAAGCAGAACGAATACCCGGCGTGACAAAAATTTCAGCAGTGCCAATACCAGTTCGCTGACAGCCGTAAATTTTAAGTTTTTCACAACATGCTTTGTTCTGTCCATTGGTTTTTACTCCGTTTTCCGTCTTTTCGTTCCTATGCTCTTCATGGAGCTGTAGACAGAGGCAAAGCAAAAAAAGGTCCTTCGGCTGACATAAAGGGTTAAGACTGCCGTCATGGTTTTTACATCAGGGTTGACAAACAAAGCGCTCCAGGTAAAATGACGCCGGATATGTTTCTGAAACAGGTGCAGATAACTGCCAATATTCCCCTCTTTTGTGCCCTTCTCCACGGCCTCCATGGCCAAACGCACATTGGTGTCCAATGCGATCTGCAAAAATCCCGGCACTGTCTCCGGGAAATTCACGCCTGCATCCTTACAGATCCTGCTGATGGCAGAGAGCACCGTACACCTCTTTTTGCCAACTCTGCTGTTGATCTGGCTTCCTTCCCTGTAAACATAGTTATACAGTTTATCCGGTATATAACTGACTTGTTTGATCTCTTTAAGAATCTCATAAAAAAACAGTAAATCCTCACAGCAGAAGGCCTTCTCATGAAAAGCATGTTTTTTTATAAGCTCTGCCGGATAGAGTTTTCCCCACACGGTCCAAAGGAAAGGTCCCCGCCTGGCCATACAGTAAACTGCCTCTGCAGCAGAATAAACGCCGGCCGGCGCCTCCTTCATGTTCATTCCAATGTTGGAACAGACGCTTATATCCGCCCCGCTTTCCCGCAGGCTGCGGTACAGTTTCAATATCATATCAGGTTCTGCATAGTCGTCCGAATCCACAAATGCCGCCAATTCTCCCTTCGCCCTGGATATGCCCTCATTTCTGGCGGCGGACAACCCGCGGTTTGAAGGAAAATGAACGATTTGCAGACGCTTATCTTCGGCTGCACAGGCGTCGCAAATACTGCCGCTCTTGTCGGTGGAGGCATCGTCCACAGCAATAATCTCAAGATTGGTATATGTCTGGACCTTTAGAGAGTCCAGGCATTTCCCAACATAGGACTCCACGTTGTACACAGGTACAATAATACTGATTAATGGTAGTTCTTCCTTCATTTCTTTCTGTCCTTTAACCGCTTTATCTGTTTATAAACCATAGCAGTTCCCCAGAAAGCCTCCGGGCTCATATATAAAAGCAGGGTGGCCACTCTGCTTTTTTTGTCGGGGCACAGCCGCCAAGACTTCCAGGTAAAATGACGCCGGATATGTTTGCTAAACCTTTTTATATATGCAAATGCCTCCCTGGTGCTTTTGCTGCTTTCCACTGCTATCATAGCCTGCCGGGAATCTACATCCAATGCCTGCTGCTGAAAATCAGGGACTGTTTCAGGAAAATTGTTTCTGGCATCCTGACAAAGTATGTCATAAACCAGGAGGGCAGTACATTTCCGCTCACTGACACCGCTGTGTACCTGGCTTCCCTCACGGCAGACATAATGGTAAAGTTTGTCTGGTATATAGCTTACCCGTTCTATGTCTTTCAGCACATTATATAGAAACAATAAATCTTCGCTGAAAAAAATCCCTTCGTCAAAGAGATGCTTTTTCACAGGCCCTACCATATAAAGCTTTCCCCATGGAACCAGATTAAAAGGTGTGCCTTTTGCCAAGCAGCCGACTGCCTCAGCCCTGGAATAGGAATCGGCAGGCCCATCTGTTATCTTTATACCGTCAGCCCCGCAGGCGCTTATGTCCGCCTTGTTTTCCTTCAGGTTTAGGTAGAGTTTTTCTAACATATCCGGCTCCACATAGTCGTCTGCATCTATAAAAGAGAGCAATTCGCCTGACGCCCTTTTTATCCCCTCGTTTCTGGCGGCAGACGGCCCCCGATTTACGGAAAAATGAACAACCAACAGTCGCTTATCCTCCAATGCATAGGCATCACAGATACTGCCGCTGTGATCTGTGGAAGCATCGTCTACAATCACAATCTCAAGATTCTCATAGGTCTGCGCCGTAATGGAGTCAAGACATAGTTTCACACATGACTCCACATTGTACACAGGCACAATGACGCTGATAACTGGTTTGTCTCGTTCCAACACCGTTTTCTCCCCTCTTTCACTCCATGGCCTGCCTGTAGTACTCTGCCAGCTGTTTATGGATCTGACTGATACTAAAACATTCTTGGGCTTTCTCCATATTTTTTCGGGACATGGTTTCTAACATCTGGGTGTCACTGCTTAAACGCAGGAGGCCTTGTGCCAGCCCGGCCACATCTCCAGGCTCCACAAGGATACCGTTTTCCTCTGCAACCACCTCCGGAATTGCGCCGACAGTAGTGCTTAAAATGGCTTTTCCTCCGGCCATCCCCTCCAAAATCGCCATCGGAAGCCCTTCATAGTAGGACGGAAGAACCAGCGTCGCGGCCTTTTTCAGATACTCAAGCTTTTCCTCCCCGTCTATCCATCCAGGCGCCTGAATATGTCTCTCAAGCCCTTTTTCTTCAATCAGGCTGCGCACCTTGTCCACTTCCCCGTCTCCTGCCAGGCAGATAAAAATTTCCGAATTTTCCCGGACAGCCATCTCCACGGCGTCAATCAGGTCATAAGTTCCTTTCCGTTTCCCCAGCCTCCCAAGCATCAAAAAAGAATTTCTGTGTTTTTTTACATCTGTCGCCGCAGCTTTCCATTTAAGGACGTCAATGCCGTTGTTCAGGGTCCTGCAGGTGTCAATGTGAAAGCGGGCCTCAAGCTCTCTCCTCCAGCTGTCCGACAGTGCCAACACCAAATCTCCACGACAGAAAAATCGCTCTACAATCCCCTTCCCCAACCTTCCCAGTCCATCATAAAAAGTCAGATACTCCGCCCCGTGGATATGTATGACTGCCCGTTTTCCTGCCTTTTTTATCCTCTGCAAATACAAATTTTTCCGGAACGTGCTGCCTCTCTCTGCGGTGTGGATATGGAACAGATCGTATTGTTTGAAACAAAGCAGAAATCTTAGATACCCATACCCGGAATACAAAAGCCGCACGGCCAGACTGCCATCTATGTAGGAGGGAAATATGTCAATGTCAAATTCCTCATTAAGCTGCCGGCTCTCCCTTATATCCCTGATAACAGCGGCCATGCCTCCCATGGAACCTGTGTCGCTGGGACCGATTACCAAAACCTTCACAGCCTCACTCCCTTACGTTTCACAAACATTCCTCCTCCCAGAGAGCGGATAGTTTCGTCAACCGACGCAATAAATGCTATGGTGTTGGATGGGTATGAATCATAGACATGGGTTTGAGCCCTGGCAATGGCCTCCCCCAGTTTATCCACATCTACGCAGCTCTCAATCAGGTTCATCTGGTGGAACCGCTCCAAAATCTGAAGCTGGTGATCATCCACATGCTCTCCGTATCTGGCCAGCCGCGGGACTGCCACCACCTTTTTTCTTCGTCTTACAGCATCAATCAACGTGCCTACGCCTCCGTGGGTTATGAGGACGCTGCATGTGTCAATCATATTTTTAAATGCTTCCTGGTCATAGAACGCCTGATAATGACATTGACAGGGAGTATAATTGCTTACGCCTGTCTGAATCATCACGTCGTCCAGGATCACACCGTCCTTCACCAACTGGTCCACCTTTTGAATCAGGCGGTTAAAGGGAAATTTCTGGGAACCCACAGTCACAAAGATCATAATGCTCACCTCAGTAAACGCCGCCCCGATACACAGCCTTTGGATAATATTTGTGCAGCTGAGGCCACTGAATATAAAAACAGTCCGCAAACCTGTAGAGAAATCTTCCGGTCATGGTGGGGGTCTTCACGTTGGCAAAGGTCTCAATAAAAATCAGCTTTCTCCCAAACACCTTACACAGAATACAGATTGGGATAGTAGCAAGAACGCCAGTGGAGATAACCATGTCGGGCCGCTCCAGGAGAAAAATCCTTAGAGAACGGAATCCATTGATAATCATTCTTAACAGACAGGTTTTCTCCCGACGGTTGACCTGAAGCAGATAATAGCATTTCATATTCTTTACAGCCGGCCTATAAACGGTCTGTTCCGTCACAAGAAAGCTGTTATAACTTTCCATAAGCGGCCCCAGCATAAGAAGCTCATCCAAATGGCCGCCTGCTGACGCGGCAAAACAGATTTTTGGTTCTTTATTTTTCAAAGAAATCAGCTCCCTGTTTCCGAATGATCGGAGGGGGAGAACCCCGCCTCCCCTCCCAGCCTGCTCCACTGGGCACAGTGCTGGTCTAAAATATTTTCCGCCATGTCATTAAAATGACAAGACATCGGCACTATGGCGCAGGCAAGCATGGTATAGGGGTAGTAGATGGTATTGTCTGTGGCGTAAAGAACAAAGCAGTAGATGCAGATGCCGAGAAACAGACAACCTGCGTCTTTGCCGCCCTGCCAAAACCAGTAACGCAGCCGCACCATAAGATACCCCCAAAGCCATACCAGATATCCTGTAAATCCAATATTTAGATACATCCGCAAAAAGTCGTTGTGAATCTGCATAATGGTGCGCCGTGGGGTATTGTATACAACACCGGAAGCCCAGTCCACAAACCGCTCAAAACCTGTGCCTCTGCCCATATAGGTAATACTTATATCATAGTAGGGCTCCAGGTTGGCGAACATCTCTACACGGCCCATAGCGTTGATTCCAAGCCGCTCCTGCAGATATTGAAAGAGTCCCATCCGAATTCCCACAATGTACATAAAGCTGCAAAAGATCATCCCTACCCCCAGAAACAAAGCCGTCTGTTTCGCTGCCTTTTCCGGCATTCTGCCTACCATCCAGGCCGCAAGAACTCCTAAGACCACTGCCGGGATGGCGATTCGCTTTAAGCCAATCAAAAAGAAAACCATGGAACACAGAAACCAAAGAAGCCAGCGGGATATCCCTTTCCGATTCAGAAGCAGATAAATTAAAAAGGGGCCGAAGGCAAAGGTCAGGTCATTGATCTCCAGGGCTGTCATCAGAGGGCCTGTCTCTGCACTGAAGGAGGTTAAAAGTGTCACAAACTCCTGAAAAAAGGCTGCCGCTCCCCCTTCTGCGATTACTGCCAGAACTCTCAGGAAATTGGCAAGGCACATGGCCCCAAGGCAATACCAGATTCCTTTTTCCCCAAACAGATATAAGGTTGAAGCGGCCACAAAAATCGACAGCAGCTGGGGAACGATCATGCCGACTCCGTTTAAAATAGTAATTCCGTCGGCTCTTTCGGCCACCCAGATGACAGATGAGAAGAGAAACGGAATCACAAGGGGAAGCATTTGAGTCGCCCCATGGCGCGCCAGAACCATAACCCGGTCCAGCTTAACCGTCACTGTAAAATTCAAAAGGGCAAGAAATAAAATCCCTATGATGCAGGGATTTTTCAGGCTGAATTCAACACCGCCCAGCAAAAAATAGGTATCCTGCAGAAAAAACATTGCGGTTGCCAGTATCATGTAAATGATGGAAACCAAGCTTTAACCCTCCCCGTGTTTTCCTTTGACGGCTGTCTTGTCAGACAGCCGCCGGATCAGACGATTGTTCGGTTCCGGCCGTGCGAACCCGTTTCATAGCTGTGGACAGAAGCTGGCGGATATAGTAGCACTGTTCCTCTCCGGCGCATGCATAGCCGTTTTGCAGTTCAATGTGATATCCGCAGTCCTTTGACTTCTCCTCCAGGACAACGGAAAGCTGAAGGAGGGCTGCAGCTACCTGCTCTTTTCCCAAAGATTCTGCAAATATCAGATACTGGCCCGCTCCGTTATTGCCCACAAACATCTTGTCAGATGGGGCAAAAATCGATGTCATCAATGCAACGAAATCTTTTATCATCTTATCGCCGGCCTCTCTGCCAAGTCTGGCGTTCTCGGACTGCAGATTGGCAAGTTTAAATACAATACATGCAAAGTTTTCCGGAATCGGCCAGCTCTCCCTGGATGTAATAAACTGGTCGCACTTTGCCCTGTTGGGAAGGCCATCCACTTTGTTGGTAAAGGCATAGTACTCGATAAAGTCCTCAATCCGGCCGAAGAGAGCAGCACCTGCACACCCCAATGCACCGAAAATCACCACAATCAAAATGGTGAAGACGAATATAGGAAAACGTTCCGTCACCCTGACGCTGGAAAGCATCACAATATTCTGAGCGCCCAGGTAATCGTTGTACTCATCATTCGTCTCATAATATACGGTCTGAAGGGCATTAATCTTCTGCGCCAAGTCCTCAATCTCCTCCTGGGTTCTGTCCTGATCTTCCTGTGGAGAGACTGCGGCGGCTGTGGCAAATACACTGAGTATGTAGTTGTTGTACTCTTTTTCAATGAGGTTGTGTTCAAAAAGAGTACGGTCCTCAATGTATTTCATCAGCAGCTGATCATATTCTGCAGTTCGGTCTACAGGCTGCCAGTTTCCGTCCTCGTCCCGGTTCCAATCATCGTATACATCCGGAAGCACACTGTTTTGCAGGGTACTGTCACTGGTCGTGCCGTCTTCGTTTGTGACGGCGGGAGAGCCGAAATCGCCCATGGCGTCTTCATAAGCTCCTATGATTCCTCGAATCCGGTCTATCTCAAAGGACGCTGCACTGTTGGATATATCCAGGTTATTGTTCCGATTCTGGTACTTATCTAAAAGCACGTCCCGATCCTTGGTAATCTTGCCGGCCAGAATCTCAGAAAACAGCTGACGGACCTCCACCTGCTTAATAAACTTAAATTCATCGTAAAGATCCTGGAAGCTCCGCCCGGTCTTGCTGGAGCGGAACTCGCCGTTCCAGTTGACCTTGTCCGAAAGGTGCTCTGTGATGTTTAATAGGGTGTCGTCCATAACCTCGGCCATCTCCAGATAGTCGTACCCCTTGGAGGTGATATCGCTGACAGGATTGGCGGCTAAGGAGGTGTTCACGTGAGTCTTTCCGTAGTAGCTTGCATATTCCTGAAGAATCTGGTTTAACACCTTGCGCGGATAGTCCCTGCCTGCCTTAACGCCGCAGTGAAAAGATACCAGATATCTGGTAGGCTTTATCTCATAATCCTTCTCATTATTGTCAAGCTTGGCCTGCTGCACCAGAAGATCCTCTTCTGTAATAATGGGCTCCACATGGATATTCATGCGGATATCGTCCGTTGTGGCCTCGGTGTACGGGATATCCAGCTTTTTCATGGCCTGAGCCACTAGGTTTGTGGCATAAATCTCCGTTGTGTCAATCTCCTTCCCATCGGGGGAAAAACCCTCTCCGGCCCGGGCTCCCGTGTACTCGATAACCGTAACGGCTTTGTACTGCTGAATATAGAACTGCGCAATCAGGAAAAATACAATGCCTGCCAGAACGGATAGTCCGGCAATAAAAGCACGGTATTTTTTCAGATAACGAAACACATCAAGCTCTTTCATGGTGCAACCTCCTCCCTGTCTGCCTTTTTCTTGGTTTTGGTTTTTGTTTTTGCCTTTTTCACTGCTCTGGCTCGGGAGATGTCCTGGCGGCAGGCTTTATAGAAGGGGGCCAATATGGCATTTCCGCCTAAAGCCGCTACAAAGAAAAGGGTGAACACAAGGGCCCGTGCCGCCTCACCGGCCACGGACGGCGCAGCAAAACTGACCTGAATATACCCGTCCCGTTTTTCTTTCACATAGGCGCTGCACTGTTCTCTGCACTGTTCTGCCAGATTAATAAGCTCGTTTTTCAACTCCTCAATGCGTCTGTCCGCCTGGTCATAAATATTGGAGGAGGCCTGATGTTTTCCGATCTGTGCGGAGGCATAGGTGTTGTGCTCCATCTCCTCCACCAGCTTTGTGGCGGACTCCAAATGTTCCTTGGCCTCATCTGCAAAGTAATCCACGCCTACTTTAGTTTTGGACATGTAGAATTCCTTGTTGGTGTCGTAGGTAGGTATAAGAACGAAACGGGTCATAAATGCGTTGTACATATTGATGGTCTCTATGCGCACGTCATAGGATGCCATGTCCTTTTTCCTGGAAGTGTCCAGAAGACGGTTGGCATACTGCATTCTGGACTGGTAGGTGGTTTTGTCCCTGGAAAGACCGTTTTCCAGGACAAAGGCCTCATAGCGCTCCAGCTCAATCTTAATATAGTTGTCGATCTTCTGGGACAGGGAGGCAAAGGTTTCCCCGTTGGCCGCCGCCCGGAAGCTGCTGCTTGCGCTGCTGTAGACAGGAAGGTAATTTTTTAGCTTATATGCCTGCATCTGCAGATAATCCTTTACATCCAGATACTCCATTCCTTCAAGCTCATCAAAGGACAAATCCAGAATACTGTCATTTTCCGCGTAATTTTGTATAAAATCTTCCCAGTACACATCTGCCAAAAGGTTCAGCACCGTCTTGGGATTAACATGGTATAGAGATACTTTCTCAGAACATTGAATCCAGTACTCTGTGGATATCTTCAGATCCGATTCCTGGGTCACATCCAGCTTCTCCGCGTCCAGCCGGGTGGATATGGTCAGCAGTTCTGCCAGATGTTCCGCACTGATTGACAGGCCTCCCCGGCTGACCACCTTCTCCAAAATCTGGTCGGAAAGAATGTTGGACTCATTGAACCGGGTAACATTGGGATTCTGTCCTCTGGCTGCCTCCTCATAGTTAAAAACCATGAGCATATTAGGCGACCATAACTTGGTGCTTACCTGAGCGCCGAAGGATGTCAGAAAAACCAGGAGCCCAAGGACTGCCAGCCATCTCCGCTTCCCGGTCAGACAGCCGATTCCATCACGCAGCCCTAAAACCGGCAGTTTTGACTTTACTCTGAAAAAACGCCGGATCAGGATTAGGTATAAGAGAATCAGACACACTGTCAGAACCGGCACGATTACACTTATTAAGATCATGTTGTACACACTCCTTTGTCAAAGTCACGGAATTTCTGTTTCCTGTCTGCCATTAATATCAATGATGGCAAGTTCCGGCCTGTTATTGATTCGAGGAAGACCGCTGTGGCCGCCCATACCTCTGGAAACAAAAATTGTGCTGTTTGGCAGAACATACATCCCGCCGTTATATTTAGGGAAAAGCCCTGCATCTCCACCCATTTGGGGATGTGATACGGCGTTCTTTTATGCAGGCCGTTGGGAATGGGTTTGCCGGGCTTGATAATTACCGTCAGGTTTTTTCCAACCAGGCGTT
>JAAWHU010000104.1 GCA_022796015.1 Hungatella sp. | reverse complement strand
GTTAGCTACGGCATTATCAAGATTGCCGAAATTACGCCGGGAAGTCCTGTTGCTTTATTACTTCATTGGCTATCGTGATGAAGCAATCGGCAGACTGTACGGGCGTTGCAGGAGTTCGATAAACCGCAGGAGAAATGTTGCGCTGAAACAATTACGGAAAGAATGGGAGAAATTGGAACATGAGGAACAAAAAGCTGATACCTTTTGAAGTAATCGAAAAAGACGTTGCCGGAAAGCCGGAAGCGGTAGATGCAGTATTGCGGCACTATACCGCACACATCAAATATCTGTCTATGTATAAGGGATATATCAATGACAATACACAGGACAGATTAAAAGCAAAACTAGTTGAAGCCATTTTGAAATTCCACTTCGACCGATAGGAAGTAGCAAAGACAGGAAACTGCTTTCGCCCTCAATTTATTATGGGGCTTGTTACGCGGTAGGAAGCCTTTTCAGTTTGATTTTGGCGGTTTGCAGACATGGAATTGATAAGGGATAGGTTTTATATATTCCCACTCCCCCAAATAGCGTTCTAAAGCGTAACATAAATGAAAATTGATATACCGGGGTAAATTGCTGATTTATCAAAAAAGTGTCCATTTTCATACTCCATAATTCCCACGAACTCCACTAGCTAAAAAAAGCGTAGCCCCTCCCCCGGAGCAGTCCAGCTTTAAATATGAAATAAATGCGGTTACGTTTTGAAAGTCACCCGCAACCCTTCCGGTTATGAATACCTCCGGTGCAATAAACAGTCCGACCACAAGGGCTGTCCGGGGTGCGGAACTCTCCGCAAGGCAGAATTTGAACAGTTCATTTTCACGGCTATGGGAGAGAAATTCCAGGATTTCAAACACCTCCGGGGCGGTGAGGAAAAGGCCAACCCGAAATTGACCGCCTATCAAGTGGAACTGGCACAGGTAGAGGCGGAAATTGAAAAGCTCCTTGATACGCTGACCGGGGCAATCGCTACCCTGCTTGCCTATGCCAACAAGAAAATCGAGGAACTGGACAAGAGCCGCTACCTCTGCCTGTCTGGCCGTAGTCCTGACAGCCATATTACTGTAATCCTGAAGGCTCCATGTCCTTCCTGCCTTATCTGTAAATGCGGGAACCCCTTTGTTCTGCTTTTCCTCCAGGAGCCGCCCGCTGCCTGCTGGAGCATCACCTGGGCCAATGCTTCTTTTCTAAAAGGGTCCCCCTCCAGCCGGCCTATGGTAAAGACATTCCTCACATTTTCCCCTGCAGTCTCCGCCGCCTGAGTAAGTTCCTCCAGAAGATTATTGCCCAGCTGCTCCATGATAGACAGCTGTGTGCTTGTAAGAGTCCGTGCATTAGCATAGCCGGCATTCCGTTTCCGCGGGATCTCATGAATAATCTCTTGTTCTGTCTTTAAGAACAGCATTCTTACTGTAACAGCTTAGAGCTGGTATAGGTTTGCCTCTCTCCCGATTGAATGGCCTCATCCGATATGCTTCCAAACATGCCTGCCTCCTCTTCCATTCGCTTTAACTCCTCCATGGTCGTGGCTGCCACATCTATCATCACCTGGTCATATACATCGCAATAAATTTTATGAATCTTGTTGCATTTACCATCTTGTCTTACCTCTCTTTCTGTGCTATAATTAATAAAATAGCTTTTGAATTTTCCAAATCTCCTGGTAGCTTTCCACTGCCAGGAGTTCTCCTTTCCTAAGCCCTTTCTTTTGTGTTTTGGATTTTTCATGCTTCTTCCCGAAACCACCTTTTACACAGCAGGTAAAGAAAACCTCCTACCATGAGGGCTGCCAGACATACCCCTGATGCCTGATCTCTGCCAGGATGAATATGTTCCAGCTCTGCCCCCACTTTGTGCAGGATAATTTTCGTACTTTCTTCATGTTTCATTCCTATACCTCATCATTGGCTTGTTCCATTCATAAAGCCGTACATTGCTCCCGATTGCTAAACGGATACTCCATTTCCTCTGATACGGAACCCGATTGGATTCATGATTCTCTCACTCATGATCTGCACAATCTGCTTTTTCTCTTCATCTGAAATAGAGTCAAATAATACTTCCGGCCTTCCGGAAATCTCTATCTTGTTTACAACCTCTATTGCGTTTTTAGTCTGTGCCACGTCCTCCTTCTCCTCTCATTTTTGATGCATTTTATGCAATACTGTTTGTATTACTTTCCTACACTCTTTAGTCAGATTATTAGAATAGCTTTTATGATCTATCATCTCACGCCTGTTTCCGCAATAGGTGTATTTTTTATACCTTAAGATCGTACAATGAACAGGGAGATGATTGTTCATGAAATCAAGCACACTTGAAATCGGCGCCGCCTACATTCGTGTCAGCACAGACGATCAGGCGGAGCTGTCCCCGGATGCCCAGATCCGCGTGATCCGTGACGCCGCCAAAGCAGAAGGCTTTATCATTCCGGAAGAATTTATATTCATGGAGAAGAGAGGGATCTCCGGCCGCAAGGCAGACAACCGGCCGGAGTTTCAGAGAATGGTAGCCGTGGCCAAGTCCCAGTCCCCGGCTCCTTTTAAACGGCTCTATGTGTGGAAATTTTCCAGGTTCGCCAGGAACCAGGAGGAAAGCATCTTTTACAAGGGAATCCTACGAAAAAAATGCCAGGTTGAGATCAAAAGCGTGTCGGAGCCTATTGCTGAAGGAATGTTTGGACGACTTATTGAGACGATTATTGAATGGTTTGACGAATACTATTCCATTAACCTTTCAGGTGAAGTCTTAAGGGGTATGTCTGAAAAGGCGCTCCGAAGCGGATATCAGATATCTCCCTGCCTGGGCTACCGGGCAGTAGGGGGCGGAAGGCCTTATGTCATTGATGACAGGGAGTATCCCATAGTAGAATTTATTTTCAGTTATTACCATGAAGGCCACGATCTCACAGCCGTAGCAAGAGAATGCAACCGGCGGGGATACCGGACCCGGAGAGGCAATCTTTTTGAGCGCCGCACCATAGACCGTATTCTACGCAATCGCTTCTATATGGGGATCGTTGAGTGGAACGGAATCCAGTTCCAGGGAACCCATGAGACCCGCCCCAGTGTCACTGATATCTTTCAGGCGAATCTGGATCGTCTGGCCCAGGAATTTCATCCTGTGAAACGGCGGGAAATCTCCTCCTGCAGGCACTGGCTTTCCGGAATCCTTGTATGCGGAAGCTGCGGAGCCAGCCTGTCTGTCAATGTATCCAATAATCAGAAGAAACGACCCGATGCATTTCAGTGCTGGAAATATGCAAAGGGATATCACACCGGCTCCTGCAGCATCTCTGTACATAAAGCAGAAGCCTCTGTCCTGGAGTCTCTGAAAAGTGTTTTGGACACCGGAAACATAGAATTTGAATATATCAAGCCGATGGATAAAACCTTATCCGGGGAACGTGCCGCCCTTGAGGCCGCCCTCTTTCGCCTTACAGCCAAGGAAGCCAGGATTCGTGACGCTTATGAAAACGGCATCGACTCCCTTGACGAATACCGGGTCAGCAAAGAACGGCTAAAGACAGAGCGCACCGCCTTAGATCAGGAATTAGCAAATCTTTTTTCCCAGGATCCGGAGGTTCCTTTATCTGTCCAGAAATCAACCATTATGGAGAGTATCCGCTCCGCTTATAACCTGATCTCCAACCCGGATGTCAGCTATGAGATCAAAGGCGCGGCCCTCAGGCGCATCGTAAAGAAAATCATCTATTACCGCAGCGAAAACAGGCTGGAATTCCACTACTATGTCTGAAAACATCTGTTTTTACACTCTGGAGGGCCGGACGGCGAAATGGGCGCCTCCATGCGCTACCTTTCCCAGCGCTATTCCATGCCTTATGATATCGGCAAGGCGGTTCTCACCGATATCGGTACCGAAGAACTAGCCCACTTAGAGATTGTGGCCACCATCGTCCATCAGCTCACCAGAAACCTAACGCCTGAGGAAATCGAGGCATCCGGCTTCGGCCCATACTATATCGACCACACCACCGGTATCTGGCCCCAGGCCGCAGGCGGTGTTCCCTTTAATGCCTGTGAATTCCAGTCCAAGGGAGACCCCATTACGGATTTGTTTGAGGATTTGGCAGCAGAGCAGAAAGCCCGCTCTACCTATGACAATATTCTCCGCGTCGTAAAGGATCCTGAGGTCTGCGACCCTATCCGGTTCCTCAGAAAGAGGGAGATCATCCACTTCCAGCGTTTCGGTGAGGCCCTGCGCAATGTCCAGGAGCATTTGGATAGCCGCAACTTCTATGCCTTTAACCCGGCCTTCGATAAGTCTCAGAATATGCCTGTAAACTCTTAATGTCTTACAAAATGAAAAACGGAGAACAGATTCAAAGCTGCTCTCCGTTTTCCATTATTCAAAATAGTCAATGGGATCCACCTTATTTCCCTGGTGCTCCAGCTGGAAGTATACATTACTGCCTTCCACGGAATAATATTTGGTAGGCTCAGCTACATAACCCAGAACCTGTCCGGCCTCCAGGTATTCATTTTCCACCACCTGGATCTCCTTTAGCTGTCCGCAGGTAGCCACATAGTCATTGCCTAAGTCAAGAACCAGGAAATTGCCCAGCTCCTCGTCGGCACTGACTGCCACTACTCTGGCATTGGCGGGAGCCACTACAGGCTGGCTTACCTCTGCCTGAATTACCACTCCGGGATTAACCTGATACTGTTCCAAAGTGGGGAAATAAATCGTAGTATCCATACTGTAATCCAGCAGTACATTCCCCATTACAGGCCAAGCCATCTTGCTTGCCTCGGAAAAATTCAGGGTCAGGGGAACTGCATTCTCCATTCCGGAACCAGCAGGAGCTGCCTCCGGCTGTGATGTCTGCTGGGAGGAAGGTTTTTCTGTGTGTGCTTTTTCAGTTTCTTTGGCAACCTGGACCGGTTCTGTCTCTGCCCAGTTATTAATATGGGACTGAGACTGCTCCTTCTCGGCATCTGCGCTTCCCGCAATCTGGGTCGACGTATCTGTCGGGCTCTCTTCCGCAATAATTGCCCCCTGCTGTTCCTGCATATAGGGATTTTCTTCTCCAGGGGCATTTCCTCTTTGAATCGTAACCACTCCTGCTGCGGCAACAATAGTCAGCAGGCCCAACACCAACATGACAAGAAATAGTTTGTCCTTGAACATTTGATTGAATTTCTCTCTCACCGTTTATCACCTCGGTACTATTCTTACCAAAGGAGCCGGAGTTATTCATTGTTTCGGACAAATTATTTGCAATGTTTATGTTTATGAAG
This sequence comes from Hungatella sp., assembly GCA_022796015.1. Lineage (GTDB taxonomy): Bacteria > Bacillota > Clostridia > Lachnospirales > Lachnospiraceae > UBA3402. The sequence goes on along the minus strand of JAAWHU010000104.1, from coordinate 5,587 downwards.
ATTCTCCTGACTGAATTACACTATCATGATAGTAATAACCCAGTATGTCCTCTGCCTTCATCCCTTCCCTGGCTTTGATATGGGCTCCATACTGACTCATTCCGTATCCATGGCCATGACCTCTGCACACTGCCCGCACTCCCGTCCCATAGCTCTCCAGAGAGTAGGCAGCAGAAGGAAGACCCAGAACCTTCCCTATAGATTCCCCATCAAAAATATGAGTCCCGATCTGAATTTCCGTCACATATCCTGCCTTGTCCCGTGCGATCAGCTGGATGGTCTCGGGGATCTGGTCGGCTGTCACCCTCTCCCCTTCCGGAAGCTGCCGAATTAGATCCGCAAATTCCTGGGGAGTCCACACATTCATGGTAAGATATCCTTCTGCCTCCATATCCTCCCTGCTGTCTACAGATACAAGATAGGGATGAGCCTGGTCTCCATCCCGTGTCTGGCCGGCGCTGGCCCTGTGGAAAAGAGGTTCCACATACTCTCCTGAACAGGTTATGGTCTTCCCTTCTGTCTCCTCCACAGCCTGGCGGATCTTCTGGTAATATTCCAAGAATTTAGGCTTGCCCCACAGCTTCTCCATCTGCTCCTCCTCCAGATATTCCAGGTTAAGCTCAGACTCCCTGATCTCGTCCTGTCCCTCCATCTGGCGGTACACATAGGTCCTGGCTATGACAGCCTGGGCTTTTAGGGCCTCCTTTTCATAATCTGCCGGCATCTGCTTTGCCACTACGCCTACCAGATATTCCTCCACATCCACATATCCCCGCCTCTGCCTGTCCAAAAAAATCCGTTTTTCACCGGCCAAGTCCTCCTGCCGGCCCCACGTCCCTCCTTGTCCTGTTATAGTCCCTGCGAACGCAAGGGTAGCTATATAGGGAAACAACACGGCAATGAGACAAAAAAGAAGAAATCTGCGCATAAAAACCCCCCTCTCTAATGATGACCTTCTGACCCTGGCAGCTACAGATTGCTCCGCATTTCATGCTCCCGCAATCCTAAAAACATTCAAAATCCGCCCTAATGAGGCTTCTTTTTCATGTTTTTACGGGTCCTAAAGTCATGTATTGACATGCAAGCATGCCATACATGACCTTCTGACCCTGGTATCATCATATGAAGAGAAGGGGGTTTTTTATGAACCAGATGCTTATACTTCTACATTGATCTTATCCAAATGCCACAGCTCATCAATATACTCTCTGATCGTTCTGTCAGAGCTGAATTTGCCGGCGCAGGCCACATTGAGCATGGCGGCTCTTGCCCACCATTTTTTATCACGGTAAGCTTTATCTACCTGTACCTGAGCCTCGGCATAGGGCACGCAATCCTTCAAGATAAAATACATATCCGCCTTGTCAACGGCATTGCCCTGCAGCAGGGACTCATAGATCTCCCGGAACTTATTGGGATCCTGGGGAGAATAGAACCCGTTGATCAGCTGCATCAGTACCCGGCGCACTTTCTCGTTGCTGTTGAAAATATCAATGGGATAATAGCCTCCGTTCTTCTCATAGCTGATGACTTCGTCAGCCGACATACCGAAGATAAAGGCATTCTCCTGTCCTACTTCCTCCACAATCTCCACGTTGGCTCCATCCATAGTGCCCAGCGTCAATGCGCCGTTGAGCATAAACTTCATATTGCCTGTGCCGGAGGCCTCTTTGCTGGCAGTGGAAATCTGCTCGCTCACGTCGGCGGCGGCAAAGATAATCTCCGCATTGCTTACACGGTAGTCCTCAATAAACACCACCTTCAGCTTGCCCTGAATCTCGGGATCGTTATTGACCACCTCTGCCACAGAGTTAATCAGCTTAATGGTCAGCTTTGCCCTGCGGTATCCTGCTGCCGCCTTAGCGCCGAAGATAAAGGTTCTGGGAACCACATCCAGGTTCGGGTTATCCTTTAATTGGTTATACAAATGCATTACATGAAGGATGTTCATGAGCTGACGCTTGTATTCATGAAGCCTCTTCACCTGTACGTCAAAGATGGAATTAGGATCTACATCTACCCCGTTATTCTCCTTGATATACTTGGCCAGACGAACCTTATTCTGGTATTTGATTTCCATGAATTCCTTCTGGGCCTGTTCGTCATCTACAAATTTCTTAAGGCCTCCGATCTGGCGAAGGTCTGTCACCCACGCGTCGCTGCCTAATTTATCTGTCACCCAGGAAGCCAGAAGCGGGTTGCCGTGAAGCAGGAATCTTCTCTGGGTAATTCCGTTGGTCTTATTGTTAAACTTCTGAGGCATCATCTGATAAAAATGCTTCAGCTCCTGGTTCTTTAAGATCTCCGTGTGAAGTCTGGCCACGCCGTTGACAGAGAAGCTTCCGGCAATAGCCAAGTAAGCCATACGCACCTGACCATTGTACAGGATAGCCATCTTCTCCACTTTTCTCTCGTCTCCGGGATACATATGGCGGATCTGGGCCTCAAAGCGGCGGTTGATCTCCTCCACAATCTGGTATATACGGGGAAGAAGTTTGGCAAACAGGTCAATCGGCCACTTCTCCAGGGCTTCCGCCATAATCGTATGGTTGGTGTAGGCGCAGGTCTTGGTAGTCACATCCCAGGCTTCCTCCCAGGTCAGCCCTTCGTCATCTAAAAGAATTCTCATAAGCTCCGGAACCGCAACAGTGGGATGGGTATCATTTAACTGGAACACATTTTTTTCATAAAATTTCCTGATATCGGAATGGTTCCTTTTATACTTTTTGATGGCTCTCTGCACACTGGCGGAGATGAAGAAATACTGCTGCTTCAGCCTTAACTCCTTACCGGCATAGTGATTGTCGTTTGGATAAAGCACTTCACAGATATTTTTTGCCAAATTCTCCTGCTCCACTGCCTTCTGGTAATCTCCCTTATCAAAGCTGTCCAGGCTAAACTGGTTAATAGGCTGGGCATCCCAGATTCTTAAGGTATTCACCACATTGTTGCCGTATCCAACCACCGGCAGATCGTAGGGAACCGCCAGGACAGACTGGTAATCTTCCTGAATAAATTTCTCTTTGCCATCTTCTCGAACCGCCCGGACCCGGCCGCCGAATTTGACCTCTGTAGCATACTCGGACCGGCGCACCTCAAAGGGGTTGCCATCCTTTAGCCACTCGTCGGGAACTTCTATCTGGTAACCATTCTCGATCTTCTGCTTAAACATTCCATAACGGTAGCGGATACCGCAGCCATAGGCCGGGTATCCCAAGGTGGCTAAGGAATCCAGAAAGCATGCCGCCAGACGTCCCAGGCCGCCGTTGCCTAAAGCGGCATCGGGCTCCTGGTCTTCTAACAGGTTCAAGTCCAAACCCAGCTCCTCCAAAGTCGCCTTGACCTCTTTATGGGCACAGAGATTAATAATGTTGTTGCCAAGGGCCCGGCCCATAAGAAACTCCATGGAAAGATAATAGACGGTTTTTGCGTCCGACCGTTCCATCTCCTTATGGGTGGCAATCCATCGGTCCACAATAATATCCTTCACAGCATAGGCTACCGCCTGAAACAGCTCCTGGGGAGTAGCGTCCTCCAATTTCTTGCGGTATGTGTTTTTCACTGTGTAAATGATGGAACGCTTAAACTCTTCTTTATCGAATCTGCTGATTGCGGCCCCAGCCTCTCCTTCCTTCTCTGACACCTTCTTCGTCTCTGTGCTCATAACCGGTATATCCTCCTCGCTGTCATGTTCGATTTTCTCTACTCCCAGTGCAACCTCTTCTCCATTAATATTCCATTCCTTTTTGTAGCCGCCCATCCGGCCTGTTAAGATCTCCTCTGCGAGAACATCTGTCTTAATATCTGCCTCATAGGCCTTCATCAGCCCGGCAATCTTCTCATTGCCATCCTCATATACTCTGATGTGATCCGTAACCTCAAACCCGGCCTCTTTTCTCATGGTCTGAATCTTGCTCACCAGCTCCCGGACAAATCCCTCTTCCACAAGCTCCGGCGTTAAGTTGGTGTCCAGAACCACAGTCACCGCATGATCCGCCTCTGTCACGTAACCTTCCTTGTGAGCCATATCAATGAGCAGATCTTCCTCCAAAAGGACTACCTGGTTCCCATCAAAATCAAAGGTAAGGCTGCCGGAAGCCTTTAAGGTATCCATGGCCTCATTGCCATCGACCTCTGACAAGGCCCTGCGGATATTGTTCAGCTGTTTGCCGTATTTGGGCCCCACAGTTTTTAACTGGGGCTTAAAGGTGTAGGAGGTAAATTCCCTTACGTCGTCAGTAAAGGTTACCTTCTTTACATTCAGCTCCTCCTCAATGATCTCCACATAGAACTTAGAAAGCTCCTCGGGAGCCTTGACAAACATCTGGCCAATGGGCTGACGGTTCTTTAAATTGGCGCTGTTCCTGGCGGCACGTCCCATAACCACCACCTTCAAAACCTCATCCATATCCGCCTCCAGCTCCTTGTCAATGAAGGACTCCTTCACCTCCGGGAAGTCGCACAGATGAATACTCTCTGGTGCATTCTGATCAATGCTGCGCACTAGGTTCTGATAGATAGACTCTGTCATAAAGGGAATCAAGGAGGCTGCGGCTTTGCACACAGTCACCAGAGCCGTGTACAGAGTCATGTAAGCATTGATCTTATCCTGCTCCATGCCCTTGGCCCAGAACCTCTCCCTGCTTCTTCTCACATACCAATTACTCATATCATCCACAAAGCTCTGGAGAGCTCTTGCTGCCTCGGGAATCTGATAGCTGTCCAGACAGCCGTCCACATCCTTCACAAGGCTGTTTAATTTTGACAAAAGCCATTTATCCATAACAGGAAGCTTCTCATAGTCCAGAGTGTATTCCGTAGGATCAAAATCATCGATATTGGCATAGAGCACGAAAAAGGCATAGGTATTCCACAGTGTGCCCATGAATTTCCTCTGGCCCTCTGTCACGGCCTTTCCGTGGAACCTGTTAGGCAGCCAGGGGGCGCTGTTAATATAGAAATACCACCGGATGGCATCGGCTCCATAAGTCTTTAAGGCGTCAAAAGGATCTACGGCATTCCCCTTGGATTTGCTCATCTTCTGCCCGTTTTCGTCCTGGACATGGCCGAGGACAATCACGTTTTTGTAGGGCGCCTTGTTGAAAATCAAGGTGGAGATGGCAAGCAGGGAATAGAACCAGCCTCTTGTCTGATCCACCGCCTCGGAGATGAAATCTGCCGGGAACTGCTGCTCAAAAAGCTCCTGGTTCTCAAAGGGGTAATGGTGCTGGGCAAAAGGCATGGCGCCGGAATCAAACCAGCAGTCAATAACCTCCGGCACACGCTTCATCTGTCCTCCGCACTTAGGACAGGTAATGGTCACTCCATCGATAAAAGGACGGTGAAGCTCAATATCCTCAGGACAGTTGTCTGACATGGATTTTAATTCCTGGATGCTGCCGATGGAATGCTGATGGCCGCACTGGCACTCCCAGATATTTAAGGGGGTTCCCCAATAGCGGTTCCGGCTGATTCCCCAGTCCTGGACATTCTCCAGCCAGTCCCCGAATCTTCCTTTTCCAATGCTTTCCGGAATCCAGTTGATGGTGTTGTTGTTGCGGATCAAGTCCTCCTTGACCGCTGTCAT